>DASXHF010000104.1:0-11974 GCA_036488775.1 Gemmatimonadaceae bacterium | reverse complement strand
GCAGCCAGAGCCCGCCCTCCATGGCATGGATCATCCCCTCTCGACGCAGCGCATACTCTCGATACGGCCGAGGATCCTCGCTGCTGTCCGGTGAGGACGAGGAACCGGCCCCCCATTCGACCGACATCAACGAGCGTCGATCCGGATTACTGGCACGCGGGCACACCTTCCACTTGCGCCGGCGGCGGCGGGGTCATGTTGCCGTAGAACAGCGTGCACTGCCGCGGGACCGCAAGTGGATGTGTCGCCGTGGCAACCCAGCCACCGGTCGGTGGGGCAGTCATCGAGATCGTCACCCCTGGTGATGTGCTGAAATTCAGCTCCGAGGTATCGCCGGCGTAGACGTGCTTCTCGTAGAAGTACGCCTCCTGCGCCACCGCGAGCCCGTGCAGGTCGCTGCGTAGCGCGGCTGCATTCGCCTTGCCCTTTGTGTTGGAGAATTTCGGAATCGCGATGGCGGCGATGATACCGACGATCACGATCACGACCAGCAGCTCGATCAGCGTAAACGCGAGACGATGGCGCAGCAACACGGAGTATCCTGGTTGGCCGGTGAGCGTGATGCGACGTGACCGACGTACGAGAGAGGAATGCCACCGATTGAAGCGGTCCGCAACGCGCGTCGCTATCCCATTTTCGCTTCGAGCCAGTTGCTTCCGGCGCCGACGTCCACCACCAACGGGACGGAGAGGGTCGCCGCGTGCTCCATCTCAGCCCGCACGAGGGTCGTGACGGCCTCCAACTCTGGGCCGGGTACCTCGAAGACCAGTTCGTCGTGTACCTGCAGCAGCATGCGGGCGTTCAGACGCTCCGCCAACAACCGATCTCGAATGCGGATCATGGCGATCTTGATCAGATCCGCCGCTGAGCCCTGAATCGGCGAGTTCGCTGCGGTCCGTTCGCCGAACGCTCGGATGTTGAAGTTGCGATCGCGCAGCTCTGGGATGTAGCGGCGGCGCTTGAAGATAGTCTCCACATATCCGTGCTCGCGCGCATACTCGACCATCGAGTCCAGATATTCGCGAACCCGCTGGAAGCGTTCGAAGTAGCGCTCGATGAACGCCTTCGCCTCGGCGTGCGAGATCTTCAGTTGGCGAGACAAGGCGTGGGGCCCCTGCCCATAGATCGTCGCGAAATTGATCGTCTTGGCGCGTCCACGCATCTCCGAAGTGACGGCGTCGATGGGGACATCGAAGATCAGCGCTGCCGTCTGTCGATGAATATCCCCACCCGAGCGAAACGCGGTGACGAAAGCCGGATCGTTCGATAGGTGAGCCAGCAGGCGAAGCTCGATCTGTGAGTAATCCGCCGAGACCAGGAGCCACCCTTTCCGCGGCACGAAGCCACGGCGGATATCCCGGCCAAGCTCTCGACGGATGGGAATGTTCTGGAGGTTGGGGTCGCTCGATGAGAGCCGGCCGGTCGCCGCAACCGTCTGGTTGAACGAGGTGTGCAGCCGGCCCGTGTGGGGATTGACGAGTGCCGGCAGAGCATCGATGTAGGTACTCTCGAGCTTCGACAGCTCGCGATACTCCATGAGCAACACCGGAAGCTCATGGCCTGCTTCGGCCAATTCCTGCAACACGCTGGCATCGGTGGATGGGCCAGTAGCGGTCCGCTTGATGATCGGAAGCTTGAGCCGCTCGAACAGCACCTCGCGCAGCTTGGGGTTCGAGTTGATGTTGAACTCTCCGCCCGCGCTCACGTAAATCTCCTGTTCCACCCGTCGTCGCTCGCGCGCAAAGCGCTCCTTGAGCGAGGCAAACCACGTACGATCGATCTCGACGCCCGCCCATTCGAGATCGGCGAGGACCCCGACGAGGGGCACTTCTACGTCACGGTAGAGGTCATAAATCTGCTGCGCCTCGAGCTGTGGCCTGAATCGCTGCTCGAGCTGCCAAGTCACGTCGACGTCTTCGCAGGAATAGTCACGCGCGCAGGCGACCGGGACCATATCGTACGGCACCTCGTTCTTGCCTTTGCCACAGAGATCCACATACGTCGTCATCGTGTGGTCGAGGAACTCGAGCGCGAGCAGATCCAGGTTATGAGAGCGCCTCCCCGGATCGAGCACGTAGCTGGCCAGCATCGTGTCGGAGACGAGCCCGCCGAGCGTCAGGCCGGCGCGTCGTAGCACGAGCAGGGCAGACTTCGCGTCCTGCGCCACCTTCGGTATGGCCGGGTCTTCGAGTAGTGCGCGGAGCGGCGCCATCGCGGGATCGTCGAGCGATGGCAGGTTCTTCACCGACGGGACGCCGGTCGCCAGCATACGGGCCGCGATGCTTGTCGGCTCGCTTGCCTTGGCGGTCTTCGCGCGCGGTCTCTTCGGTTCTGGGGCGCTCGCGTCACCGGCGCCGCTCCCCGGCTGCGCGTTGTCGACCAGGAGATCGCCTTGGACCGACTGATACTGCCGATGCCGCAGTGGCAGATAGAATGCCTCGCCGGGCGCCACCGCGATCGCCATCCCGACAAGCGTCGACCGGAGAGGGTCGACTGGTTGTGGACTGTCCGGCTCGATCATCGTCTCGGTGGAGAGCGCGATGTAGGGGGCCTTTCGTGCCCGAGCGATCATCCGCTCGAGCCCGGCCGTCGTATCGACCGTCACGTAGGTGGCGGACGGCCGGGTCGCCTCGGGGACCCCCGTCGGCGCACCAGGTGCCGTTGCGGCGGTAGCCGATGCCGCGGTATCGCCGAGCGAACGCGCCAGTGAGCTGAACTCGAGCTCCACGAACAGCTGGCGCAGGCGCGCGACATCCGGATCCCGTACGCGCATCTCGTCCAGCGCAAGCCGGACCGGCAAATCGTCACGAATCGTTACTAATTCCTTCGAGAGCCGAGCCAGATCCCCCTGTTCCAGGAGTGCCTCGCGCGGACGCTTCTTGGCCAGTGTCGGCGCGGCACGAAGGATGGCGTCGAGGTCGCCGTACTCATTCACCAACTCCCGCGCCGTCTTGTCGCCGATCCCCTTCACACCCGGCACATTGTCGGACGAATCCCCCACGAGGGCGAGATAGTCGGTGACGTGCTCGGGTGGGACACCGAGCCGCTCCGCGCCGTTTTCGATGGAGACCCACTGTTCCTCGACGCTGGCCGGTCCGCCCCGACCCGGATTGAGCAGCCACACGCCCGGTCGGACGAGTTGCTGAAAGTCCTTATCGCCCGAGATGATCACGACGTTGACCCGTTCGTCGACGGCTTGCTTGGCAAGCGTGCCGATCACGTCGTCTGCCTCATAACCGCGCAGCGAGAGGATGGGGATCCGGTATGCCTCCAGCAGCTGACAGATCCGCTCC
Source organism: Gemmatimonadaceae bacterium (assembly GCA_036488775.1). Taxonomy (GTDB): domain Bacteria; phylum Gemmatimonadota; class Gemmatimonadetes; order Gemmatimonadales; family Gemmatimonadaceae; genus AG11. The sequence continues at coordinate 8,681 of DASXHF010000104.1, read as the reverse complement.
ATGCCGGTGTCGAAGTCCGACTGGAGCTCCTCCGTCAGCTTCTCGCGCGTCGCTTTGTAGGCGGGGTAGCGCTCGTGACGAAAGCTAAGGCCCGAATCGTGGACCCAGCCCAGATACTCCGGCTGATGAGTGGCGAGAAGCCGTTGCAGGAAGTTGACGATGCCCCACGCCGCCGAGGTGTTCTCTCCGCGCGCTGTCGTCAGGGGGCGCGCGATCAGGGCGAAGAACGCGCGGTAGATCAGGGCGTAGCCGTCGACGAGGAAGAGCCGTGGCACCTCGGGACGGCTCGTCGGCGGAATGGAGAAAGTCGGATCAGTCACGGAACGCGCGGCGAGAGGTCATCCGCGAACGGACGACCGGCAAACGGACGACCGGGCAGGTCGAGGCGGCGCCGAAGGTGGCCTCTGCCGCCTGCGCGAAGCATAGAGCGTGCACGCACGACGCGATACCGCCGCACGAGCACGGATGCGTCCGAAACAGCACCGCCTGCCACGGGGCAGGCGGTTGCACGGTCAGATGCGTCGTGCGTGTGAGATCAGACGCGCTGCACGTTGGCGGCGTGAAGCCCCTTGGCGCCCGCTTGGATCTCGAACTCGACTTCCTGCCCTTCGGCGAGCGTCTTGAAGCCATCCATCGCGATTGCGGAGAAGTGCACGAACACGTCCTCGCCCCCCTCCTGCTCAATGAAGCCGTAGCCTTTGGCGTCATTGAACCACTTCACTTTCCCTCTGGCCATTGCGAGCTGCCTCCAACGGAGTGAATCGATCCTGCACTACGTGGTGCTGGGCACGCCCACACGGCGTGCGGCGCTTATATAGGTGCAACTTGATTCTTTGTCAAGCAACCAGCGCCGGTTCGCCACGACGCGCGTGGTCGCGCGCACGGGCGGTGGCGGCGCCTCGGCGGGCTGCCCTCGCTTGCCACGCCCGCCGGCAAGACGCTACCTTCGCCGCGTGCCGAAAGAGATGCTGGTCGGTCAGACCCTTGCGGGATACGTCATCCGGAGCGAGATCGGCGAGGGAGGAACCTCGGCCGTCTTCCGCGCCGAACATCCGACCCATGGCGTCGTGGCGGTGAAGGTGCTGCGCGAGAAGCTCCGCAGCGACAGGACCGCCATCGCCCGCTTCGTACGCGAGGCACATTACGGCGAACGGGTGCAGCACCCGAATGTCGTTCGCACGCTCGAGGTCGGCGAGGCCACGCCGGGGATGCATTTCCTCGCCATCGAGTGGGCCGCTGGTGAGCTGCTCGAAAAGTATGTCAAGGCCCACGCTCCGCTGCCGGCCGACGAGGTCGCGAGCATCGTCACGCAGATCGCCGACGCGGTCCATGCCGCGCACAAGGTCGGGATCGTTCATCGCGACCTCAAGCCGGACAACGTGATGTACGAGCCGACCACACGGCAGGTGAAGCTCCTCGACTTCGGCATCGCGACCGACACGGACATGGCTCCCGAACAACGCCTCACACGAGCAGGCTTCTTCGTGGGCACGTTGATGTACGTCGCGCCGGAAGCGCTCTCCGGTGAGCTCGTCTCTCCGTCGGCTGACCAATACAGCCTGGCGACGATCGCGTATCTGATGTTGACGGGATGCCTGCCGTTCACGGCGAAGACGCCACGAGAGATGTTTTCCCAGCTGCTATCCCAGCCGCCGATCCCGTTGAACGAGGCGCGCCCCAATCTGCGGTTTCCCGTGAGCGTCGAACTCGTCGTCATGCGCGCCTTGAGCAAGGATCCACGGCAACGCTATGAGAGCACGGTCGCCTTCGCGATGGCACTGCAGACCGCGCTGTCTGACACGACCGTTCCTGCCGATGCACCGGGTCTGCTGGATCGCGTGAAGAAGATTTTTCTGCGCTGAAGTCAGCCTGTCGCCGGGGCGGCGGCGTTGGTGGACACGCCTGGTGCTTGACTCGGACGGTCACGTGTCAGATCGGCGGGGTTCACGGGGAGCCACACGGTAAAAGTCGACCCGCGACCGAGTTCGCTCTCGACGCTGATGTCTCCGCCAAGCAGCCGCGCGAGCCGTCTCGAGATCGCGAGACCGAGGCCGGTCCCCCGTTGCATCGAGTCGCCGCGCGGACCGGCGTTGACCTGCTCGAACTCGTCGAAAATTCGTTCGAGATCACTCGCCGCGATGCCGACGCCGCTGTCGACGACTTGCAGCGCGACCCAGGTGCCGCTCTTGGGCGCGCGCGCGAGCAGCGTCGACGTCGTCGCCTCCTCTCCCGTCGGCGTCGGAATGCGAGTTGGCGTGAGCCGCGCATTCGTGCCCGGCGGAGCGCCAACGAGGCGCGCCCGGACGCTCACGGTACCCGTGGGCGTGTACTTGACCGCGTTACCGATGAGATTGATGAGAATCTGCCGCAGGTGCGTCGGATCCGTCCGAACGCGCGGCAGCGATGCCCCGACCGTGATTGAAAAGGCGAGCCCCTTCTCGCTCACCAGGGACTCGAGCTCGCTCGCTACGTTCAACACGAACGGCCGCAGCACGATCGTCTCCGCGTGCACCTCCAGGCGCCCCGCAGCGATCTTGGCAATGTCGAGCACTTGGTCGACGAGATGCCGCAGATGGGTGGCCGACGCGGCAATTCGATCGACCGGCGGAACCTGCCTCGGCGACAGATCGCCATAGAACCCATCGCGTAGGAGCTCAACGAAGCCGACGATGGCGTTGAGCGGTGTCCGGAGCTCGTGGGATACGTTGGCGAGAAACTCGCTCTTCGCCTGGTTGGCACGCTTGACGTCGCTGTAGAGGCGCTCGAGCTCCATCGAGCGATCCGCTACTTGAATGGCGCGCTGCTGTTCACGGAACAGCCCGGCTGCCACGAACACGATGCCCAGCACGCCCAGCGTCCACAGGCCCCAGCGCAGCGATCGCGACGTGAGAGCGTGAGTGGCGACCACCGTCCACGAGCCACCGTTCGGCAGCCGCATCGTGGTGAGCACGCGATCGTTGATCGCCTCGGCGCTCCGGCTCGCGTCGCCTAACGCAGCGATAGTATCACCCCCTGATAGCACGACGAGCGAGAGGCGGGAGTCCGGATACGTCCGCTCAAGAAGGGCTTTCAGCGAATCGCCATCGACGACGACGCCAACTACGGCAGGATCAGTCGGCGACTCGAGACGGCGTACCAGTGTGATCCATGCACTTTGAGGCGTCGCCCGCGCCACTGTTACGAGTGGATGCTCTACGGTGCGTGCCCGCCGCAGCAAGTCAGGCGGCGGGGGTGGGGGCACACGACCGCCTGGCATGGTCGCGCTCAGCCGAGAGTAGCCAGAGCTGTCGATGACCCAGGCCTGTCGTGCGCCAGGCGCGACGGCCATGAGTTGGGCCAGGGTCGCCGACGTCACCGTGTTATCCTTCTGCGGCGTATGCCCGGCCAGCTCTGTAACGCGATCAAGCAGCACCGCGTGTGACGCGATGAATGATTCGGCGAGCAGCGCCGCCGATTTCGCATCGAGTTGCGCTTGATTGCGATTGGCCCGGAGGAGGGCACGATCGAGAAGCAGCAGCCCGCCCAACAGGACCAGGAAGACCGCGCCGATGAATCTCGAGAGCAGCCCGAACCCAACTCGCTCGCGCTCGAGTGATTGCCCCCCGTCTGCAGTCCCGCTAACGTCTGCCACGCGTATGTCCGATCACGACCATCTCGTCACCTTGCTCGCCGAGCGCTCCGCGCGGCGCGGAAACTTCACGCTCGCGTCCGGGCGACAATCCACGTTATACATTGACGCGCGCCTCACCACAATGAGTCCCGAGGGGCTGGCGCTCATCGGACCGCTTGGCTTGAGGGCCCTGCGCTCATCCGGGTGGAACGTGGCGGCGGTCGGCGGACTCACGCTCGGCGCCGACCCGGTGAGCTACGCGATCGCCTACGCAAGCGCTGGCACCGCGTCTCCTCTTCGCGCGTTCACGGTGCGCAAGGAGGCGAAGGCGCACGGAACGGGGCGGTTGATCGAAGGCCCGTTTCAGGTTGGCGACCGCGTCGCCGTCGTAGAGGACGTCATCACGACCGGTGGGTCCGCGCTGCGGGCTGCCGAGGCCGTGACAAATGCCGGTGGCATCGTCGCTGGCGTGCTCGCACTCGTCGATCGCGAAGAAGGCGGGCGGGAGGCGCTACTCGACGCGGGATTGTCTGTCGTCTCGCTCGCTCGCGCTTCCGATGTCGTAGCGCGACTTCCCCGCTCCTAGCTCTGTGGAAGCCGCGTTGACGGCGACGTCCGCGGGCGGAGCGGCCACGATGCCGACGTCACTTTCCAGATCATGCACGGGAAGTTCAAGCACGATGGCATCGGAGTGCCGTAGCGCGGCGCCCACGCGTGTTGCCAGCGCGGTCAACCGGGAGAGAGCTCGTGCGTCGCGGATCGGACTTCCCCTCGTGCCACCTTCGAGACGAACGGTGACGCGCGTGCGCTCGATCGGCCCGAACACGATATGTAGCTCCTCACCTTCCTCGGCTTCTCGCAGTGCCCCGTGGAGAAGCTCGTGAAGCAGGAGCTCGAGCCCGATGGCGTCGACCCGGACGCGTGTGGTGTCCGCGTCGATGACGATCGTTGCGCCACGGGCGTCCGCTTCAGCGCGTAGCTCTCGGCGAACACCGCAGGCAATCGTGCGCAGGGACACCCGTTGACGCGGGAGTGACGGGAGCATTGCCTGCACATCGCTGAGGCGCGCCGCGATCAGGTCGTCGAGCGTGTGCGCATTGCGCGACGCCATGACGCGAAAGCGCGGATGAGCGCGCGCGTCTTCCGGTACCGACTGGTCGTCCATCAGGGTAAGCACGCTCTTGATCGTGCCGAGCGGATTCCGGAGGTCGTGACGAAGACGCCGGAAGCGGTCTCGCATCTCGTCGGTCGCTGCCTGAGTATAGCCCTTGGCAGCAGCCATGATCGAGAGAGAGAGAAAACGTCGAAGACGGCGGGCGAGCTGGACACCCGCAGCAAGCCCCAGCCCCTCCCATCTGCGCGACGCGAGATCAGCCTCCGTCGCGAACAGCACCATAGCCTCGAGGAGATCCAAGCCCTTGAGCATATGATGTAGTGAGGCGCCTTGCGAGAAGGCATCAGCGCCATACAGCAGGCCCATCGAGATTGCGTCCTCGGACGTCCCCGCGTCGGAGACCAGGGCGCGCCCAAGGGCGCGCACGAGCGCGGTACCCATGTCCACCCGATCCGCCCGGGCTTGATCGTCGTTCTCGCGCAGCTCCACAGTCCGGGACTGCTCTTCCCAGCGTTGAGCGAGCGTCTCAGCTGCCTGTTCGAGCTGCGCCCCGCAGTGCTCTAAGAGCGCCCTGAAGGCGTCGGATTCCGACGAAGGACGCTCCACGGTGCGCATTGAGGCTGAGGCCTGGCGAGCAAGTTCCGATTCGATAGTCACCGATGCCGGCATAATGCAGCAAGCTTGCCATCTCGATCAGCGTCTGCTTGACCGCTCTTTTGGCCGGCCTGACATTTCCGACCGGCACGCTACGCTTCCTCTCGGATCACTCTATGGTCGACCTGCCCATGCCCACAACCCCGTTCGATCCTTCGAACGAAGACCGAGCGAAGGACGTCCTCACCTTCCGGCTCGGTGCTCGGCGTCGATATGTGCTGACCGCGGTACTCGGCGGTGCAGGGTTGGTTGGCACGCTCACCGGCGTGGCGCCCACCTCCGTCGCGACCGTCCTGCTGATCAGCGGCATCGCGCTCGTGGCCAATGCGACCATAACTGCCCTAGCAACCCGCGTCCACCGGGCCGTTTGGTGGACACGTTATGCGGTCGCAACTCTCGACGTTGCGCTCGTCAGCGCCGTGGTTGGCGTCATGGCACAGGACGGGCTCGCGATCCTCTATTTCCTAGTGATCGTCCCGTACTCGTTCGATCGGGGAAAGGCGCTCGGGTTCTTCACCGCGACTGCGTCGGCCGTGGCATTTGCTGGTGTCCGATTGATGAGCGTGCCTGCCGGGGCCGATGCGGCACGGTGGTGGGTCCTGGTGATCGCCTTGCTGCTACTGGTCGTCGCTTCCCAGGTGGTGCCGATTGCCTCCCGTCTCATCCGACGAATCCACCACACTCGGCGCGTCATGGCCGAAGCTGAACATGGCAACCTGCTCACTCGGGCAGATGCACGGTATGCCGACGAGCTCGGACTCTTTCAGCACAGCTTCAACCACATGCTCGGCTCTCTAGGTCTTCTCATTGGCACGGTCCAGCGAGAAGCCGACGAGGTCGCCGCACTGGCCGAGCAGCTTGCGTCCGCTACCGGCACCCTGTCGGCGAGTGGTGCAGACTTCAGCGAAACAGCGCTTAGCTTGACGGCGCAGCTGGGCTCTCAACGTCGGTATGCCGAGGACGGTGCCCGCCACGCCATCGAAGCAATGGGTGCATCCGAGCAGCTCCGGAATCGCTCGGAGCAAATGGAGGCCAGCGCTCGCAACCTGGTAGGGGCGGCCGAAACCAGTCGAGATGCGATCGGGCGTGCGTCGGCGGCGCTCGTCACCATCAGCGATCGCGTGCGGACCGCCGGAGCGACGGTGGGTGCACTCGGAAACGGCTCCGATCGTGTAAACGAGTTCGTCGACACAGTATCGCGAATTGCGCGGCAGACGAATCTATTGGCGCTGAACGCAGCGATCGAAGCCGCGCGCGCCGGAGAGCATGGCAAGGGCTTCGCGGTCGTTGCCGAAGAGGTCCGAAAGCTTGCTGAAGAGAGCGGGCGCGCGGCAAAGGAGATTGCCGATACGATCGGCGTCGTGCGCGATAATATCGCTGCTGCAGTTGCCGCCATCGGACAGGGTGAGCGCGACGTTCGAGACGTCGGCGGTATCGCGAACGAAGCCGACCGGGCGCTGGGCACCATCCTCGAGGGGATCCGGCAGATCGCGGATCTCGTCGCCGAGACTGCGAGTGTCAGTCGCTCGCAGTCCACGACGATGGAGACGCTGACCGCGACGATGGCTGGCGTCGAAAGTGTCGCGACACAGGCTTCGACACGTGCCGAGGTTGCATCGGCAGCCGCCACTCAGCAGACGACGGCCTTGGAGGGATTGAGTGCCACGTCGCGTCAGCTGGTGGACCTCGCTGACCGGCTGAGGCTGTCGGTCAGCCGGTTCGCCGTGACGACGGCAGCGACCGGCGCTTCCGCACTTTCCGGGGAGCAATCCGCGACTCACTCACCCAGCCGGCCGGAGCCGTCAACGGGCGAAGCACTCGCAGCGCACTGAGATAGGGTATCACGAGCTCCTCTCGAAACCGCTGAAACATGCCTGCGCCATCGTAGCGGTGGCGGAAGTCGCCGGCCGTCATCAAGAGCAGTGTTCGAACATGTCGCCCAAAGCTTTGTGGAGAGCTGTAATCCATGTGGTTGGCGACGTTTGCGATCGAGAAGCCCATATTCTCGAAGAGACGGGCTGCCCTGACCAGGCGGGCCAACGCCAGGTATCGCTTCGGGGCCGGGATGCCGGCACGAAAGAACCGGCTCATCAGCGTGCTGGGCAGGACGTCGAGCTCACACGCGAGCTGTCGGACGTTGCCGATGCGAGGTGAACAGGTGAACAGCACTTCGAAGAAGCGCCAGCAGTCGTCGGGTGCTCCAGCGAGATCCGTGGCAAGCTGACTGAGCACACTGCGCTGTCCGTTGTCCCCGGTGTCTGCCATGAGGGCGCCGCGTAACTCGCGCCATCCCGCTGGTTGGCGGACGTCGACCAAGCGCCGGATCCCACTCTGCCCCAGAGCGAGCACGGCATGCGGCGTCTTGGCCTCGAACTCACTCAAGAGTGCAACCGCCGGAATTCGAGGAAACTCCCGGACCAGGGAGGCCACGCGGGGGGCCTGAGCACCACCACAGGTCACGGAAACCAGCACGGCGTGGACCTGCTTTGACTTGAGGTCGCGGATCAGATCGTCCACGGATTCTCGATGCAGCGTCCGATAGTAGCCCTCGCCGGCCGCGTCGACGCGCGGCCGCTCTGCGGCGGTGAGAAGGGTCGCGATCGGGAGGAGAGATGTGGTGGCTTTGTTATCCTGGGGCATTGGAGGGCTCCTTGGGAGTGGCTTGGAGTGCGCCACGCCGCATCGCGTCTGCACTCTCCGCGAGCCTAGTACCCGAGCGTCATGGATGCGTCATGAGCTCTCGATTATCTTTCCTGTGGATGCTACCGGCCGGATGGTCGCGAGCGTGCGTGCACGCTCGAGGAAAGTCCGGGCTCCGCAGGGCACACTGCCAGGTAACGCCTGGGCGGTGCCGACAGGTACCGACGGACAGTGCAACAGAGAACAGACCGCCGATGGCCCATCCGTGGGCTCAGGCAAGGGTGAAACGGTGGGGTAAGAGCCCACCGCGCCGTCGGTAACGGCGGCGGCTCGGCAAACCCCAGTGGGAGCAAGGCCAAATAGGCAGCGAGGAGCGGCCCGCTCCGACCAAGACGCTGCGGGTAGGCTGCTCGAGAGCGCGGGCGACCGCGCTCCTAGAGGAATGACCGTCCGGGTGGCAACACCCGACAGAACCCGGCTTATAGGCCGGTAGTATCCACCCCTTCCCTCAGCAGCGGGTTGGGGTAGCGGCTAATTATACTTTATTAGCTACTAATACAGTAATTAGAGTGGCTCCCGTCCCATGGCGATCAGTCGTCTTCGCGCCGACCGAGGCGGTCGCTCGTTCGAGCATCTTGCAGGAATCCGTGGCGGGGCACCCAG
>DASXHF010000085.1:0-14169 GCA_036488775.1 Gemmatimonadaceae bacterium | reverse complement strand
CCGGTCAAGCGCGTGCGGGACGTCGTCGGCGTCTTCGCACTCGCGGCGCGCGAGATTCCGAGCGCGCTGGTGATGGTGGGCGACGGTCCCGATCGCGTCGAGGCAGAGCAGGAGGCGCGGCGGCTCGACGTGGCCGACCAGGTCTTCTTCCTCGGCAAGCTCGAATCGGTCGCGCCGCTCCTGGCCTGCGCCGATCTCTTTCTGCTGCCGAGTCAGAACGAGTCGTTCGGGCTGAGCGCGCTCGAGGCGCTGGCGACGGGTGTCCCCGTGATCGGCACCCACGCCGGCGGGCTCCCCGAAGTCGTGCGCGACGGCGAGACCGGCGCGCTGCTTCCGGTCGGCGACGTCGCCGGCATGGCCGCCGCGGCGGTCGGCTTTCTCTCGGAGCCGGCGCGGTGGGCGGCCGCGAGCCAGCTCGCCGCCCGGGACGCGCGTGCGCGGTTCGGGCTCGATCAGGTCGTGGCCAGCTACGAGTCGTTCTACCGCCGCGCGCTCCTCGACCGCGTCCCCTGAACAGGGCGGACGGCGCGCGCTATCTTAACGTCGCCCGTCCACACACTCTCAAGCCAGCGAACCCCGCTCCCCCCCGCGCGCATGTCTCTGCTCCAGGCGATCATCCTCGGCGTCGTGGAAGGTATCACGGAATTCCTGCCCGTCTCGTCCACGGCGCACCTGATCCTGACCGCGCAGGTGTTGCATCTCGCCGAAACGGAGTTCGTGAAGAGCTTCCAGATCATCATCCAGCTCGGGGCCATTCTGTCGGTCGTCGTGCTGTACTGGAAGAAGTTCTGGCACTGGGATGTGCTGAAGAAGCTCGTCGTCGCGTTCATTCCCACGGGCGTCATCGGGTTGACCGTCTACAAGGCCGTGAAGGGCTATCTGCTCGGCAACGTCCATGTCGTCCTGCTCTCGCTCCTGATCGGCGGCATCGCGCTCGTCATCTTCGAGCGATTCCCACGCACGGATCGCGAGGAAGTCGATTTCTCCGAGATCACCTACACGCGTGCGCTGCTCATCGGCCTCTTTCAGGCGATCGCCATCATCCCTGGCGTGTCGCGCTCCGCGGCGACGATCGTCGGCGGCTCGCTCCTCGGTGTCTCGAAGCGGACGATCGTCGAGTTTTCGTTCATGCTGGCCGTGCCGACGATGGTGGCTGCGTCGGGACTGGAGCTGGTGAAGAATCATGAAGCGTTGGCGGGGAACTTCGGACTCCTCGCGGTCGGCTTCGTCGTCAGCTTCGTCACGGCGATCGCGGCGATCAAGTCGTTCCTCGGCTACATCAAGAAACACGACTTCGCGGCGTTCGGCTGGTATCGGATCGCGCTCGCCGTCGTGTTCTATCTTGTCTTCCTTCGCTGACACATCCGTGACCCTGTACGACGGGCTCGATGCCGCGGCACTCGCGGGTCGGCTCGCGCTGCCGCGAGTGGAAGTGTTCGACGAGATCGGCAGCACGCTCGACGAGGCGCACCGGCTGGCGGCGCAGGGAACCCCGGCCGGGACGATGGTGCTCGCCGACGCGCAGACCGCCGGTCGGGGCCGACAGGGACGCCAGTGGCGCTCGGCGTCCGGCGCGGGCGTCTGGGTGACGCTGGTCGAGCGGCCCGGCGACGGCAGCGGCCTGGGCGTGCTCTCGCTGCGCTGCGGCCTCTATGCCGCGGAAGCCCTCGATTCGCTCGCCGGCGCGCGCGTCGCCGTGAAGTGGCCTAACGATCTCTACGCCGGTGACGGCAAGCTCGCGGGCATCCTGGTGGAGACGCGCTGGCGCGCCAGCGCGCCCGACTGGGTGGCGATCGGGTTCGGCCTCAACGTGATCGCCCCCGACCTCGAGACGGCGGCCGGTCTGGCCCCCGGCGCAAGCCGCCTCGCTGCGCTCGACGCAGTGATCCCCGCGCTTCGCCGAGCCGTTGCGGCGCACGGCGAGCTCACCGCCGCGGAGCTCGGGCGATGGGCGGAGCGCGACATCGCCTCCGGCCGCATCGTGACGTCGCCTGCACACGGCCGCGCGGTCGGCATTACCGCCGCCGGCGAGCTTCTCATCGAGAGCGGCGACGGCCGGATCGCCCCACATCGTTCCGGATCACTTCTCTTCGCCGAGCCGCTCGCATGCTCCTGACCTTCGACGTCGGCAACACCGAAACGACCATCGGGCTGTTCGAGGGAGAGACTCTTCGCGCACACTGGCGCGTGACGACGGAGGTCGCTCGCACCCCCGACGAATTCGGCGTGCTGCTCCGCGGTCTGCTCGGCGGGGCGGGGCTCGCGCCGTCCGATGTGGATGGCGTGTCGATCGGATCGGTCGTCCCGCCGGTGACGTCCCCGCTCGTCGATGCATGCCGGCAATGGCTCGACGCACCGCGCATCGAAGTCGTCGACGCGCGCTCGCCGCTGCCGATCACCCTCGCCGTGGACGAGCCACAATCGGTCGGCGCGGACCGGATCATCAACACGCTGGTCGCGAGCCGTCGCTACGCGCGCGACGCGATCGTCGTCGACCTGGGCACGGCGACGACATTCGATTGCATCACGCGCGACGGCGTCTTCCTCGGCGGGGTGATCGCGCCGGGCGTCCGCACCTCGGCGGAGACGCTGTTTCGACGGACGTCGAAGCTTCCCGCGACGGAGCTGGTGGCGCCGGCCCGCGCGATCGGGAAACGCACCGAGGAGTGCATTCGCGCGGGGGTGATGTTCGGGGCCGCCGAGTCGATCGACGGGATCGTGCGCCGCATCATCGCGGAGTGGCCGAACGCGGAACGTCCGATGGTGATCGGGACGGGCGGCCTGGCCGAGGTGTTCGCGCCGCTCGTGACCTGCTTCGATGCGGTCGATCCGTATCTGACCCTGCGGGGCCTGCAGTTGGCGTATGGCCTGCTGGGATCCTGAACGAGCAGGCCGTCGGGTTTTCAGAGGACGGTGCGTCGAGCTGGCGCGACCCTGGTGACGCCCTGGCCGGCTCTCGCTAAGTAACGGCCCGACAACATTTTGCTGCGCTCGCCGTCCTTAGCGTTCCCGCCCTTGCTCCGCCGCGCGCTGGCGGGTATCATACGGGCTGTTAGCACTCGGCCCAATCGAGTGCTAAGCCATGCCACTCCATATTCACCGCTTTTTCCAGAAGGGAGGCGCACCACTTATGGCCACCAAGAGCGCGGCCGGCGTGAAGATCTCGCCGCTGGCCGATCGGGTCGTCGTGAAGTCGACCGAGGACACTGAGCAGACGCGCGGCGGGCTCTATATCCCCGATACCGCCAAAGAGAAGCCGCAGCAGGGCGAGATCATCGCCGCCGGTCCGGGCAAGTACGAGGACGGCAAGCTCGTGCCCATGAGCGTCAAGGTCGGCGACAAGGTGCTCTACGGAAAGTACAGCGGCACCGAGATCACCCTCGAGGGCGACCTCTATCTCATTCTGCGCGAGTCCGACGTGCTCGCGATCGTTTCGTAATCACCGCCAACTGAGAGGAGACATCTCATGGCTGCAAAAGAGCTGCATTTCAACACCGATGCGCGCGCGGCGCTCAAGCGCGGCGTCGACAAGCTTGCCGAGGCGGTGAAGGTCACCCTCGGGCCGAAGGGCCGGAACGTCGTCATCGACAAGAAGTTCGGTGCGCCGACCGTGACGAAGGACGGCGTGACCGTCGCGAAGGAGATCGAGCTCGCCGATCCGCTCGAGAACATGGGCGCGCAGATGGTCAAGGAAGTCGCGACCAAGACGTCCGACAACGCGGGCGACGGCACGACGACCGCCACGGTGCTCGCCCAGGCGATCTTCCGCGAGGGGCTCAAGAACGTCACCGCAGGCTCGAATCCGATGGCGATCAAGCGCGGCATCGACAAGGCGGTCACCGCGATCATCGAGGAGCTGAAGAAGATCAGCGTCCCGACGACCGGCAAGAAGGAGATCGCCCAGGTCGGCTCCATCTCGGCGAACAACGACGCCGAGATCGGCAACCTGATCGCCGAGGCGATGGAGAAGGTCGGGAAGGACGGCGTGATCACGGTCGAGGAGGCCAAGGGCCTCGACACGACGCTCGAGACGGTCGAGGGCATGCAGTTCGACCGCGGCTACGTCTCGCCGTACTTCGTCACCGACCCGGAGAAGATGGAGGCGGTGCTCGAGGATGCGTTCATCCTCATCCACGACAAGAAGATCTCGTCGATGAAGGATCTGCTCCCCGTGCTCGAGAAGGTGGCGCAGCAGGGTCGCCCGCTGCTCATCATCGCCGAAGACGTGGAAGGCGAGGCGCTCGCGACGCTGGTCGTCAACAAGCTGCGCGGCACGCTGCGCGTCGCCGCGGTCAAGGCGCCGGGCTTCGGCGATCGCCGCAAGGCGATGCTGCAGGACATCGCTGTCCTGACGGGTGGCCAGGTCATCAGCGAGGAGCTCGGGTTCAAGCTCGAGAACGCCGACGTCAAGATGCTCGGCAAGGCGAAGCGCGTGGTGGTCGACAAGGACAACACGACGATCATCGACGGCGCGGGCGACGAGCAGGCGATTCAGGGCCGCATCAAGGAGATCCGGGCCGCGGTCGAGTCGTCGACCTCGGATTATGACAAGGAGAAGCTCCAGGAGCGTCTGGCGAAGCTCGCCGGCGGTGTCGCGGTGATCAACGTCGGCGCCGCCACGGAAGCCGAGATGAAGGAGAAGAAGGCCCGCGTCGAGGACGCGCTGCACGCCACGCGCGCGGCGGTCGAAGAGGGCATCGTCCCCGGCGGCGGTGTGGCGCTCATCCGCGCCCAGCGCGCGCTCAAGAATCTCAAGCTCGACGAGCGCGACGAGCAGATCGGCGTCGACATCATCCGCCGCGCGATCGAGGAGCCGCTCCGCATGATCGTGCAGAACGCGGGCGGTGAAGGGTCGATCGTGCTCGAGAAGGTCCGCTCGGCCAAGGACGACAAGTTCGGCTACAACGCCCTCACGGACACGTACGAGGATCTCGTCCAGGCGGGCGTCATCGATCCGACCAAGGTGACGCGCACGGCGCTCCAGAACGCCGCGTCGATCGCGTCGCTGCTCCTCACGACGGAAGCGATCATCGTCGAGAAGAAGGAAGACAAGCCGGCCCCGGCGGCACCGGGCGGCGGAATGGGCGGGATGTACTAACACTGACGGCTACACTGACAGCTGACGCTCAGAGTTGATACTCAGAGCTGACAGAGGACAGTGTAAGCTGACAGTCGACAGTGCGAGCTGTGAGTCGACAGTGAAAATACGAAGGGCACACCGAGCAGAAGTCGGTGTGCCCTTCGTCGTTCACTGTCAGCTCATAGCTCCTACTGTCGACTGTCAGCTTACACTGTCCTCTGTTGGTTGACAGTGCGGTCCACAGTGTAATCGTGAGTGTGGTCGTCAGTTGTCAGTGTGTTGTCAGCCGTCACCTGCCGTCTTGCACCACGCCCTCATCACTTCCGCCACCGACCACGCCTGCGCGATGCACCCGCGCGGCGTGTATGGCGGCTCGGCGTCGAACACCTCCGCGAGGCTCCCGACGCCGTACCAGTCGAGGTGCGTCACGAGTCCCGTCAGACAGCCCCGCGCTCCCGCGAGGTCGTTCGGGTGCACTCGCAGCCACGCGTCGACGAACGGTCCGATCAGCCATCCCCAGACCGTCCCCTGGTGGTATGCCGCGTCGCGCGTCCGCAGATCGCCGAAGTACTGCGCCTTGTAATCCGGACTGCCCGGCGCCAGGGAGCGCAGCCCGACCGGGGTGAGGAGTCTCGTCCGGACCGTCTCGAGCACCGGGACCCAGCGCGACTCGTCGAGCACCGGGTGGTCGAGTGAGATCGCGAAGATCTGATTCGGACGGCACGACGGATCCGGTCCGCCCGCCTGGCTCTCCGCGTCGACGACGTCGTAGAGATAGCCGCCGCTCTCGTACCAGAAGCGCCGGTTGAACGACTCGCGCACGCGCGCCGCATACTCGTCGAACTGTGTGGCCGCCGCCGTGTCGCCGTCTTCACGATGCCAATCGGCCATCAGGCGCAGCGCGTTGTACCACAGCGCGTTGATCTCCACCGCCTTGCCGCGGCGTGGTGTCACCACCCAGTCGCCCACCTTCGCGTCCATCCACGTCAGCTGATAACCCGGCGCTCCCTGCGCGAGCAGCCCGTCGGCCGGATCGACGCCGATGCCGAAGCGCGTCCCGCGCACATGGTGCTCCACGATGTCGCGCAGCTTCGGGAGAAACGCGGCGAGCGTGCGCCGGTCGTTCGTCGTCTGCACGTAGCGATGCACGGCATGGAAGAACCACAGCGTTGCGTCCGCGGTGTGATACAGCCCCTCGTTCGCGCCGTCGGGAAACATGTTCGGGATCAACCCGTCGCGCACGTAGTACGCGAAGGTCCGGAGGATCGATCCCGCCTCGCGATGGCGCCCCGTGTTGAGCGCGAGTCCCTCGAGGCTGATCATCGTGTCGCGTCCCCAGTCCGTGAACCAGTGGTAGCCCGCGATCACCGTGCGCGCCTCGTCGCCGGCCGCGCGGGCCCGCGCTTCGTCCTCCACCCGTCCCGCCGGCGAGATGATGAACTGATCGGCCGCGAGCGTCAGCATCGCGGCCACCGGATCGCGCGTGGCCGCTCCGCCGAGCCGCAGCACCCCTCGCCGGCGTTCGCTCTCGGCGGTCATCGCGCGGTCGGGCGGGAGCGCGCTGATCACCCCCCACGACTCGGTCGACGCGATGAACGTCGCCTCACAGGCCGCGGAGAATGGAAGAGTGAACTCCCCCGGACTCCAGACTTCTCCCTTCGACTCGTAGCCGCGATCACGCTCCATGCGGTACATCACTTCGCTCACGCGCAGCTCGTGCGCGGCGAACGCGACCGGCTTGTCGCCTCCGTGGACGTCGAGCCGCAGGGGCGGCAGCTCGGTCGCGGGGTGGATCTCCACCCGCGTGCCTTCGAGCGTGACGAGCGGCGCCGGACGCGCGACGCTCACCGGCTCCTCGTACGAACGAAAATGCACGAACGGACGAAGCACGAGCGTGCACGCCGTGTCCGACGTGTCCAGACGGCGGTAGTGAACGTGCACGCTGTTTTGCCCGTGCGGCATGACGACGCGCTTCTCCAGTCTCACGCCGTCGACCTCGAACTCCCACACCGGCATCCCGAGCTCGAGACGGAAGTCCCGCAAGTACTCGGCCGGCAGTCGGATCGGATGCTCGGCCAGCTCTTCGCCCGCGAGTCCAGTGTCGCGCCCCTCCGCGAACCGCAACGTCGTTTGCAGGTTCTGCAGCATCACCATCCGCCCGAGCGGCGCCGGCAGCGACGCCACGAGATAGCCGTGGTACTTTCGTGTCATCACGCCGCCGATGGTGCTGGACGCGTAGCCGCCAAGGCCGTTCGTGACGAGCCATTCATTCGCGACGAGCGTATCGCTGCCCAACTTCCCTGCCTTCACCCAGGCGGGACGATGTACCTCGACGTCAAACATCGGTTGGCTCCCCGCCAGCTCGCGCCTGGGCGAACTCGGGTGCGAGCAGCACCGCGCAGCCCCCGGGAAGGCGCCAGTCGCGCATCGACGGTGCAAGCCCCGGCGTTCCATGACCGCCGTACGCCGCGTTCTCCGAGCTCCACCGCAGCGCCCACGTCGCGAACTCCGGCGGCGCCAGGAGTGGTGCAGGCATTCGGTCGAGGCGCAATGGGCTTCCGAGGTTCACGATCAACAATCGATCGTCGTCCGCCCCATGGAAGCGGAGCGCGAGCGCGTGCCCCCCGAGCACCGCAGCCTCGAGCGACGGACCCGGCTCGGCGGCGAACACGGCGTCGCCACGGCGGAGCGCGAGCAGATCGCGATGCAGCGCGAACCACTCCGCGTGCCGCTCACGTTCGGCGTGATCCAGCCTGCAGCGCTCGAACGTCGCCGGATCGCACGGGTCGTCCAGCAGCTCGGCCGTGTCCCCGGCGGCGATGCTCTCGAACTGCGACAGAAACCGGCGACGCCCGGTGGTGACCGGATCCGCCAGCTCGGCGTGGTGGTCGGCGAAGTAGAGAAACGGATTCGACGCCGCGAACTCCTGCCCCTGAAACAGCTGCGGCACCTGCGGGCCGAGCAGAAGTAGCGCCGTCATCGCACGCAGCATGGACGGGCTAGTGAGCCGGTGCAGCCGATCGCCGCGAAAGGAGTTCGCCACCTGGTCGTGATTTTCGAGAAAGTGAACGAACCGGTCAGCCGACAGGCCGCGTGTCGGAGTCCCGCGCCGCCGGCCCTGCCACGAATACCACTGGCCCTGGTAGAGCAGACCGTGCGTCGCCGCGGCGACGAGCTCCCACGCCATGCCGGCATAGTCGGCGTAGTACGCCTCGTCGCGGCCGGTGAGCGCGACGTGCGCGCTGTGATGCCAATCGTCGTTCCACATCGCGTCGAGCCCGAATCCGCCCTCGTCCACCGGCCGCACGGTGCGCGTGAGCTGCGGCTCGTTCTCGGCGACGAGGAACACTGTCCGTCCTCCCGACGCGCGGCGCGCCGTCTCGGCGATCTCGCGCAGGATGTGCCGCGGCGACGCGTCGTAGATGTTCTGCGTCGCGTCGAGACGCAGCCCGTCGAGGTGATATTCCTCGATCCAGTGTCGCACGTTCGCCAGGCAGAGCTCCCGCATTCCATGCGAGGACGCGCCGTCGAAGTTCAGCGCTTCGCCCCAATCGGTCGCGTAATGTGGCGCGAAGTACTCATCGGCGAATTGACGAAGGTAGTTGCCGTCCGGGCCCAGGTGATTGTAGACCACGTCGAGGATCACGCCGAGACCGAGGGCGTGCGCCCGGTCGACGAACCGGCGGAAGTCATCCGGCGCACCGTAGTGGTGATAGGGCGCGAACAGATCGACCCCGTCGTATCCCCACCCGAAGCGGCCGGCGAATTCGGCGACCGGCATCACCTCCAGCACCGTCACGCCGAGCTCGGCGAGCGCCGGAAGCTGCTGCATCGCGCCGGCCCAGTCGCCGGTCGCGGAGAACGTACCGACGTGCAGCTCGTAGACGACCCGCCGGCGCACGGGCACGCCCGGCCACCCACGATCCGTCCACCTGAACGCCGACGGGTCCACGACCTGCGACGCCCCGTGCGGACCGTCGGGTTGAAAGCGCGCCGCCGGGTCGGGAAACGAGTCGCCGCCGTCCAGCTGCAGCCGATAGCGTGTACCCGCCGCTGCCTCGGCGACGAGGCCGGAGAAATATCCGTTTCCTTCCGCCCGGAGCGGCGACGGGGCGGCGTTCGAGTCTATTGCAACGGCGACCGCACGGCGCTTCGGAGCCCACACGCGAAAGTGCACGCCGCCGCTCGCTGCCACCTCGGCGCCGATGGGCAGCCGGCGCCACGATGGAACCTCGAATTGGTGTTCTGATGACATGGCCGCGACCCTTCGCAGGAATCGCGCTTGTCTACAGCGCGAGGGCGTACTGCGCTTCCGGCTCGGCGCGGCCGGCGCGGGGCAGGAAGGGTCCCACCACCGCGTGCTGCATGGCGACGCTCAGCGCGCCACGGAACCGCGTCCGGCGCAACGCGTCTGCCGCGGTGCGATGCGCGATCCCGTGGTCGTTGCACTTCTCGCTCAGGTGCGCGAGCACGACGTGCGCCAGATCACGATGCACGGTGTCGCGTGCCAGCTCGGCGCTGCTGCGGTTGGAGAGATGCCCCGTCCGCGACGCGATGCGCGCCCGCACCGACGGCGGGTACGGTCCGGTGCGCAGCATCCCTTCGTCGTGGTTCGACTCGACGACGAGCAGGTCGACCCCCGCGCACAATGCGCGCACGCTCTCGCTGACGTGCCCGATGTCGGTGCACACGGCGGCCGTGGCGCCAGTTGAGACGGAGGTGAGCCGCACCCCGATGGGACTCGCCGCGTCGTGCGGCGTCGGGTGCGCCGTCAGGACCATGCGCGAGAGCGACACGCTCATCCCGGGCGAGAGCTCGACGCAACACGCCTCGCGGAGATCCGGCCACGCGTCGATCGTGCCCGCGCTGGCGTAGAGCGACCAGCCCCACTTCCGCGCCGCGGCGGCGGCGCCCTTCACATGGTCGGTATGTTCGTGCGTCACCACGCACGCTTCGATCGATGCCGGCGCGACGCCGATCGCTCGCAGGCGGCGCGCGAGCTCGCGCGGCGAGAAGCCGGCGTCGACCAGCACGCGACTCTCGCCCGACTCCACCAGCACGGCGTTGCCGCCGCTGCCGCTGCCGAGGACCCAGAGCTTCACCCGTCCGCGCTCCACCGCAGCTCGTACGAGGCGAGCAGCTGCCGCCGCGCACCGTCGCCGAGCGTGACGTGGCGCCGCGCCATCATGCGCGCCGCCACTTCGAGGAACTTGTCGGGCCGATAGTCGGAAAACGCCTCCGCCTCCCCCCACGAGAATGGCGACACGACCTTCGGCGGCATCATGCTGCCGTACACGTTCGCACCGGCGCCGAGCACCGTCCCGGTCGTGAGGCGCAGGCCGATCCCCGTCTTCGTGTGGTCGCCGAAGAGCGTGCCGAGAAACTGCAGCCCGGTCTCGCGCACACCGTGCGGCGTCCAGAGCTGCACCGAGCCGTACGTGTTCTTCAGGTTGCTCGTGATCGTCCCGGCGCCGAGGTTCACCCAACGGCCGAGAATCGAATGGCCGACGAAGCCGTCGTGCCCTTTGTTGGCGTGGCCCAGAAAGATCGTGTTGCTCACCTCGCCGTGCACCTTGCACACGTCGCCGATCGACGACGCGGCGATGCGGTCCGTGGTGAGCGTGCTTTCCCGACCGACATACAGCGGGCCGACGAGGCGCGTGAACGCTTGCACGTGCGAGCCGGAGCGAAGCAGGATCGGGCCGGCGCTGACGTCGAAGCAGACGTTCGGCTCGACCACCGCGCCGGCTTCGACGAACACCGGCTGCTCCCCGACCCCAAACGCCTGTGGGGGCACCCCGCGCGGCAGCGATGCGCCGAGGATCGGCAGGTCGCGCTCGAGCATCGGGACCAGGAAGCCGACGTAGTCCCAGACCTCGTCCATCCACCAGCCGTCGATCGACGAGATCTCTCGCGGCAATCGCGCAGCGAGCTCGTCGAGCGTGGCCGAGCCGCCGCGCAGTCGCTCGACGTCGAGCGCCGCGCTGAGCCGCACTGCGGCGACGCGGTCGTCCGCGACGAGCACCTCGCCGCGCGGGGCGTCCGCGAGCGCCGGCGCGAAACGCGCGTTGGCGAGCCACGAGCCCGCTGGAATCTCACCCCCGTCGATGACGGGTGCTGCGTCCGGCTCCTCGAAGCCCGCGAGGTGTGGCGCGGCGACGTGCCCGCTCACGGTGCCGCGCAGCGCGCGAGCCCATCGCTCGCGCACGAGCAGCGCGCCGGCGCGGAGCTCGCCTGCGGGACGCGTCAGGGCGAACGGCTCGAAGGTGCGCGCGCGCGCGTCGTCGTACAGGTAGACGGCGGAGGGCAGGGAACGGTGGGGCGCGCTCACGGCGGATCGCGGAAGGCGGGAGGCAGCGACTCGATCAGCGTCTTGAGGTCCGACGCCTTGTCCACGGTCGTGACGAGCGTCAGGCCGTCGCGCGTGACGACGACCAGGTCCGATACCCCGTACAGCACGACGCCGTTCCCGTCCGCGTGCACGACGTTGTTGCGCGCGTCGAGCGTGTGGACGCGGCCGGTGGTGGCGTTGCCCGTGTCGTCGCGACGGCGCACGCGACGCAGCGCCGCCCACGTGCCGACGTCGTCCCAGCCGAACTCGCCCGGCAGGACCGCCACTCGGCCGCTCCGTTCGAGCACGCCGACGTCGACGGCGATCCCCGTCGTGATGGCGTTGAAGAATCGTCGCAGGTCGTCGCCCGCCGCGGCGAGATGCGGCGCGATCTCCGGCGTCAGTGCACGCACTTCGTCCAGAAAATCGCCGACGCACCACACGAAGATGCCCGAGTTCCAGAGATAGCCGTCGCGCACCATCTCGGCCGCGCGCGCGCGGTCGGGCTTCTCGACGAATCGCGCGACGCGACGGAGCCCCTGGTCGAGCGCGTCGCCGGGTTGGATGTAGCCGAACCCCGGATCCGGACGGTCGGGCACGACACCGACGGTGACGAGCGCCCGATGACGCTCGGCCGCCTCCGCCGCAGCCCGCAACGCGGCGCGAAAGGCGTCCGCGTCGCCGATCGACCAGTCGGCGTGCACGCTGATCATCACCGCATCTCGGCCGGCGCGGCGCTCGATCACGCGTGCCGCCCATGCGAGCGCCGCCCCCGTGCCGGCCGGTCGCGGCTCGGCGATCAGATTCTCGGGCGGAATCTCCGGCGCCAGCTCGGCAATCGCACCGGTGAGCGAGGCGCTCGTGAGCACCAGCGTGCGCTCCGGCGGGACGAGCGGCGCCAGGCGCGCCAGGGTGTCCACCAGCATCGGCTCGTCGGACGCGAGCGGAAGGAGCTGCTTCGGGCGCGCCGGCGTGCTGAGCGGCCAGAAGCGCGAGCCCACGCCTCCGGCGAGGATCACGACCCAGCGCGTCATGCCTCGCCGGCCGCCGGCTCCTCGGGCGCGAAACCCGCCAGCTGGGCGGCGCGCGCGTACAGCTTCTTCGGGCTGAATGGCTTGGTGAGAAACTCGCTCGCCCCCAACTCCATCGCCATGTGATGCTGCTGTTCCTGGCCGGCCGCGGTCAGCACGATCGTCGGCACGCTGCGCAGCCGCTCGTCGCGCTTCATCTCGGCGAGCACGTCCAGGCCGCTGAGGTATGGCATCATGAGGTCGAGCAGTACCAGGCCGATGTCCGACTCTCGGCGCAGGACGTCGAGCGCCTCGCGCCCGTCGTAGGCGAGGGTGACCCGGAATGGGCCCTGTTCGAGCTTCATCTTGATGATGCGCCCGATGTGTGGCTCGTCGTCGGCGACGAGCGCGTGCGTCAATTGTGTGTCGTTCACTAGACCAGCGCGGCGATGTGCTCGCGATTGCGGCGAAGCTCGAACAGTAGCTGGCCAACATTGGCCTGCGGACGAACGAGCACGAGAAGTACGGCATCGGCGCTCAGCACCGATACGATGGCGAGCCCGTCGCGGTGCTCCAGCACCGCGGTGGTGAGAGGTCCCCGTCGGGCGGCCGCGCCAAGCTCGTCGGCGGGTCCGATGATCGCGGGGATACGCGCCGCGATGTCCTCCGTGTCCACGCCAGGAACCGCCTGGCTGTCGATCAGGAGACCATCCCGGCCCAGGACCACGGCGGCCTCCACCCCATCACGCTGCCGGATTGCGCCAACGAGATCGCGGATGCTCGCCATATTCACTCCATGAATGTGAAGCAAAGCTTACGGCTGACTGAAGTGAAGTCAAGCGATGCCATTGGGTTGAGTTTGCCCGGGCCCGGTCGTATCCTACGACCGGCCCACATCCCGTTCCGCCTTCGTCCTGACATGCTGCCGACCCGCCCGCTGTGCGTGGCCGTCGTGGCGCTCGCCGTCGTTGTCGCTGCGTGCGGCAATCCGGCGCTGCCGAAAGCCACGTATCCGAGCACGCTGAACTCGTACACGCTCTATCCCGTGACCGGTGCGCCGGCCAACGTGCCCACGGCGCTGAGCTTTCTCAGCGGCGCGACGCGTGCCGACTCGCGCTTCACCTTCGACGTCGCCTTCGAGCTGAACTCCGCCGGTGCCGTCCTCGTCTACCCCGTGCGCCTGATCGGCGGGGGCCTGGTGAGCACGTCGCTCAAGCGAATCGGCATGCAGCCGCTTCCCGGTGCCTTCGACGGCATCACCCAAGTGCCGTCGTCCGGCTACGACACGCTCTCCGTGCAGACGGTGACGCCGGGCACCGTGCTCGGTGTCGAGATCCTCGACGTCAATGCGTGCTACACCAGCCTCGGCGGACAGACGATGTATGCGAAGATGGTGGTGGACAGCGTGATCCCCACTGTCCGCCGCATCTACGCGCGCACCGTCGTCGATCTCAACTGCGGGTATCACCAGGTCGTTCCGGACTCGATTCCAACGAGCTGATGCACGACCTCAAGATGGTTCGTGAGCGCCTCGGCGAGCTGCGCGAGGCGATGCAGCGGCGCGAAGCGCTCACGGCTCTCGGCCCGCAGCTCGACCGCTGTGAAGGGCTCGACCGCGACCGCCGTCTCCTGATTCAGGCCGTCGAGGAGCGCAAAGCCGCGCGCAATGCAAGCTCGCAGGACGTCGCGCGTCGCAAGAAGGCCGGCGAGCCTGCCGACGAGATCATCGCGCACGGGCGTGCGCTCGG
>DASXHF010000059.1:0-3947 GCA_036488775.1 Gemmatimonadaceae bacterium | reverse complement strand
GCTCCTCGAGATCGAGCAGGTCGCGTGGCTCGAGAGCGCCGGGAACCTCGTGCGCGTACACAGCGGCAACCGCGTCTACCTCGTGCGCACGACGATGGATCGCCTCGCGGCGCGGCTCGCCGGACGCGACACCTTCGTTCGCGTCCGCCGCTCGGCGATCATCAACGTTCGCGCGATCGCTACCCTCGAGCGGTACGACAAGGGGAGCTACGTGGTGCAGCTCCGCGACGGGACGAAGATCATCTCGAGCCGCTACTACCAGCCCGCGCTTCGCCGCTTGCTCCATTCCGACCGCTGACCAGGGCGCATCGGAAGCACTACGAGTGGCTCCTCGGAACGCCGCTTCAGCTCACGTCGAGCGGCGTCGTCCCCCCCCTTGCGAATTCGGTACAGTTTATGTAAGGTTAACCCGTAAATTAATTGAGGCCACGGGACATGACGGCCACACTCAGTAGCCCGGCACTCGTCGAGCTCGATGCCGACGACACGGGTGCAGCACTCGACCTCGAGCTCGACTCGGTCGACGGAGTCACAGCCGGCGTCGAGGATCGCGACGCGGCCTTCGCGCGAGACGCGCTTCCGTGGCTCGACGACGTGTACCGCTTCGCACTGTCGCTCACGCGCGACGAAGCGGATGCCGACGACGTGGTGCAGGAGACTTTCCTGCGTGCGTATCGCTCCTGGCACACGTTCATTCCGGGCACCGACTGCCGCCGCTGGCTGTTCACGATCTGCCGCAACGTCTTCCTCCGCTCCCGCGAGCGGCAGAAGCCGACGGTCGACATCGAGGACGGGGAGCTTGACGCGGTAGCGGCCGGATCGGTCTATTCCGCTGCACGCGAAAAGGGCTATGACGACATCTATGCTCGACTCGACCTCGCTCCCGCGCTGCGCGATGCTCTCGACGAGCTGGCCGAGCCGTTCCGGACCGCGGTGATCCTGGTGGACGTCGAAGACATGACGTACGAGTCGGCGGCGCAGGTGATGGGCGTGCCGATCGGCACCGTGCGGTCGCGTCTGTTCCGCGGGCGACGGCTGCTGCAGGAAAAGCTGCTCACCGTCGCCGAGGACCTCGGCTTCGCCCGCGCGCCGGCGGCGGACGCTGCATGAGCGCGCCGGCGCGCACGCAGCTCGAGGCGCTCGGCCTCTCCGCGTCGTGTGCGGAGGTGCTGCGGCATCTCTGGGACTATCTCGACGAAGAGGTCACCACGACGAGCGCCGAGCGGCTCCGCGCGCACATCGCGGCGTGTCCGCAGTGCAAGGAGTACTCGGCCTATCAGTCCTGCTTTCTGGAGGCCGTGTCCCGCCTTCGTGCGGAGCTCTCCGCGCCGGGTTCCCTCCGCGCCCGCCTCGCCCAACGGTTGAAAGTGCAGGGCTGCGGGTGCTGGGAGCAGGTTCGCTCGCGCGACGATTCCGAGCTCTGACTCCAGATCCGCGGGCTAGCCGCGGATCGTCTGCGACTTCGGCGCGCCTTCGACGCCGTTCACCACCGCCGTCGTCATGACGACGATGTCCGGCGCAAGCGAAGCGGCCACCGAGCAGTATTTCTCGAAGGCGAGCGTGATCGCGCGCTCGACGTGGATCGCGTCGATGCCCGCGCCGTCCACGTGATAGGCGAGGTGCAGCTCCGTGAAGCGCCGAGGCATCTCGTCGCGCCGTACGCCGCGCACGCCGACCGTGAGCCGTTCTACCGGAGTGCGGCGCTTCCCGAGAATGTCCACGACGTCGACCGCCGAGCAGGTCGCCAGGGCGCTGAGCAGTGCGTCGGGCGGCGACTGGCCCGTCTGGCCCGACCCGTCGAGACGCGCAACTGGTCCGTCGGGACGCCCGGTGTCGAATCGGTGCTCGCCCGCCCAGCTCACCTGCACGAGCGACTCACGCTTCGGCGGCGCCGATGCGACCTCGCCGTGCGCGGTCATCGCTCGATCGGGGCGCGGACGGAGTTCCCCCATTCCGTCCAGCTCCCGTCGTAGTTGCGCACCTTGTCGTAACCCAGCAGGTAGGTGAGCACGAACCACGTGTGCGATGAACGTTCGCCGATGCGGCAGTACGCGACCACGTCGTCACCGGGTTTGAGCCCGGCTTCGTCCTGATAGATCGCACGGAGCTCGGCCGCGCTCTTGAACGTGCCGTCGGCGTTCGCCGCGCGCGCCCATGGAACGCTCTTCGCGCCAGGAATGTGCCCGCCGCGCAGCGCGCCCTCCTGCGGGTACTCGGCCATGTGCAGCTTCTTGCCGGTGAACTCGTCGGGCGACCGGACGTCGATCAGCTTCCCCTTCTTGCCGACGTGACGGCGCACGTCGTCCATGAAGGCGCGAATGTGGACGTCGTCGCGGTCGCGGGCGGTGTATGTCGACGGCTTCACCGCGCGCACATCGCTGGTCATCGGGCGGTTTTCGCCTTCCCATTTCGCGCGACCGCCGTCGAGGATCTTCCCGTTCTCGAAGCCGAACAGCTCGAACACCCACAGCGCGTACGTCGCCCACCAATTGTTCTTGTCGCCGTAGAAGACGACGGTGGTCTTGTCGTCGATCCCGAGCCGGCGCACGAGAGCCTGGAACTGCTCGCGACCGATGTAGTCGCGCTGGACCGGATCGTTCAGGTCCTCGTGCCAGTCGAGCTTCAGCGCGCCGGGAATGTGGTCGACGTCGTATAGCAGAACGTCTTCGTCGCTCTCGAGGATGCGGACCGCGGGATCGTCGAGGTGTCGGGCGAGCCAGTCGGTGCTGACGAGCGCATCGGGATGCGCGTACTGCTTCATGGCGATGGATTGATCGGACATCTCGGCCGTTCGCGAGGGAAGAGTCTGAAGGTAATCCGTCAGCCCGTCGTGCGGTTCGCCGTGGCGCCGTGTGGGCGCCGGCCGGGCTCGGGACCGCGCACGGCGCTCGGGAGCGCGTCGAGCCAATCTAGGATCACTCCCATCTCGCGCTGCCATCCGGGCTCGGCGAACAGGAAATGTCCGTGCCCGCGCGCCACGTGCAGCGGCGCATCGAAGCGCTGCGCCAGCCGGCGCGCCACGCCGATGGGAACGAACTGATCGTCGTCGCCGCTGACGATGAGGATCGGTGGACGAGCTACGCGAAAGCGTGCGTCGATCGTGCCGAGCGCCGCCTGTCGCGCGGCGCGCCCGCTGTCGGGGACGAGACGCATCCGTACGCCGGCTCGATTCTCTGGCGCAACGCGATTGAGCACGAGGGCGTCGAGATCGTCGGCGGAGGGCAGAAAGGGCCGCGACAAGAGCAGTGCTGGAAGGTACCGCGGCATCCGCGCGAGCAGTGGCCGACTGAGCACGCTGATCCCGCGCGGCGGCGCCGACGCGACGAGAACCGCCGCGCGCACGAGATTGCGCGTCGCCAACATCAGCGCGACGAGGCCGCCGAGCGAGTGCCCGATGACGATTGGCCGGTCGAGCGCGCGTGCGGCTTCGCCGGCGTCGTGCGCGTAAGCACCGATCGACTGTCGGCCGATCGCTCCGATGGCCGGCGATGGCGGATGACCGCGGAACGACAGCGCCGCCGCGGGATAGCCCCGCTCGGCGAGCAACGGCAGCACGCGCTCGTATACCCAGCTGCCGGCGAACAGCCCGTGAAGGCAGAGCACCGCCGCGCCGCGCGGGGTGGGGACGTCGGCCGTGTCGAGGCGAAGGGTGCCGACCGTGCGAGGGAGCATGGAGAACTATCCACGCTGCGGCAGCGTCCGGCAATAGTGGCGTTGGACACCGTGACGCCTCGCGCGCCGGTTAGACTGCGTCGACCCCTGCCGCCGCTCTCGTGTCTCCACTCAGCTCCGCCCGGCTTGCCGCCCTGATGGAACCGTACGCCCGCCATGTGCTCGTCTGCACGGGCGGCTTCTGCTCGCCCAATCGCGAGGGGCGCGCGCTGTACGCGTTGCTCGCTCGGCTGCTCCAGCGGGAGAACCTCCTCTTCGGCCCGCGGCGGGTGAAG
>DASXHF010000312.1:0-5040 GCA_036488775.1 Gemmatimonadaceae bacterium | reverse complement strand
CGGATCTGGAGATGATCGAGGTCTACCAGGGCGTCGCGCAGCTCCCACCCGAGGTGAACGGCGAATGCTCGGCGGTGTTTCTCTGGACGAAAAGAGCAGAATAGAGCGCTGATGATGCAACGACGTGAAATCGAGCCGTAGCGACAACTGTCAGTCGGTCCTACGGCAGCCCTGTCCAGGCATTGGAGGGGCCAGTATGCCAGGCTCGGTACCAGGTCTACCCAGTACCTGATACTTGAGTAGCCGTATCAGGTACTCGAGTAGCCGTGTCCCTCGCTAGCGCTGCCGCTTATTACGCTCGTGTTGGACGAGCGCCCCCGCCGCCGCGCCGAGCACCGCATGCCCGCCGAGGGCGTGGCCCGCGACCGCGCCGAGCGCCGCACCAGCCAGCTTGCTGTGGTGCTGCGGCGCTCGCGCCATCGACGTGGAATCCATCGGAGCAGCCGGCGTGACGGCCGCCGAGCCGGCGGCGTTTGATGTCGTGACATCGCCGTTGGCGTTGCTCGCTTGACGGCTGCCGCCACCACCGCATCCGGCGACCGCGATGCTGCCCGCCGTGAGTGCGATTGCCGCGACATGTTGAATTCGATTCCGCATGCTGACTCTCCCGTTGACGACATTGTCGCGGCGACCGCCGCCGCGTGCAGCCAGAGCAGGCATGCCACATGCCCGTGCACCAGAACGAGGCCGGTCGCGACTGCTACGCGACCGGCCTCGAGAGTGGATGACGGACGGGTGCTACTGCTGCGCCTTGCGCGCCCCCCAGGTCGGACCGGGCGGCTCGTGGGTCGCCCGCACCACTGGATGCTCGCGCAGCATTCGCATCGCTTCCGCCACGGCGCGCTCGAGCTGGGCATCGTGTCCGGCGATCACCTCGCGGGGCCAGTTCTCCACCTCGATGTCCGGTGACGTCCCGACATTCTCCACCGCCCAGTTGCCGTTGAGGTCGAAGAACCCGCCGCGCGGCGCGATCATCGCGCCGCCATCCACGAACGCCGGCGTGTCCCACGTGCCGACCAGTCCACCCCACGTCCGCATGCCGACGAGCGGTCCGATCTTGCGGTGCTGGAACATGTACGGCATCAGGTCGCCGCCCGATCCCGCCATCTCGTTGATGAGCATCACCTTCGGACCCCAGATGCCGGCGGCGGGCGACGTGAACGGGTACCGCTCACCGACGGGATTGTTGAAGTATCCGTCGAACTTCCGGCCGAGGAGATCGATGATGTAGTCCGCCGCGGAGCCGCCCTGGTTGTACCGCTCGTCGAGGATGACACCCTGCTTGTCCTGCTGCGCGAAGTAGTAGCGGTTGAAGCTCGTGTACCCGCCGCCGGCCGTGTTGGGCAGATGCAGGTACGCCAGCTTTCCGCCGCTCAACGAATCGACGATGCGCCGGTTGCGCTCGACCCAGGCGCGCGCGCGCAACCCCTGATCGTTCCCGACCGGAATCACGGTCACGTGGCGCGCACCATCCATGCTCGGACGCGACGACACGGTGAGGACTGTCTGCTTGTTTGCCGTGCCGTCGAGCAGGCGGTAGACGTTGTCGGTGCTCTTGAGCTCCACGCCGTTCACGGCGAGCAGATAGTCGCCGGCGCGAACGTCGACGCCTGGTGCCGCGAGCGGCGCGCGCAGCTCCGGGTTCCAACTCTCGGCGTCATAGATCTTCACGATGCGATAGCGCCCGTTCTGCACGTCGAAGTCGGCGCCGAGGAGACCGGCCGTCGACGGACCGACCTCGGGGATGTCGCCGCCGACCACGAACGAGTGCCCGATCGCGATCTCGGCGCCCATCATGTCGAGCAGGTAGTTCAGATCCTGGCGGTGATTCACGTACGGCAGCAGCTGGCCGTACATCTTCTTCATCGCCGGCCAGTCGCTGCCCTGCATGTTCTTGACGTACAGATAGTCGCGCTGGATCCGCCAGCCTTCGTCGAACATCTGGACGAACTCGGCGCGCGGATCGACGAGCGTGCGGAGCTGCACCGCCAGCTTGCCGCTGCCGGCGGCCGGCGGCGCCTTGTCGGCATCGACGAGGAACAGCCCGCCCTGTGCGCCCGGCGTGCGATAGAGCAGCTTCTTGCCGTCCGCGCTCACCGTGTAGTCGGCGACGTTGGTCGCGAACTGTGCGGCTTTGCGATCCTTGAGCACGTAGCGATGCAGCGGGTTGCCCGACGGTCCCGCTGCCTCGGCGGTGCCCATGGCCGGCGCGTGCTCGATCCAGTACACCGTGCCGGCCGGTCCCGCCTTGAGCGCGGTATAGTTGCGCTGCGCGATGCCCGGCACGGCGATGATGCGCTGCGACATGCCGTCGAAGTCGATCGCGACGACCGGTTTGGCCGAGCGCGACGTGCGCACGCTGTCGGCCGTGGAAGGAACCGCGGCCTTCGCCGTGTCGGCGCGTGGCGCCTGCGCGGCGGCCGCCGCCGCCTCTTCGTCACTCTCGGGCAGCAGCGGACTCGGATCGCTCTTCCTGAGCACCGCGAGATAGAGCGCGCTGGTCGTGGGCCGGTCGTACGAGCCCATGTCGAGCCAACCGCTGTTCAGGCCGAAGTTGGTGCTCGCCAGGAACCAGAGATACTTGCCGCTCGCATCCCATGCGGGAGAGGTCGCGTCGGCGAGTCCGTCGGTGAGCTGCGTCTTCGTTCCCGTCTCGACGTTGTAGACGAAGATCGCCCGGAACATCGACGGCAGCCGCTTCGCGTATGCGATCCAGCGCCCGTCGGGGGAGAATTGCGGCGCGAGGGAGCGGTCCGGCACCATGTACTGGTCGGTGTCGACGTGCGTCGCCTTGCCGCTCGCGACGTCCACGACCCACAGGCGAAGACCGGTGTCGTGAAAGAGAATGCGCTTGGCGTCGGAGCTCCACTCGGGCGTGTAGTAATGGCTCGGCTCCGGGAGCGCGATCTCGCGCTTGCTCGTGCCGTCCTGCGACGAGATCACGAGCTTGTACTCACCGCCGGCGTCGCTGAAGTACGAGATCGATTTGCCGTCGGGCGACCATGCGGGTTCCCGTTCGGCGCTCGTGCTCGAGTTGCCGGTGATGTTGCGCGCGTCGCCCTTCTCGGCGGGGATGGTGAAGATCTCGCCGCGCGCCTCGACAGCGGCGCGCTTGCCGGTGGGCGAGAGCGCGAGCGACGCGATGCGCGTCGTCACGTCCTTCCATTGCGGCATCATCCACGGGTAGTCGCCGTTCGCCGTGATGCTCACCAC
Source organism: Gemmatimonadaceae bacterium (assembly GCA_036488775.1). Taxonomy (GTDB): domain Bacteria; phylum Gemmatimonadota; class Gemmatimonadetes; order Gemmatimonadales; family Gemmatimonadaceae; genus AG11. Next base: position 1,827 of record DASXHF010000312.1, on the reverse strand, counting down.
GTGCTCGCGCCCCGTCGCGGGGTCGAGCTCGTGCACGTAGCCCGCCTGTTCGAACACCACCGCGTTGGCCGGCGTGGACGCATCGAGCGTCTTCACGTCGAAGTCCTTGAACGTCGTGACCTGCTTGAGGTCCTTGGACCGCGTGTCGTAGCTCCACACGTTCGAGACGCCATCGCGATCGCTGAGGAAGTAGACGACGTCGCCGACCCAGACGGGGTCCATCTCCTTGGAGCCCTGCCACGGCACCGTGATCACTTCGTGATCGCTCAAGTTCTCGATCCAGATCGGGCGGTTCTGGCCGCCGCGATAGTTGCGGCGCTCCTCGTCCCACGAGTTGTTCATCCGGTAGGCGAGCCGCTTGCCGTCGGGGCTGATCTTGCCCTGATAGGCACGCGGCATCGGCATGGGCGTCTCGGGTCCCCCGTCGAGCGACACGAGATAGAACCGCGGAATGGCGACTGGCGCCGGCGGGGCGCGCCCGGTGGAGAAGACGATGTGCGAGCCGTCCGGCGTCCATCCCTGGACGATGTCGGCGCCCGGATGGAAGGTGAGCCGCTTCGGCTCACCGCCGTCCACGGGGACGACGTACACGTCGACGTTGCCGGCGTACTGCGCGCTGAACGCGACGAGGCGCCCGTCCGGAGACAGCTTGGGGTTCGACGCTTCGCCGGCGAAGCTCGTGAGCCGCCGCGCATTGCCGCCGCCGCGCTCGACGATCCAGATGTTGCCGGCGTGCGCGAACGCGATGTGGCGTTGGCTCACGCTCGGGCTGCGGAGCATGCGCGTCTGCGCGGAGAGCGCCACGGGCGCCGCGCACAACAGCGCGAGGGCCGCCGCGGCGAAGCGGCGGAAGCAGAAGGGGGGCAGCATATGGGTGGACGGAGGGGACGGCAACCGAGGGGAGGAGGGTCGCGAGAGATTAGCGCTCACTGCGGCGGAGGGCGAGGGCGGCGAGGCGGCCGGCTCCTGAGACGTGAAGCGTGAGACGAAAAAAAGACTCGGGGCAGGCCGCCTGGCCTGCCCCGAGTCTTACGCGCTGAGCAGCGTCGTCGTTCAGACGTTGCGTTCCTTCTTCCTGCGCACCGCGGCGCCGAACACGCCGACGAGGCCGGTGGCGAGCAGGGTCATCGTTGCCGGCTCCGGGGAGACCGTCGTGCCGACGGTGAATCCATGGAAGTTCTCGGCCGGGTCGACGTCGAAGGTGATACCGTCGGCCGGAGGCGCGTCGAACACGACGATACCGTTACCCTCGGCTCCGATCAGGGTGTTTCCGTCCTGTTGGAGGCATGGCGACGGCGCCCCGCAGGCGTACTCGCTGCTCGAGCCCTGGGAGACGATCGTGAACGGCGAGCTGAAGTGGTAGTTGACCGGAAGATCCGTCCGGCCCATGCTCCACACCGCGAACACGAGGTCGTTCACCGGCTGGGAGAAGGTGAGCGAGTTGCCGATGCTCTGATCCATGAGCTGAATCATGCCGGAGTTGCTCGGTGCGCTGACGCCTGGCGCACTATAGGTCGGAGATTCGGGCAGCCAGTGGTTGATGCCGGTGTTGTCGAGCTGCGCGCCGAACATGTTGCCGCGGTAGGTGACGGTCACCAGGCCGGACGGCAGGGTGATGGTCCCCACGGCACCGACGGGCGTCGTGCCTGCGTAGAGAATCGTCTGCCAATCGATCCAGCTCGTCGACTGGGCTCCGGCGCGCTGGCCGGTGAGCGCGAAGGCGCACACCGCCAGGGCGGCAAACGCCCGAATGATCCTGCTCTGTTTGGTCATGCGGCCTCCAGGGGAATCCAACGAGGGGGCTGCGGCGCCGTCGGGGGATTGCGC
>DASXHF010000274.1:0-6430 GCA_036488775.1 Gemmatimonadaceae bacterium | reverse complement strand
GCCCTGTAGAAATGTCTTGATGTTCTCGTGGACGTACGTGTGAAACGTGATCTGGTGCGTCCAGTCGCTGTACTCCTTCTGCGTCGGCAGCTCGCCGTTGCGCAGCAGCCACGCCACCTCGAGGAAGCTCGCCTTCTCGGCCAGCTGCTCGATCGGGTACCCGCGGTAGCGTAAAATCCCCTTGTCGCCGTCGATGAAAGTGATGGCGCTCTTGCACGACGCGGTGTTCATGAACGCCGGATCGTACGTCATGAGCCCGAACTCATCGGGCTTCTGCTTGATCTGGCGTAGATCCATCGCACGGATGGCGATGTCGCCCTCGGTGCCCGGCGGAAGGATCGGAACGCTGTAGTTGGTTCCGGTACGTGTATCCCTGATCTCGAGCGCGCCACCTGCGGCGGCGGCGCCCGGCTGCTCGGCCTTGCTCATGTCGACGTTCTCCCTGGAGATGCCCCCACACGCCGGCGGAACCGGTGCTCCGCCAAGCCTTGAAATGTATCGGCCAGCCATGCGACGCGACATTGCCGTGGGACGTCCATCGGACACGCGACCGTGCTATCGTTCGCGAACGTTGTCGACCCGCGCGCTCTCCCCTCACCCGTCCCGCCGCTGACGCTCGCCCTTTCCGCACCGCTCCCGATCGCGCGGCTGGCCGTCGCCGCGATCGCCGCCGTCCTCGCCGGGGTCGTGAACTCCGTCGCCGGCGGCGGGACCCTGCTGACCTTTCCCTCGCTCATTGCGGCTGGGCTCGCGCCGCTGACGGCAAACGCCACGAGCACCGTAGCGCTCCTCCCCGCGTCACTGAGCGCCATGGTCGGCTACCGGGGGGAGCTCACCGGCGCGCGGCGCTGGGCAATCGGCCTCGCGGTACCAAGCCTGCTCGGCGGCGGGCTGGGCGCCCTTCTCCTGCTCCACACCAGCAACACCACGTTCAATCACGTGGTTCCCTGGCTGGTGCTGGGCGCGACCGGACTCTTTCTCGCACAGCGTCCGCTGCTGCGCTGGATCCGCGGGCCCCAGGAGTCGGGCTCGATCGAGCATCGCGAGCCCTCGGCGCCGACGCCGGCCCTGCTCGCCGCGCAGCTCGCCGTCGGCGTGTACGGCGGCTACTTCGGCGCCGGCATCGGTATCCTGATGCTCGCCGCACTTGGCTTCATGGGATTCACCAACATTCATCGCATGAACGGCCTCAAGAACTGGGGCGCCTTCTGCATGAACCTGGTGGCCGCGTTGATGTTCGCCTTCAGCGGGATCGTGGACTGGCCGGTTGCGGGAAGCATGGCTGTGGGGTCAATCGCCGGCGCATACCTCGGCGCGCGCGCGGCGCAGCGCGTGCCACCGAGCGTCGTGCGCGGCCTCGTCGCGGTAGTCGGGGTGGTGAGCGGAGTGTGGCTGCTCATTCGCTGAACGTCACCCGCTTTTCCGCATGCCAAGTCGGTGAATGGTCGCCCACTCATCCGGCGTCACGGGCTGCACGCTCAATCGGCTCCCTTTCTGCAGCAGGGTCATCTTCTCCAGGCCGGCGACGCCACGCAACTCACCGAGCGGGAGTGGGCGCGCCAACCGCTCGACGGCGCGGAGATCGACCATGTACCAGGTCGGGGCGTCGGGCTTGCTCTTCGGATCGAAGTGGGAGTCCTTCGGGTCGAGCGCCGAGTGGTCGGGATAGCCGTCACGCACGACTTCGGCGACGCCGACGATCGCCGGCTCTTCACCGGAATGATAGAAGAAGACCAGGTCGCCCGTCTTCATGTCGTCGCGCATGAAGTTCCGCGCCTGGTAGTTGCGCACGCCGTCCCAGTGCGTAGTGCGATTCGGCCTGGCAAGCAGGTCGTCGAACGAGAACACGTCCGGTTCGGACTTCACGAGCCAGTGGCGGCGAGACTGACGAGGAGAGCTCATGGGGTGGTGGCCAGGTTTCGAGTTGGCGAAATGTAGCGCTCACGCAACGGCACCTTGTAGAGGAAGGCTCGCGCGAACAGCTTTGGCGCCATGAACGACGTGCTCGCGGCAGTTCCGACGGTCGTCCTCGCGCTGCGCTCCGTCATGCTTGCCGTGGGGGTCGCGCTGGCGGCGATCGCGGCCGCGGATTGGGCAGTCCGCACGCGGCGGATCAGTCCATTCAGCGGCATCGCGCGCTTTCTGCGAGCGCGCGTGGATCCTCGCCTCGCCGGGATCGAGCGGCAGGTCGTGCGCGTCGGGGGACATCCGGCATCGACGCCGTGGTGGGCACTCGTCGTCTACGTCGTGTTCGCCATGCTCCTCATCGCGGCGATCGGCATCGTGGCGTCGCTCGTGCACGACGCGCTCGTCGCTTCGTCGCTCGGCGCGGTTGGGCTCCTGATGTTGGTCGTGAGCTGGACCTTCGAATTCCTTCGCTTTGCGCTCCTCGTGCGAGTGATCACGTCGTGGTTTCCCGCGCTCGCACATCGTTGGTGGATTTCGTGGAGCTTCGGGGCGACGGAGTGGATGCTGCGTCCGCTACGCCGCATCATTCCGACGATTGGTGTGATTGATGTCACACCGCTCGTGGCATACTTCGCGCTTCAGATCGTGCAGCGGCTCACAGAATCGCTGTTGTTCCCCGGAATAAGTTGAGCGACGTATTGCGCGTCGAGCGTCGGGGAGCGAGCATACGCGTCGCAGTGCACGTGCACCACGCGCGTCGCGCAGCGAGGTCGTCGGCACGCACGGCGTGGCGCTGAAGGTGCATCAGCTTGCGAGACGCCGCGCGCCACGACAATGAACGACGGAAGTAGCCGTGCGCGCCCTTGCGGCTCGTACGGATGACAATCGAGGGGGTTGAGCGAGTCATGACGCACGTGATCTTGGTCGGAACGGACGTAGCCCTGCTCGAGGGGCTCGCGCAATCGCTCGCCGCGCTCGGCCTCGCGCCGAAAGTCGCGCGCACGCTCAGCGAAGCCCGGGAGTTGGCGAGCGCGCAGCCGCCGCTTGTCCTCGTCGTGGACCGCACGCTGGCGAGCGACGCCGGCGCCGAGCTGCTCGGTACGCCCGTCGCCGCGGGAGGAGCGCGACTGCTCTATCGCACCGCCTCGACGCCGCTCGCGCCGCTGCTGCCGGCTCTCCAACGCGCCGTCCTCGCCGATCTCACACTGCCACTCGAGCGCCATCGCCTCACCGCGCTCGTCCAGTCCGTCCGCGAGCGTGCCCGCGCGACAGGACGCACGCCGCGACACACGCCGCCGGAGACGAGACTGCTCTGATGAGGGGCGGTCAACCGAATTGACAACTGCCTCTCCCTCGGTTGAGCGCTGTTATCAGTTATCAGTTGCCCAGCCTGGGTCATCGTATTATCTATAGAGGGCACGACAACTGTCCCCGTGGCGATTTAGAGCAAATTGCGGCCACGTTAATCTTCTGCTAAAGCGCGAGCCCCACGCCCATCGCGTTTGGGCTCTTTTTCGTTCTGGAAACTCCGCATGCCAGCTCCGCGCTCCTCGTCAATCAGCTCTCACCCCTACCTCCGCGCGCTCGACGAACGCGTCCTCGTCTACGACGGGGCGATGGGGACGAACATCCAGCGCCACCATCCGACGCCCGATGATTTCGGCGGAAGCGCGCTGGAGGGATGTAACGATCACCTCGTCTTGACGCGGCCGGACATCATCCAGTCGATCCACGAGTCCTTTCTCGCCGTGGGTTGCGACGTCGTCGAAACGTGCACCTTCCAGAGCACCCCCCACCGTCTGCGCGAGTGGGGGATCGAGGAGAAGGCACGCGATCTGAACGTGCAGGCGGCGCGGCTGGCTCGCGCGGCGTGCGACAGGTACGCGACGCCGGAGCGGCCGCGCTTCGTGGCCGGATCGATCGGCCCCACCGGCATGCTGCCGTCGAGCAGCGATCCCGCGCTCTCGAACATCACCTTCGAGGCGCTCGCCGAGACTTACTACCTGCAGGCCAAGTACCTCGTCGAGGGCGGCGTGGACGTGCTGCTCGTCGAGACGGCGCAGGACATTCTCGAGGTCAAGGCGGCGCTCGCCGGATTCGAGCGGCTCTTCGCCGAGCTCGGACGTCGCATCCCCATCCAGACGCAGGTCACGCTCGACGTCAGCGGCCGCATGCTGCTCGGCACCGACATCGCGAGCGCGCTCACGACGCTGCAGGCGATGCGCGTCGACGTGATCGGGCTCAACTGCTCGACCGGTCCGGAACACATGCGGGAGCCGGTGCGCTTCCTGACCGAGCACGCGTCGCTCCCGATCTCCGTCATCCCCAACGCAGGCCTGCCGCTCAACACCGGCACCGGCGACGCGGTGTATCCGCTCGAGCCGCAGCCGATGGCGGCCATGCTCAAGGAGTTCGTCGAGCAGTTCGGCGTACGCATCGTCGGCGGCTGCTGCGGCACGACGCCGGAACACCTGGCGGCGATCGTCGGCGCCGTGCGATCCACCACGCCGGCCGAGCTGCCGACACACGGCCGCGAAGCCCTCGTGTCGTCCGCCATGCGTGCGACCGCACTGCGCCAGGAGCCGGCGCCGCTGCTGGTCGGCGAACGCGTCAACGCGCAGGGCTCGCGCAAGGTGAAGCGCCTGCTGCTCGCCGACGACTACGAGGGGATTCTCGAGGTCGCGCGCGCGCAGCAGGATTCCGGCGCCCACGTGCTCGACATCTGCGTCGCCCTCACCGAACGCGCCGACGAAGCCGAGCAGATGGCAAAGCTGGTCAAGCTGCTTTCGATGAGCGTCGAGACGCCGCTGATGATCGATTCCACGGAGGCCCCGGTCATCGAGGCGGCGCTGGAGCACGTCCCCGGACGCGCGATCATCAACTCCATCAACATGGAGAACGGCCGCAAGCGCATCGACTCGGTCGTGCCGATCGCCAAGAAACACGGCGCGGCGCTTGTCGCGCTCACGATCGACCCGGTCGGGATGGCGAAGACGCGCGAGCGAAAGCTCGAGGTGGCACGCGCCATCTACGACATCGTCGTCGGCGAGTACGGGCTCGCGCCGGAGGATCTGATCTACGACGCGCTCACCTTCACCCTCGCCACTGGTGACGCCGAGTGGATCGACAGCGCGCACGAGACGATCGAGGGGATTCGGCTCATCAAGCGTGAGCTGCCGGGCGTGTTCACCATCCTCGGCGTCTCGAACGTCTCGTTCGGCCTCGATCCCGCCGCACGCCACGTGCTCAACTCGGTCTTTCTGCATCATTGCGTGGAGGCCGGCCTCGACGCTGCCATCGTGAACCCGGCGCACATCCGGCCGTACGCGGAGATCAGCGCGGAGGAGCGCGCGCTCGCGGACGATCTCGTGTTCAACCGGCGGCCCGAGGCGCTGCAGCGGTTCATCGAGTACTTCGAGGCGTTCAAGGCGCGAGGAGAGTCCGCCGACGGCGCCAACGCCGCCGGCGATCCGAATGCTGCATCCAGTGAACTGTCGCCGGAGGCGAAAGTTCACTGGATGGTGCTGCATCGGAAGAAAGAGGGGGTCGAGGACGCGCTCGATGCCGCGCACGTGCGCGAGCATCCCGTGCGCGTTCTCAACGAAGTCCTCCTCCCCGCGATGAAGGAAGTCGGCGACAAGTTCGGCGCCGGCGAGTTGATTCTGCCGTTCGTGCTGCAGAGCGCCGAGGTGATGAAGAAGGCGGTGAAGCACCTCGAGCAGTTCCTCGAGAAGGCCGAGGGATACGCCAAGGGCAAGGTCGTGCTGGCGACCGTCTACGGTGACGTGCACGACATCGGCAAGTCGCTCGTGAACACGATCCTCTCCAACAACGGCTACACGGTGTTCGACCTCGGCAAGCAGGTGCCGGTGAACACGATCATCGAGAAGGCGCTCGAGGTCGACGCCGACGCGATCGGTCTGTCGGCGCTGCTCGTGAGCACGAGCAAGCAGATGCCGCTGTGCGTGCAGGAGCTCGACAAGCGCGGGATCCATCTGCCGGTCCTGATCGGCGGTGCGGCGATCAACCGGCGTTTCGGCCGCCGGGCGATGTTCGTGGACGGCGAGCGCGCGTACGAGTCGGGTGTCTTTTACTGCAAGGATGCGTTCGAGGGGCTGGAGACGATGGACGCGCTCCAGGACGACGACCGGCGCACGGCGACGATCGAGAAGGTGAAGAGCGACGCTCGACGCGACGTCTTCCTGCATGGCAACGTCGGCAAGGACGTGCGCGCCGGCATCGCCGGTGGCGAACGGAGCGACGTGACCCATGATCACGCCGTTCCGGCCGCGCCTTTCTGGGGGACGAAGGTGCTCGAGGACATCCCTCTGCCCGAGGTGCTCGATCTACTCGACATCGACGAGCTCTATCGCCTACAGTGGGGTGGCCGCGGCTCGGGCGCCGAATACGATCGCATGGTCCGCGAGGAGTTCCAGCCGACGCTGGAACGGCTCAAGGCCGAAGCGATTGCCGACGGATGGGTGAAGCCGCTCGCGGTTTACGGATATTTCCCCGCACAGAG
>DASXHF010000271.1:0-1910 GCA_036488775.1 Gemmatimonadaceae bacterium | reverse complement strand
AATTGCCTGAGTCCGACGGGACGCGGGCGCGCTCTCTTGCCCTGACGCCGCTGTCCTTGTCGCGTCTCGATTGTGGTGGGCTCGGTCATCGGGTGATGGCGGGAGGTGGGTGGCCGCCAGTAATGGCAAAGTGACGGCCACACCACCCATCCGAGCTCTAGCGCTGCCGCTCCGGCTTCACCGGCCGTCGCTGTCGCCGAGCCTCACCTGCTTCCGGGACCTAGGCTCGCCGCCGGAACCGGATGTTGGTCACGCGCCCTGCTTCGACCGTGAACGCGCCGGCCTGTCCGTTGGCCACGTCGAAATGCAGGGTGACCGGCGGCGCAAGCTGATTGCCGGCGGCGCGGAAGGTGGTCGCGTCGACCGGCGTGAGCGTCACGTCCGGGGTGTTCGGCCGCACCAGCTTCAGGGAGCTACCCGACGACAATACACGATAGGTGACGTCGAGCTCGTCGCTGTAGTAGTCGCCCGCGATTCGCTGCGCGTCCGCACTGCTCACGACCCCCCTCGAGCCGGCGACGGTCACTCGGCCCGTCGCCGTCGCGGTGCTGGCAGCCGGCGCCTTCATCTGGTTGCCGAGATACACCTCCGCCACCTGCCGAGCGATGGGCCCGGGGTTGATCGAGCCGAGGTTGCAGGTCTCGATCACGGAGAGACGCTGGTCGGGGAAGCGGATGATGTGCGCCTTGTAGCCCATCATGCTTCCCCCATGCTCGTCGGTCCTCAGACCGCGATACTCGGCGACTTCGTTGCCGAACGCGTAGCGTAGCGTGTCGCCGTTCGCGAGGACGCCGCGGGTGTGAATGAGCCGCTGGAGCGCGTCGCCGCCGACTTTGTGGGTGTAGAAATTCTCGTCCCACTTGGCGAGATCCTCGACGGTCGAATAGAGTCCGCCCGCGCCGATCTTGTCGAAGTTCTGCAGATAGCTGATGCGGAAGCCGCCGTTGGGATCGGGCTCATAGCTCATCGCCCGGTTCTTCATGATGTGGCCGGGGTCGTCGTGGAAGTGCGTGTGCGTCATGCCGAGCGGTTGGAAGATCCGCTCGTCGGCGAACACCCGGAGCGACTTGCCCGTCACGCGCTGCACGATCTGTCCGAGAAGCCAGTAGCCGGAGTTGCTATAGAGGTAGTCGGTGCCGGGCTTGAAGTTGAGCTCCTGCTGGCGTGCGATGAGCGCGAGCGCGGCCTGATCCGTCATGACGTCTTCCATCCGGATGCCGGCCAGCCCCATGAGCGTGTAGATGTCGCGCAGCCCGCTCGTGTGGTGGATGAGATTGCGGATGGTGACGGGGACGCCGTACGTCCTGGAGTAGTCGGGAAGCTCGGGGAGGTATTTCCGGACGTCGTCGTCGAGCGAGATCTTGCCGTCGAGCGACAGGAGCGCGACCGCCGCCGCGGTGAACTGCTTGGAGTCGGACCCGATGTAGTAGACCATCCGCGGAGAATTCGGGATGTCGTAGTCGAGATTCGCCATCCCGTATCCGCGCTCGTAGACGAACTTCCCGTCGCGAATGACGCCGAGCGCGCAGCCGGGCGAATTGGTGTTGTCCCACTGCGCGTACAGGCGGTCGACGGCGGGATTGGGGGGGAAGGTCTGCGCGTGCGCCGTGGATGCGGTGACCGTGAAGGCGAAGAGGATCAGGCTGCGAGACATGGTGTTGCGCACGGTTCGGTCCTCGAGTTGGCTGTCACACGGATCAGACGAAACAGAATGCCCGGAAAGGGCGGAAACGACTGAACCGGCAGATCTGTCCTCGTGGGAACCGAGCTTGCTACCGCTCTCACCCCGCGATCCCGGTTCTTGATGTGGTTGCAGTCCGCCGGGCCCCGTATCCTCTGTGGTTCAATTGCTGTTGAACGGCATTTGAACCACAGAGCACGCGGAGGACTCTTACCTGCCGTTCACGAGC
>DASXHF010000209.1:0-10992 GCA_036488775.1 Gemmatimonadaceae bacterium | reverse complement strand
CGGCCCGAGGGACGCTCGGCGCGCTCGCTCACCGACGACGCCCTGCAGCGCGCCGCCGGCCGGCGCGATCCGGTGGCGGTCTCCGATTCGCTCGTACGCGAGCGCGGATCGCGCTACATCGACTTCGTCGTGCCCGGACTGCTCGGCATGAACATCATGGGAGGCGGCATCTGGGGGCTCGGCTTCGCCATCGTCGAGGCGCGGCGCCGCAATCTCCTCAAGCGGCTCGTCTCGACGCCCATGCCTCGCGCACACTATCTCGCGTCGTTCCTGTTCTCCCGCTTCGTGTTTCTCATCCTCGAGATCGCCGTGCTCGTCGGAAGCGCCGCGCTGTTGTTCGGCGTACCGGTCCGCGGCTCGCTGCTGCAGCTGTTCGTCGTCTGTCTCGTGGCCGCGCTGGCATTCGGCGGACTCGGTCTGCTCATCGCGTCGCGGGCGCGCACCATCGAGGGCGTGTCCGGTCTGATGAACCTGACGATGATGCCGATGTGGGTGCTCTCGGGGGTGTTCTTCTCGTCGGCGAACTTTCCGAAGACGGCGCAGCCGTTCATCCAGGCGCTGCCGCTCACCGCGACGATCAACGCGCTGCGTGCGACGATGCTGCAGGGCGCCGGCTGGAGCGCCATTGCGCCGTCGGTCGGTATCGTCGCGGCATGGCTCGTCGTCACGTTCACCCTCGCGCTCAGGTTGTTTCGATGGCGGTGATCGCCGGCCCGCTCGGCGATCTGCCCACCGCCGAGCTGCGCGAACAGGGAGAGCGGCTGCTCGACTGGATCTCGTCGTACCTCGAGCATCCCGAGCGCTACCCGGTCCTCTCGCCGCTCGCGCCCGGCGACGTGAAGCGATCATTGCCTCCCGCGCCACCGGAACATCCGGAGTCTCTCGAGCGCATCTTCGCGGATTTCGAGCACCGCATCCTGCCGGGGATCACCCACTGGAACCACCCGGCGTTCTTCGCCTATTTCTCGATCTCCTCGTCCGTTCCCGGCATCCTCGCCGAGCTGCTCATCGCCGCGCTCGACGTGAACGGGATGCTCTGGAAGACGTCGCCGGCCGCGACGGAGCTCGAGGAGCTGACGATGGACTGGCTGCGTCAGCTCCTCGGCCTTGGCGACGGCTGGTTCGGACTGATCAACGACACCGCATCCATCTCGACGATGCTCGCGCTCGCGGCGGCGCGCGAAGCGAAGCCCGAGCTGGAAATCCGCGCGCGCGGAATGGCGGGCCGCTCCGACCTTCCCGCGCTGCGCGTGTACGCCTCGGCGCACGCGCATTCGTCGGTCGACAAAGGCGCGCTCGCGCTGGGGTTGGGGCTCGACAACGTGGTGAAGATTCCCTGCGACGATCGGTTCCGGATGCGCAGCGACGCGCTCGCCGCCGCAGTGGGCGCGGATCGTGATGCCGGCCGGCTCCCGCTCGCCTGCGTCGCGACGGTCGGCACGACTAGCACCAGCAGCATCGATCCCGTGCCCGCCATCGCCGAGATCTGCCGCCGCGAAGACATGTGGCTGCACGTCGACGGGTCGTATGGCGGTGTCGCCGCGGTGTCGCCTCAGCACCGTCACGTGCTCGATGGCGTCGAGCGTGCCGACTCGCTCGTCGTGAACCCGCACAAATGGCTGTTCACGCCGATCGACTGCTCGGCCTTCTACACGCGACATCCCGCCGTGTTGAAGCGCGCCTTCTCGCTCGTGCCGGAGTATCTCGTCACGCGCGAGCAGGACGAGGTCGTGAACCTCATGGACTACGGCGTGCAGCTCGGGCGCCGGTTCCGTGCGCTCAAGCTCTGGATGGTCATTCGCGCCTTCGGCGCGCGCGGACTCGCGGCGCGCCTCGAGCACCATTGCGCGCTGGCGCGCACCTTCGCGGCGTGGGTCGAAGCCGAAGACGAGTGGGAGGTCGTCGCGCCGGTCCCGTTTTCTCTCGTCTGCTTCCGCTTCGCCCCCGACGGCACGAGCGAGGCCGAACGGGAAGCGCTCAACGCCGCCATTCTCCAGCGCGTCAACGCGAGCGGCGAGGCCTATCTCTCGCACACGAAGCTCGACGGCCGCTACGTACTGCGCCTCGCGATCGGCAACATTCGCACGGAGGAGGCGCACGTCGCGCGTGCGTGGGAGCTCCTGTGTGGGGCGGCGCGCGGCTAGCGGCCGTTGCCGCTCCGCGCCGAGTGGTCGCGGTCTCGCCGTGCGGAGTCCCATTCCGGATCGTCGCCATCGTCCGGCGTCGTGACCGGCATCTCCTCCTCACCGCTCAGCACTTCCGCCGTGCGCTCTCCGATGCGTCGCCGCCGCGCGATGAAGAAGAGCAGGATGGTGAGCAGCAGCGCCACCAGACCGAGGCTCACGTCCAGCCGTCGCGTGAATGCGAGCGCGGCGAGCGCCGTCCCGCCGGCCGCGTACCCGAAGTACGCGAAGACGGCGGCCCACGTCCAGCAGCTGATCCCGCTCGCAATCGCGTAGAGCGACAACGGCAGGCGCGCCGCGCCGCATGCGATCGGCAGCGGCAGGCGAAGTCCCCATGCGAAGCGGACGGCGAGCGATGCGCGCCACGGATGGCGCTCCACCGCCGTCAGCGCGCTGGCGAGCAGGTCCCGTTTGTCGGGCCAGCGCTCGCGCACCCAGTCGATCCTCCATCGCCCAACGAGATAGAGCGCGATCGATGCCGCCCACGTACCAAGGGCGACGGCAGTGATCACCCACGCGAGCTCGGCGCGTCCGTGACGCACCCAGAGCCCCCCGCCGATCGGGTTCGCCTCCTCGAACACGATGCTCGTCACTCCGAGCACCGTGTACTTCCAGAGACGCTCGGCGAGCGACATCGGTAGATGCCGCGCGACCAGGACGACCGACCGCAGGACGAGCCCTAGAATACGATCCTCCCCGTGTGCAAGATCCGTCCGTGCATTGCCGGACCCCAATATTCGACCCGCGTTGCCTGCCCCGCCACCTCGGTTGGCGCGCTATCTTGAGGGGCGCCGTCTACCTGTTGCCGTCGAACAGCAGTAGCAATGCCGCGATCGCGACGGCGAGCACGAGAAGGCACCCGCAACCCGGATTGCGCGGCACCCAGCCAGGCACACGAAGCGGCATCCCGACAAGGTACTGCATGCGCTCGAGAACACTGCCCCTCGCGCTCCTTCTCGCCGGCGGCGCGCTGATCGTCCCGCCGGCCCGCGCGCAGAGCCCGGCCTCGGCCCTCGTCCACGCCCCCGTCCTTCCCGGTACGGTCGGCGACTTCGTGATCCGACGGTTCGGCTTCGCCAGCGGCGAGACACTGCCGGAGCTGCGACTTCATTATCGGACGCTGGGGCAGCCGCGCCGCGACGCGGCCGGGTTGGTACGCAATGCGGTGCTCATCCTGCACGGGACGACCGGCTCGGGCTCCCAGTTTCTCTCGCGTCCCTTCGCGGGAGAGCTATTCGGCCCCGGCCAACCGCTCGACACCACCGTGTACTTCGTCGTGCTGCCTGACGGCATCGGCCACGGCCTCTCCAGCCGGCCGAGCGAGGGGCTGCACGCGCGATTCCCGCGGTACACCTACGACGACATGGTCGACGCACAGCACCGGCTGCTGGTCGAGCACCTCGGCGTGCGACACCTGCGGCTGGTGATGGGGACGTCGATGGGCGGGATGCACAGTTGGGTGTGGGCCGAGCGGTACCCCGGGTTCATGGATGGCGTCGTGCCGCTCGCCAGCGCGCCGGCGCGGATCGTCGGCCGCAACCGCATGCTACGTCGTATGGTGATCGACGACATCCGCTCCGATCCGGAATGGCACGGCGGCGATTATACCACACAGCCGCGCGGCCTGCGTGCGGCGTTGCAGATCCTTTACGTCATGACCAGCGCGCCCCTCGTGCAGCAGCACGACGCGCCCACGCGCGACGCAGCCGATAGTCTCATCACCAGCTGGCTCGACGCGCGCGCAAGAACGATGGACGCCAACGACATGCTGTACGCATTCGACGCGTCGCGCGACTACGACCCCGAGCCCCTGCTTGGCCGCATCTCCGCGCCTCTATTCGCCATCAACTCGGCCGACGACGAGGTGAACCCGCCCGAGCTGCGCATAGTCGATCGATTGATTCCGCGGGTTGCGCACGCGCGATTCATCGTCGTGCCGATCAGCGCCAAGACACGTGGCCATGGAACGCACACCGTGGCCGCGGTCTGGAAGGCGCCGTTCAGCGAATTTCTGGCGACGTTACCACCGCTGCCGCCGCTGCACTGACGGTCGCGGCCGTGGCTTGGCTGCGTACGGAACCTGCGGGTCACGCTCGAGATTGATCACGCAGCGCCGTAACGATTCACGATTCACCGTTCACCGTCCCCGTCCCCATGTCGAACCCTGCCCGCCCTCTCGAGATCGCCACGCTCGGTGGCGGATGTTTCTGGTGTCTGGACGCCGTGTATCGTGATCTGCGCGGCGTGGTGAAGGTCGAGAGCGGCTACGCGGGCGGCGTCCCCGAGAACCCGAGCTACGAGCTCGTGTGCACCGGACGCACCGGACACGCGGAAGTGGTGCAGGTGACCTTCGACCCGTCGGAGATCACCTTCCGAGAGCTGCTCGACGTCTTCTTCGTCATCCACGATCCGACGACGCTCGATCGCCAGGGCGCCGACGTCGGCACGCAATATCGCTCGGTGATCTTCTATCATTCCGAGGAGCAGCGCGCCACGGCAGAAGCACTGATCCGCGAGCTCGACGCCAGCGGCCGTCACGACGACGCGATCGTCACCGAGATCGCCCCCGCGCCGAGGTTCTTCCCCGCCGAGGGGTATCATCAGGACTACTTCACGAAGAACCCCGGTGCCGGGTACTGCCGCGCCGTCGTCGCGCCGAAGGTGGCGAAGGCGAGGAAAGCATTCTTTGAGAAGTATGCTCGGGTGTGAGAGGGACGGTGAACCGGTGAACCGGTGAATCCGTGAATCGGTGAATCAGTGAGGCGGATCGGTGACTCGGTGACTCAACGGCAATGGTCACAACCACCCTGGGGATCTCTCACAGGATTCTCCAGGGTGGTTGTGACCATTCGGTTTTGAGTCACCGAGTCACCAGCGGATTCACCGACTCACCGACTCACCGACTCACCGACTCACCGACTCACCGACTCACCGACTCACCGACTCACCGACTCACCGACTCACCGACTCACCGACTCACCGGTTCACCGGAAATCCCGCGATCCGTGCTCCAGCTCCGACGCCCGGCCCAGCTCGTCCAGTGACTTGAACTTCGCCGCGATCACGTTGACCAGCGGGCCGTTCTGCTCCACCCGTCCGTGAATCGCCAGAAATTTCGTGTGTCGCACGGCCTCGCGATGCGCTTCGTCGAGCTTTCGCGAGACGATCACGTTCACCGATCCCCGCTCGTCTTCGAGCAGCAGGAACACCGTCCCCTTCGCCGTCTGCGGCTGTTGCCGCACGGTGACCAGACCGGCAATCGTCGCCATCGTGCCGCTGCGGACCTCGAGCACCTGCGCCGTATCGAGCACGCCCATGCGCCGGCACCACGCGCGGAGCCGCTCCATGGGGTGCCCGATGGTGCTCAGCCCCACCGCGCGATAGTCGAGCGCGATCGCTTCGTGCGTGTCCAGCTGCCGCGGCGCGAAGGCGCTGCGCGAATCGTCGTTCGACGTCGGCGCCAGCGGGAGCGTGTCCCCCGCGATCCGCAGTCCGCTCCACGCCGCTCGACGCCGGTCGGGTTCCCACGCGTCGAACGCTCCCGCCCGCGCCAGCGCTCCCGCCTCGGCGCGCGTGAGCCCTGCCCGCTGCACCACGTCGGCGATCGAGCTGAACGGGCCTGGCGCGCGCGCCGCTGACAATCTGTCCAGCACCTTCGTCCCGATTCCGCGCACGAACCGCCATCCGATCCGCAATGCCGGTGCGTTCGGATCGTCCGTCTCCTCCACCGTGCAGAACGCGTCGCCGTCCCGCAGACATGGGCCGCGCACCTCCACCTCGTGCCGCTTCGCGTCGTGCACGAGCGTGGCCGGCGAGTAGAACCCCATCGGCCAGGCGTTGAGCAGCCCCGCATAGAACGCCGCCGGCTCGTGCGCCTTGAGCCAGGCCGTCACGTACGCGATGAGCGCGAACGACCACGCGTGACTCTCGGGAAAGCCGTAGTTGGCGAAGCTCTGCAGATCCACCACGAGCTGCGCGGCAATCTCCTCGGTGATGCCTTGCTTGAGCATCCGCAGCCGCAGCCGCTCCAACGCTGCCAGCAGCTTCGGCCGCTTGCGATCGTTCCCCATCGTGCGTCGCAGTTCGTCCGCCTCGGTCGCCGAGTAGCCGGCAAGCGCCATCGAGAGCGCCATCGCCTGCTCCTGGAAGATCGGAATTCCCTGCGTGCGGTCGAGCACGGGCCCGAGCTTGTCTTCGAGACCGGGCGGATACACCACTCGCTCCCGTCCCCGCCGCCGCTGGGTGTACGGATGGACGAACTTCGCGACGATCGGACCCGGACGGATGAGCGCCACCTGCACGACGATGTCGTACATCCGCTCGGGCTTCGTGTGCACCAGACTCGCGATCTGTGCGCGGCTCTCGATCTGGAACGTGCCGAGCGTGTCGCCGCGCGCGATCATCTTGAACGTCTCTTCGTCGTCCTGCGGGATCTCATACATCTTCGGGCGCTCCTTGCCTGGCCGCCGCTCGATCGCGTCGAAGGCGCGGCGGACCATCGCCAGCGCTCCAAGCCCCAGGAAATCGAACTTCGGGATTCCCACCGAATCGAGATCGTCCTTGTCGAACTGCACGATCGTCCGCCCCATCGTCGTCGGCTCGATCGGGCAGTAGTCGCCGAGCGACGCGGAGGAGAGGACGAACCCGCCCGGATGCGTCGAGCGCAGGCGCGGCAGATGGTCGAACGCCGCCACCGCCTGTAGCAGCGCTCTTCCCGCCGGTGTCGTCACGTCGAGCCCGTACGTCGCCGCGAGTCCATCTCTCAACCGTTCGGCCCCGGCACTCGGCGTGAGCCCGTGCACGCGCTTCGACAGGTTGAGCGCGAGCTCCGGCGGATGTCCGTACGCGCGCAGCACGTCGAGCACCGCGTTGGGCGCCGCGTACGTCTGCACGATGCAGGTGATCGCCGCGCTCTCGCGACGCCAGCGCCCGTACATGTAGTCGAGCACCTCTTCGCGCCGATCGTGTTCCACGTCGACGTCGATGTCGGGTGCCTCGTTGAGCCCGTCGACACGCGCCGGACTCAGAAACCGCTCGAACAGCAGACCGTGCTCCACCGGATCTACCGCTGTGACGCCCAGGCAGTACGCGACCGCACTGTTCGCCGCGCTGCCGCGTCCCTGGCAGAGGATGTTGCGCCGGCGCGCCTCGCGCACGCCGTCCCACATCACGAGAAAGAATCCGGAGAAGCCGAGCGTCTTGATCATCTTCAGCTCGTACTTCAATTGATCATCCTGTGCTTTCGTCAACGGGCCCGGCCATCGCTCGTACGCGCCCTCGTACGTCTTCTCGCGCAAAAAGCTGTCGACGTCATGCCCCTCGGGTACCGGAAAGCTCGGCAACGGCGGGCGAACCCAGGCGAGGTTGAACTCACATTCCGCCGCGATCCGCGCCGACATCTCGATCCCTTCCTCGCGTCCCGCCCACCGCGCGGCCATCTCGGCCGGCGACTGCAGACGCCAGCTTCCATTCGGTAGCAGCACGCCACGCTCCGCCGCCTCACGCAGCGTGAGCCCAGCGCGCAGCGCCGTGAGCACGTCGTGCGCGAGCCGACCGCGGTCGTCGACGTAACGTGGGTCGCCGGTGACGACCCACGGCACCTTTTCACGTTCGGCGAGCTCGATCATCGCGCCGGCGAGCGCTTCTTCTCGACGTCCGGCGTGATGCAATTGCACCTCGACCGCGAGATGCTCCCCGAACGCCTCGCGCCATCTCGCGAGCATCCGTGCCCCCGTTTCCGCCTGTCCCGCAGCATACAAGTACGACGCGATCTCACCGGTCGCCGGGCCGGTGAGCGCATACAGCCCCGCGCTCCGCTGCGCGACGTCGTGCCATGTCACTCGCGCATGACCGCGCGGCGGCAGATGCCGCCGCAGCTCGGCGAGATGACGCTCGACGGCATCGGGGTCGTCAGCCGTGTCGTGCACGATCTCGTCGAGCGCGCCAGCCCGCGCACGCGTCACGAGCGCCGCGATGTTCCGATACCCCTCGGCCGAACGCGCGAGGAACGCCGCGGAATACCCGTCGACCAACAGCTCGACGCCGACGATCGGCTTCACCCCCTGCTTCTCCGCCTCGATCCCGAAGCGGATGATCCCGCCGAGATCACCGCGGTCGGTGAGCCCCAGACTCGTGTATCCGAACTCCTTCGCTCGAGCGATCAACATCTCCGGCGTGGCTGCACCATCGCCGAACGAGAACGCCGAATGCGCACGCAGCTCGACGTACGACGCCGACGTCGACATTCAGTCCCACCATCCGTGCAGGTACCACTGCCCCGCGAGCGCGTCACGATAGAGCAGCACGAGCAGCCCGTCGGCGGTGACGCACTGGTAGTAGTCGCGCGCGTACAGCTCCCCCACCTCCGCGCCACCAGAGATCCGGTCGGGACCCACAGTGGTCAGCACCGCGACCTCGCTCACACGGGACGCGCCCGGTGCGCCGCGCCGCTGCGCCTGCGCGCGCTCGCGATAGCTGACCGGCACGCAGTGGTCGCGTCGCTCCGCCGTCTGCACGGCGATCGGACGCGCGCGCGGGAGAAGCTGCAGCGACAGCGACGGTGCCCTGCTGCCTTTCCCACTGGAGCCCAACCCGCGCAATACCTCGCCGAGCTCGCGCGAGTGCCACTGCGCGCGGTCCTCGAGCCGAGGGTGCTCCGTCCTCGTCAGCCCGACGATCGTCGCCTGCTGGTCGTCGAGCAATCGCGTGAGCGCCTCCTCCACCGCGCGCGAGCTGTGCAGCCCGCGATCGAAGATGTCGCCCTGCGGGCTCTCCATCTCTCCCGCCGCGTCGACGCGCAACGAGAGTCCGACGACTGCATCACGCAGCTTGATCCGCTCCAGCTCCGCGCGCAGCAGCCGCACCCACGTCACGCGGTTCGACGTCGGACGGCTCGAGCGCACCTGCCGTTCCATCGAGGTCCGGCTCGTGAGCGCGAGCGTCAGCGTCATCGCGCGCGCCGCCTCGCCCCATGTGCCGAGCTCCGTGCACACCGTTCCGGCGAGACGATTGATCACGAACGCCAATCGCTCGGTGTCGCGCAGCGCGTATTCCTCCCACGCGAGCGACGCCGACGCCAGCGCGCGTGTGCGCGGCTCGAACACGCGTCGCTGATCGTCCGCCCGCGCGAGCCGCCAGAGCGCGACGCCGTCCGCGCCGAAGCGCACCTCGACCTCCTCGAGCGTGAGCGCCGCGAGCTCGCCGCAGTGCTCGATCCCGACGTCGGCCAGCGCCGCGCTCAGCTTCGGCAAAGGTGGTGTCGGTGCCGCTTCCGCGAGCATGCGGAGCGGGTACGGCGCGAGGAAAGCGCGTTCGTCGCCCGGCGTCACGAGCATCACCGGCGTGCGCCCCACCGTGGCCGCCGTCTCCGCCGCGATCGCGATCCGCGCGATGCCGACGCGTGCGTTCTCGATGCCCTGCTCTTTGGCGATCGCGAGCACCGCGTCCGCCACCTCTCGTGCCGGCAATCCGCGCGCGTCGGCCCAGATCACCCCGCGCGCGCCGATCACCACGTGCGGCGAGACGGCGAGCAACGCGGCGGAGATCCGTTCCATAGCCCCGCCATCACCGTTCGCGCCTTTAGCGCGAGCGTGCGCCTCGCCGCGTGCCGGTTCGCGCCCGCTCGCCTCCGCGCCGGTCGACGAGAGAGGGATCCAGAGACAGACGAAGCTCATATGGATCGACCGGCAGCACGACCGAGGCGTGCGCGTTCCAACCGAGCGTGCGCACGCGGATCTCCACCGTCGCGTCGATCGGGGCGGCCGGATCGGCAAACGGACCGCGCGCCCAGCGGAAGCTGTGAGGCAGGATGCGCGAGCTGACGCGCAGCGTGGCGAGCGAAGGACTCTCCGTCAACGCGACGAAGGCGCAGTTCCCCTCGCGCGCGGCGCGTGTGAGACGCACCCGCTCCGTCCCCTCCGGATCGGCCCCCGCCGAGAGGACGACGAGCGCGAACCCGCCCGACGCGAGCACTACCTCGGCGGCTCGCAGCGCGTTGATGCGAGGCAAAGGATCCTGTGGCCGGATGAGGAGCGGCCCCTCCTGCCATTCCGCGCCGATCGTGCGTTCCGCGTCGACCCAGACCGCGCGTTCGCCGGCCACGACCACCCGCTGGCAGGCGGCACGGAGCACCGCCGAAGCGCCGCCGAGCGGCCCCCACGCGGTGAGCTTTCCGCGCGGGAGTCCTCGGCCGGGAAGGATGCGGTCGAGCTCGGAAAGTCCGGTCGACACCGGCGCGACCGTGCGCTGGACGAGCGGCGCTGCGCTGGGGAAGCGCTCCTTGAGGAGGTGGCGTAAGGCGTTGAGGTCGGCGGACACGCAGCTCTCGGATCACGGGCCCGGCTGGAGGCGGTTTCGAACGGGTCAGACCGGGCTCCCGAACTGCGCCGCCCGGGGGTATGATATACCGAACAAAGACCGAAAGTGCAAGGACGGGGCCGCTGGCGCTCCTTTGCTCCGTCGACAGGAGGGCAGTCACTGCTGCACAAAGGACACGGGACCGGCGAGCCGGTGCCGCGGCGAGCGACGACTTGGCGGCCCGTGAGTAGGCAACCGTAGCTCTGCCGAACAGCACCATGCTGAGCAGCATTATGCCAATCGGTATGATGCCAACCCTCGCCGACGAGCCACGCGGCTACCGTATCCCCGGTAAGCGGGTTGCTGTATCCCCGGTATCCGTGTATCTTCGGGGCACTGGCACCCGGGGCGCGAAAGCGATTCGCACGTGATCCAATCATTCAGGGACAAGGGCACGGCCGACGTCTGGAACGGCGTGAAGAGCAAGGTGGCGCGCCGGACGTGCCCCGAGGTG
>DASXHF010000186.1:0-65522 GCA_036488775.1 Gemmatimonadaceae bacterium | reverse complement strand
CGTCGCCCAAATTTTCTCGTTCCCCGCGGGCGAGGTTGCGGGTGCGACGAGTGTCGTCGCTTTCTACCGGGCTCGGGGACAGGCACACCCCGTGCCGCGGGAGCAGAATATAACGCGATTTGCAACAGAAACTACCGGCATCTGAAAAAACGTTCCCGGGCCGGGCCCGGGACATGCTCGCGAAGTTCCATGCAAGAGGATCGCCACGAGCGTGCACAAATGGCGAGTCGTGCGACTGCGAGCGCAACCGCGTGGTGACGTGAGAGCCGATTGCGCGACGAGTTCGAGCGATACGCCATTCTCACCACACCCCGCGACTGCCGCTCGGGTCACGCGAGCGGGGCGGGGAACGACATGTCGGCATGCTGTCGTGCGGGGTCGCGGCGTCGCGACTGGTCAGCGCGTCGCACGAAAGGTGATCGGTTGTGGTCGCGAATGCGAGTCCCTCGGGTCATGTCGTCGTGGGACACACCTCATCCGTGCCGCTAAACATTTGGAGTCAAGGGAGCACTAAATGATGCGCGGCGCCGCGCCCCGCTGCCCCGCGCCATGCGCCGCGCCCCGCCATGCAGCCGTCGTCGCGCCGCCCCGCGCCGCGCAACACGTGCACCCGCCTCCTTGCCGTTGCGCCGTTGTGGTCGCATGATGGCGCAAGTGACCCGTTCGCTAATCGGCGGGTGGTTCACCTGGCTTCGCCGACGCCGCGATGAAGCGCGCGCTCAGGACAATCTGCACTCAGTGCACCGTTCCGTTCTCTCTCCACCCACCGGTTCTCTTGGAGGAGGCATGCGACAGTTCCTGCGCTGTATCGTCGTTCCCGGAGGTTTGCTCGCCGTTCTTGGCTCGACCGCACTTGCCCAAGAGGGCGCAACGATCACCGGACGCGTCACCAGTGAGAGCGGATCACCGCAGGTCGCGGTGGCCATCGTGCTCACCGAGCTCGGGATCGGTACCCTCACGCGCGATGACGGACGATACACGCTCGTCGTCCCCGCAGCGCGTGTGAATCGCCAGCCCACGACCCTTACCGCGCGCCGAGTCGGATACAAGCCACGCTCGGTGCGCATCACGCTCGTGCCCGGCGCCATCACCCAGGACTTCGCGCTCGAGTCCAATCCGCTGCAGCTCGGCGAGGTCGTCATCACCGGCGCCGGTACGGCCACCGAAGTCGAGAAGCTGGGCAACGTCCGCAACTCGGTGCCGGCCGATCTCATCGTCAAGTCGAACGAGAGCAACCTCGTGCAAGCGCTCGCCGCAAAGGCGCCCGGCGTCGACGTGACGTCGTCCTCGGGTGATCCCGGCGCGTCGTCGCTGATCAAGATCCGCGGTCTCCGCACCATCAGCGGGAGTGCGCAGCCGCTGTTCGTGATCGACGGTCTTCCCGTCGACAACTCGACGCAGTCGACGACGAACCTGAACCCGATCGACGCCGGCGCACTGCCGGGTCAGCAGGCGGGGCAGAACGTCGGCGGCGAGATCGAAGGCACCTCGGCGCCGAATCGCTTGTCGGACATCAACCCCGACGACATCGAGAGCATCGAGATCCTGAAGGGTGCCGCGGCGGGCGCCATCTACGGCTCGCGCGCGGCCAACGGTGTGGTCCTGATCACCACCAAGCGCGGGCACGCGGGACTCACGCGCTACAACCTGCGAAGCGGATATTCTTTCGACGACATTTCGCGGAAGTACCCGTTGCAGACGTCGTTCGGCCAGGGGCAGCGCAACACCGTCTCGTCTGCGTGCTTCACGTCGAGCGTCGATCTCGCTCCGGGCTCGTGCAACCGCTCGTGGGGACCGGCGGTCAGCGGGCCGGTCTACGACCACTCGAGTGAAGCATTCCGCACCGGGCACGTCAACGACAATGTGCTCTCGATGTCCGGCGGCAACGAGCGCACGACGTTCTATCTGTCGGGCAACCTGAACAAGAACAACGGCATCTTCATCGGACCGAACAACTATTACGATCGCTCGACGGTCCGGCTCAACGCGTCGCACAAGTTGACCGAGACGTTCAACGTGGGCGGCAACTTCTCCTACGCCGACTCGCGCGGGCACTTCACTCAGCGCGGCAACAACGTGAACGGACTGCTCCTCGGTCTGCTGCGCACGCCGCCGGACTTCAACAACTTCCCATATCTCGATCCGGTGACCGGGCTGCACCGCTCGTATCGGCTGCAAGAGCCGGCGGTCGCGTCGGCGGGGCTGACGCGCGGCTTCAACAATCCGATCTATTCGCTGTACGAGGAGCTGAACCAGCAGCAGGCGAACCGCTCGCTCGGCAACGTCACAGCCGACTGGGTCGCGCTGAACTGGCTCAAGTTCAATTACTCGCTCGGCGGCGACTACTCGAACGACGAGCGGCTCGAGGCCTGTCCGCAGGAATGCTCCGACGTGGCGGCCGGCGGACGGATCACCGAAGGGAAGCTGATCAACTACTCGATCGATCATAACTTGACGGCGACCGGCACCTGGCACCTGAACGACAATCTGGGCGGCAACGTGACGCTCGGGCAGAACCTCAACTCCCGCAGCTATCGCACGTTCTCGACGGTGGGTCGCGGGATGATCGTGCCGAACCTGTTCAGCATCAGCAACACGCTCGCGCGCGATCCGTCGAGCGACTACCAGACGCAGATTCACGACGAGTCGTACTTCGGGCAGGCGACGTTCGATCTGTTCCAGCAGCTCTATCTCACCGCGGCGATGCGCAACGACGGCTCGTCGACGTTCGGGTCCGCCAACAAGCGCAACTGGTTCCCGAAGGCGAGCCTGGCGTGGAATCCGCTGCAGGTCTACCACCCGTCGATGTTGTCCTGGTTGACGTCGCTGAAGCTGCGCTACTCGTACGGCGAGGCGGGACAGGAGCCGCAGCCGTATCTCACCTCGCTCACGTACAACCTGTCGGGGGTGAGCTCGGGAATCTCGCAGGGCACCGGTCTGTCGCCGACGCAGAGTGGGCAGGGCGGCGTGTTCTACAACGTGACGCGTCCGGCGTCGACGCTGAAGCCGGAGCGGACCCGCGAGAACGAAGGCGGATTCGACGTCGGCTTCTGGGGCGACAAGGCGGACTTCAGCGCCACGTTCTACCGGCAGCGGACGACCGACGCGATCCTCGTCACGCCCACGACGCCGTCCTCGGGGTATTCGAGCGAAGCGAAGAACGCGGCGGTGATCAACAACAGCGGCACCGAGCTCTCGCTCAACCTGCGGCCGTTCACCACGGTCAACCAGGCGTGGGACGTGGGCTTCGGGTGGGCGCGCAATCAATCGCTCGTCGTGGACATCGCCGGCGCCGAGTATCTGACCATCGACAACGCGACGGTCAACATCGTCGCGCTCAAGGGCGCTCCGCTTGGCGTGATCTACGGCTACGGCATGGTGCGCTGCGGCCTGAGCAACCCGGATGAAGTGCCGGGGCTGGTCGCCGCCTGCGCCGGCAAGCCGACCGGCACGCTGTACATCAGCAGCGGCTCGGAGTGCACGTCGAGCGATCGCGGCATGCCGTGCGGGGAGCAGCTGCAGCAGCGCGTGCTCGGCAATCCCAATCCAAAGTGGACGGGCAACGTCCGGACGAACTACCGCTACAAGAAGATGTCGCTGTCCGGGCTGCTCGACATCCGCAAGGGTGGCGACATCCACAACGGGACGAAGGGAGCACTCTGGAGCTACGGCACGCACGCGGAGACGGCCAACCGGGCCATCTGCACCGGGCCGTCGACGGCGAGCTGCACCGGCAACGTCCACACTTTCGGCGATGCGAACTGGTATCCGGGACCGGTCACCGGGCCTGGCGCCGGCGTCGCCATTCCGATCGGCGAGAACTGGTATCGCAACTCGATCGCGCCGTGCCCGTTCACGGGCATCGACGAGCAGTGCATCGAGGACGGCGGCTACGTCAAGCTGCGTGAGATCTCGGTCGCCTACTCCTTCGACAATCCCTGGGTGAGCCGCCTCATGGGCTTGACCAGCCTGGACCTGCGCCTGTCGGGACGCAACCTCCACACGTGGACCAAGTACTCAGGACTGGATCCCGAGACGAGCCTCGGTGGCGCGATCAGCAAGGTGGGCGGCGCCGACTACTTCAACCTGCCGCAGACCCGCTCGTTCGTCATCACCGTTGCTCTGAACCGCTAACAGACGAGACGATCACACATGCGACGCAAAGCACTGCTGACCAGTCTTGTCCTGTTTCTCGGGACGGCTGCGTGTAACGACTTTCTGAACTCCACCAAGGCGGTCAACGATCCGAACCAGCCGACGACCGCCAGCCGCAACACGTTGCTGCCCGGCGTGGCGGCGAACATCATGGACGAACAAGAGGGCGGCGTGGCGATGGCGGTGTGCGAATGGATGCAGCAATGCGCCGGCACCGCGGGTCGGTTCGTCGAGGAATACAACAAGTACAACATCACGGGCTCGAGCTTCAACCTCACCTTCAACGAGATCTACACCGGTGGTGGGCTGATCGCGATTCGCCAGATCGAGGACGAGGCGACCGCTGACAACGACCTCGTCTATCGCGGCGTCGCCGAGGTGCTCGAGGCGGTGAACATGATGTGGGCCGCCGACATCTGGGGATCCGTTCCGTACAGCGACTTCGCCGTGGGCAAGACGGATTCGAAGTTCGACGACCAGATGGCGATCTACGCCTCACTGCAGACACTGCTGGACAAGGCCATCACGGACCTCGCCGGCGCGGGATTGGGACCGAGCCGCTTCGACATCTTCTACGGCGGCGACAAGTCGAAGTGGACGAAGCTCGCGCACTCCCTCAAGGCGCGGTTGTACCTGCGGACGATCGAGAAGCTCGGCAACGCGCCGTACGCCCAGGCCCTGGCCCAGGCGAATCTCGGAATCAACGCAGCTGACGGCAGCGACGACTTTCACGGGGTGCACACGACGAACACGTCGGAGCGCAACCTGTGGTTCCAGTTCCAACTGTCGTCGTTCGGCAACGATCTCGTGGCCGGTGCGCGGCTGGCCGACCTGATGATCGCCGACAACGATCCACGCCTGCCCGACTATTTCGGCAAGAACGCGAATGGCGGGTACGGGGGTCAGGATCCGAAGTCGCTCAACGACCCCAAGGTCGTATCGCCGATCGCGAACTCGGGGCGGACGACCGACCCCACCTTTCCACAGCCTTTCTTGAACTGGGAGGAGAACCAGTTGATCAAGGCGGAGGCGAACTTCCAGCTCGGCAACGTGCCGGCGGCGCAGACGCTGCTCGACGCGGTCCGAGCCAAGTATGGAAAAGCGTCCAAGCCGGCGACGCTGCAGTCGATCATGGAGGAGAAGTACATCAACCTGTTCCAGAACGTGGAGACGTGGAACGACTTCAAGCGCACCTGCTATCCGCGCCTGGTTCCGACGGCCGACGCGTTCACGGCGGTGCCGGGCCGGTTCTTCTACGGCACGACGGAGAAGCAAACGAACCCGAACGTGCCGGCCGAGGCAGCATTGCTCACGGCCCGAAACGCGAACGATCCGGCCGCGTGCCCGACCAGCTGACCCGCGGTGCGTGTGGTGACGAGTAGCTACGCGGGGGACGCCGATGTGGCGTCCCCCGCGTAGCTTTCGTTCGCTGACCTCGCCCGACGCCTGTCTCAATTCGCACCTGTCTCGAGGACCCTCATGCGTCAACGTGTCAGACCAGTGCTCGCCCTCGCAATGCTCTTCGGGCTGGGCTGCTACGAGTACCTGCCGGCGCGCGACACCGCTGCGCTCGTCGGGCAGCGAATCCAGCTGGTGCTCACCGATTCCGGGATGGTCGTCCTCGCGTCGCGGATCGGTCCGTCCACGGACGCGATCGAAGGAACGCTGCTCGCCGACTCGTTGGGGACATACGTCCTCGCGATGGCGCTCACCCGGACGCGTAGCGGAAGCGAGATCGATTGGCGTGGCGAGCAGGTCTCGGTGCCCCACACGCTCGCTGCTTCCGTCGCCGAGCGGCGCTTCTCGGCCGCGCGCTCGACCTTCGCGGGAGGGCTCGCCGCCGCCGGCATTGCCGGGATCACCGTGGGCCTGCGCGGCCGCGGCGCGGCGAGCGGCAGCGGCGGGACCGGGAACAAACCGCCGACGCAGTGAGCCGAGCGCACCGCGTCGTGCCCTGATCATCGCCAACAATCATGGAGATGTAGAGAGATGAATCGTGCTGTCGTCGTGCTGCCTGTGTTGGCGCTCCTCGCAGGCGGGGCTTCCTCGCCACGCTCGCCAAACCACGAGAGGGCGGCGCTCAGCGCGGCGCCGGCCTGCGACGCCGACAACGGCGGCCTCACGCTGCCGGCCGGTTTCTGCGCCCTCGTCGTGGCCGACAAGCTCCCGCAGCCGCGGCACCTCGTCGTGCTGCGGAACGGCGACCTCTTCGTGTCGTCGATGGGGACGGGCATGATCGGGTTGCGCGACACGACCGGCGATGGCCGAGCCGACGTCCGGCGTGACTGGGGCGGACAGTTCCGCTCGTCCGAGGTGGCGCTGCAGGGCGGCTACCTGTACACGGACGCGACGACGGCGATCCTCCGCTTTCCGATCGCGGCCGGTGCGCTGACGCCGTCGGGGCCGGCGGACACCGTCGTGGCGGGGCTGCCCGGCGGCGGCCATTCGGCGAAGACGTTCGTGCTGGCGAAGGACGGCTCCCTCTACGTCAACATCGGCTCGCGCACCAACTCGTGTCAGGAGCGCGACCGCCAGGCTGGTGCGCGCGGCATCGACCCGTGTGTCGAGCGCGAATCGCGCGCCGGCATCTGGCTCTTCCGCGCGGACCGCCTGCATCAGCGTCCGAGCGACGGCGTGCACTTCGGCACCGGCATTCGCAACGCCGTCGGGATGGCGCTCGCGCCGACCAACGGGGCGCTCTTCGTCATGCAGCATGGCCGCGACCAGCTGGCGCAGAACTGGCCGGCGATGTTCACCGAGGCGAAGAGCGCCGAGACGCCGGCCGAAGAGTTGTTCCAGGTCGCGCGCGGCGACGACTTCGGCTGGCCATACTGCTACTTCGATCGAGAGCTTGGCCAGAAGGTGCTCGCTCCCGAGTACGGCGGCGACGGACGGCAGGTGGGGCGCTGCGCGTCGATGAAGGGGAACGTCGCATCGTATCCCGGACACTGGGCGCCGAACGGACTCGCCTTCTATAGCGGGACGAGCTTCCCCGCACGCTATCAGGGCGGCGCGTTCATCGCGTTTCACGGCTCGTGGAATCGCGCGCCGCTGCCGCAGGCAGGATTCAACGTCGTGTTCCAACCGATGCGCAACGGCAGCGCGAGCGGGCCGTACGAGGTGTTCGCTGACGGATTCCGATCCGGCGGAAGCATGCATCGGCCCACGGGACTGGCCGTCGGACCGGACGGCTCGCTCTACGTGGCTGACGACGCCGGCGGTCGCATCTGGCGCATCATGTATCGCGGTGGGCGATAGACGGCTCCGCTCGCTACGCTGACGTCGCCCGACGCTCGGTGTATCTTCCGGGAGGCAGGCGCGCGCCACGCGCCTGCTCACCCGAACATCACCGAGCCCTCGCGATGCCTCAGAACCGCCTCCAGCGGCTGCACGACGCCGGCCAGTCCATCTGGCTCGATTTCATCGATCGCACGATCCTTCGCAACGGTGAGCTCGTTCGCCGAATCCAGAACGACGCGCTCACCGGGATGACGTCGAATCCGACGATCTTCGAGAAGGCGTTGGCAGAAGGAACGGCATACGACGATCAGCTTCGCGCCGCCCCGGCCGGCCTGACGGCGCTGGAGCTGTTCGAGCTCGTGGAGACGACCGACGTCCGGGACGCGTGCGACGTCTTCATGCCGGTGTACGAGGCGACGAACGGTGGCGACGGCTACGTGTCGATCGAGGTGTCGCCCGGCGCGGCCAACGACGCCCAGGCGACGATCGCCGAGGCGCAGCGCCTGTGGGCGATGGTCGACCGGCCGAACGTGATGATCAAGGTGCCCGGCACCACCGAAGGAGCGATCGCCGTGCGCGCGCTCATCGCCGACGGGATCAACGTGAACATCACGCTGCTCTTCTCGCTCGATGCGCATCGACGGGTCATCCACGCGTACGTCGCCGGCCTCGGCGACCGACAGTCCGCGGGCAAGCCGGTCGATCGCGTGGCGTCCGTGGCGTCGTTCTTCGTGAGCCGCGTGGACACGGAGGTGGACAAGCGCCTCGATGCGCTCGCCGCGACGAAGACGGGTGCGGAACGGGATCGAGTGCTCGCGCTGCGCGGCAAGGCGGCGATCGCGAACGCGAAGCTCGCCTATCAGCTCTTCCGCGACGAGTTCTCCGCCCCGGTCTGGGCGGGCTTTCGCGGCGCTAATGCTCGCGTGCAGCGTCCACTGTGGGCGAGCACGGGTGTGAAGAATCCCGCGTACCGCGACGTGATGTACGTCGAACAGCTGATCGGGCCCGACACGGTGAACACGATGCCGCCGGCGCTGATCGAAGCGTTCCGCGATCACGGCGACGTGCGTCGCACGGTCGACGAGGACGTCGACGGTGCGCGGCGGACGCTGGCCGATCTCGCCGCGGTCGGGATCGATCTGCGCGACGTGACGGACAAGCTCCTGCGCGAGGGGCTGGCGAGCTTCCAGAAGAGCTTCGACTCGCTCACCGCCGGGTTGGCGAAGAAGACCGCCACGCTCGGCCGGGAGATGGCCCCCGCGCGCTGAGTCGCCTCGGCGCGCGGCAGGGGCCGCGCGCCGCCTTCCGTCCGCCCTCGTCCTTCGATTCACCGCCAGTGCCTTATCCACGCACGAAGATCGTCTGCACGCTCGGCCCGTCGACTGCCTCTCGCGACACGATGCGCAGTCTGATGGAGGCCGGAATGAACGTCGCCCGCCTCAATTTCTCGCACGGCACGCACGAGCAGCATCGGGTCACCGTGCAACTCGTGCGCGACGTCGCGGCGGAGCTCGACCGGCCCATCGCGATCCTCGGCGACCTGCAGGGGCCGCGCATCCGCATCGGCGAGCTCGCCGCGCCGCGCGAAGTGAGCGACGGACAGGACGTCGTGCTCGTCGCCGGCGAGAACGCCGGGCCGGACGAGCTGCCGACGACGTACGAGAATCTCTGCGACGACGTGAAGGTCGGGGACCGTATCCTCGTCGACGACGGGTTGATCGAGCTCGTCGCGCTCGAGGTGCACGCGCCCCGCGTCGTCGCGCGCGTGCTGCACGGCGGCACGATCAAGAGTCACAAGGGGATGAACCTGCCGGGCGTCGCGGTGAGCGCGCCGTCGATCACGGAGAAGGACTGGGCGGACGTGGCGTTCGCGGTGGAGCACCGGCTCGAGTATCTCGCGCTGAGCTTCGTCCGCCGCGCGGGCGACATCGCCGAGCTGCGCACGCGGATCCCGAAGGACATTCTCGTCGTCGCCAAGATCGAGAAGGACTCGGCGCTCGAGAACATCGAGACCATCATCCACGCATCGGACGCGGTGATGGTCGCCCGCGGCGATCTCGGCGTGGAGCTGCCGTTCGAGGAGGTGCCGATCGCCCAGAAGCGCATCATCGCGCTCTGCAATCGGATGGGACGTCCGGTGATCACGGCGACGCAGATGCTGGAGTCGATGATCACGAATCCGCGGCCGACGCGGGCCGAGGCGAGCGACGTGGCCAACGCGATCCTCGACGGCACCGACGCCGTCATGCTGTCGGCGGAAACGGCGGCGGGGCAGTATCCGCGCCTGGCGGTGGAGGCGATGTCGCGCATCATTCTCGAGATCGAGAAGCATCCGCGGCCGAGTGGCGCCGAGGATCGTGCCGTGCCCGAGGGGCCGGTGTCCACGGAGCGTGCGATCGCCGCCGCGGCGACGTCGGCGGTGCGCAGTCTGGCCGCACCGGCGCTGATCGTCTTCACGAAGAGCGGCTTCTCGGCGCGCATCGTGGCGTCGCACCGGCCTGGCGTGCCGATCCTGGTGCTGACCGATCAGGAGCGGACGTATCGCCAGCTCGCGCTCGTGTGGGGCGTCATCCCCTGTCTCGTGACGCACTGCGACAATTACTGGGACATGGTGAAGCTCGCGCTCGACGCCGTGCGCGCTCGCGCGCTCGCGCGCGCGGGCGACCGTGTCGTCGTCACGGCTGGCGTGCCGTTCGACGTGCCGGGTACGACGAACCTGATGAAGGTGGAGACGGTATGACCGGCGGGTCGCGGCGTCCGCCCCCGTGAAGCTCACCTTCCTCGGCACGGGCACCAGCTTCGGCGTGCCGCAGCTCGGCTGCAGCTGTGCCGTCTGTCACTCGCACGATCCGCGGGACCAACGCATGCGGGTCGGTGCGGCAGTCGAGACCGATGCGGGCGCGATCATCCTGATCGACACGCCGCCCGAGCTGCGGCTGCAGCTCATCCGGGCCGGCATCTCGCGCGTCGACGCGGTGCTGTATACGCACGGACACGCGGATCACACCCACGGCATCGACGACCTGCGCGCGATCACGGCGCGGCGCAACGTGCACCTCCCGATGTACGGTTCGCGCGACACTCTCGCCGAGCTGGAGCAGAAGTTCCGCTACATCTTCGACGACGCGATTCAGCCGCTGCCGGGCACGTCGAAGCCGCAGGGCCGGCTCGTCCCATTGCGTGCGGGGGAGCGGGTCCGTATCGCCGACGTTGAAGTGACCGCCGTCGAGCTGCCGCACGGCGGTGTCACGGTGTTTGCGTACCGTATCGGTCCACTCGCGTACGTGACCGATGCCAAGGCCGTGCCGCCCGACGCGGTCGCGCAACTGCGCGGCGCCCGGGTGCTCGTGGTGAACGCCCTGTTCCGCCGTCCGCACCCGTCGCACCTGAGCCTCGACGAAGCGATCGAGGTGGCGCGCGCGGTCGGTGCCGAGCGGACGTATCTCACCCACCTGACGCACGACAACTTCCACGCCGACCTCGAGTCGGAGCTGCCGGCCGGCGTCATGCCGGCCTTCGACGGTCTGACCATCACCGTGTGAATCGCGCCATGAGCATCCGCCTCGACTACACCAACATGATGGCCCCGCCGATCGACGGCGGCATCGGCGACGGCGAATGGCGCGAGATGAGCGCGCGGTTCGCCGACGCACACACCGCCGTCGCCGGGCTGCACAGCGACGGGTCGCTCGGCTTTCTCGATCTCCCCGACGCGCGCGCGCTGCACCAGCAGACGCTCGACTACGTGGCGCGCGTCCGCGCGTCCCGCCGCGCGCCCACCGACGTCGTGGTGCTTGGCATCGGCGGGTCGGCGCTCGGGCCAATCGCGCTGCGCACGGCGCTCCGCCCACCGCAGTGGAACCTGCTCGACGACGCGGCGCGCGGCGGATACCCGCGGCTGCACGTGCTGGACAACGTGGATCCCACGAACATCGTCGCTCTGCTGGCGCGGCTCGACCTCGCGCGGACGCTGTTCGTCGTGATCTCCAAGTCCGGGGGCACGGCGGAGACGATGGCGCAGTATCTCGTCGTCCGCGCTCGGCTGAACGACGCGCTCGGTCCGGACGCGGCGAAGGAGCGGCTGGTGTTCGTGACCGATCCCCAGAAGGGTGCGCTGCGCACGATCGCGCGTGCGGAGGGGATTCCGGCGCTCGACATTCCGGCGAACGTGGGCGGCCGGTTCAGCGTGCTCACTCCGGTCGGAATGCTGCCGGCGGCGTTGATGGGAATCGACACGCGCACACTACTCGAGGGCGCGGCGGACATGCGCACGCGCTGCGCGTCGAGCCGACTGGGTCAGAACCCGGCCGGGGCGTTCGCGTCGCTCCAGTATCTCGCCGACGTCAAGCACGGGCGCCACATCCACGTGCTCATGCCGTACAGCGACGCGCTGCGCGACATGGCGGATTGGTTCGTCCAGCTCTGGGCCGAGAGTCTCGGCAAGCACCGCGCGCCGGGCGACGCCGGCGTCGGCCCGACGCCGCTCGGCGCGCTGGGCGCCACCGACCAGCACAGCAAGGTGCAGCTGTTCATGGAGGGACCGGGCGACAAGACGGTCACCTTCATCGGTGTGGAGGGCAGCGGGGTCGACGTGGAAATCCCCAGACTTCATGCCGACGTCCCCGAGCTGGCGTACCTGGGCGGGCACCGGCTCGGCGAGCTGCTCGAGATCGAGCGGCGGGCCACGGCCGGTGCCCTCGCACGCCGCGGGCGGCCGAACATGACGCTCATCCTCGACGCGGTGGACCCGTTCCACGTCGGTGGACTGTTCATGTTTCTGGAGCTGGCCACGGCGTACGCAGGACAGTTGTACGGGGTCAACGCGTACGATCAGCCGGGCGTGGAGCTTGGCAAGCAGTTCACCTACGCGATGCTCGGCCGCGCGGACGCGGAGCAGGCGCGGCAGGAATGGAATCTGCTTCCGAAATCGGACCCGGCGCGGGTGATCTGAGTAGCTGCGCGCGGATGTCGCGACCTTGCGACCCCTCCCGCAGCGGGCGAGCTTGACCGAGACGACGAACCGACACCGAGCCGCGATGGCGGCTGTTGCATCTTTGTGAGGATTCCATGCACGATCTCGATGCTTTGAGCACGCTGTTCGACGACGCCGTCCGGGTGACCGACGGCACGCTCGTCGTCGAGCGGCCGGACGCGCTGGCGAGCGCGAAGATGGACGAGCTGGCGAAGACCGCCGTCTTCGGCGACGGTACGGCGAAGCAGTACGCGCGGTGGATGTTGTGGGAGCTCGGCCAGGCCGTCGGTGTGCAGCCGGCGTCGATCCACGACCTGTACAAGGCGCGCGGACGCGGCGAGGTGCACGGCTTCACGGTGCCGGCGATCAACGTGCGCGGTGCGTCCTATGATACCGCGCGGTCGATCTTCCGGACGGCGATTCGCCTGAAGGCGGGGGCGTTCATCCTCGAGATCGCGCGCTCGGAGATCGCGTACACCGACCAGCGGCCGGCGGAGTACGTGGCTGTCGTGCTCGCGGCGGCGCTGCGCGAAGGGTACCGGGGACCGGTGTTCATCCAGGGCGACCACTTCCAGGTCAATCACAAGAAGTACGCGGCGAATCCCACTGCCGAGGTGGACGCGGTGAAGGCGTTGGTGCGCGAAGCGGTCGGCGCCGGCTTCTACAACATCGACATCGACACGTCGACGCTGGTGGACCTGTCGAAGCCGACGCTCGCCGAGCAGCAGCGCCTGAACTACGAGGTCGGCGTGGATATCCTCCGCGACGTGCGCGCGGCGGAGCCGAAGGGCGTCACGATCTCGGTCGGCGGTGAGATCGGCGAGGTGGGAACGCAGAACTCCACCGTCGAGGAGCTCGAGGCGTACATGAACGGGCTGCTCGCCACGCTGCCGCGCGGGATGGAGGGGTTGTCGAAGATCAGCGTGCAGAGCGGCACCTCGCACGGCGGTGTCGTGCTCGCCGACGGATCGATCGCGGACGTCAAGCTCGACCTCGACACGCTGGAGCGGCTCAGCAAGGTCGCGCGCGAGCGATACAAGTTGGCGGGGGCAGTGCAGCACGGCGCGTCGACGCTGCCCG
This sequence comes from Gemmatimonadaceae bacterium, assembly GCA_036488775.1. Classification (GTDB taxonomy): domain Bacteria; phylum Gemmatimonadota; class Gemmatimonadetes; order Gemmatimonadales; family Gemmatimonadaceae; genus AG11. The sequence goes on along the minus strand of DASXHF010000186.1, from coordinate 52,075 downwards.
ACACCGCGTTCCACAACTTCCCAAAGAGGGAGACGGCCGAGATCCATCTGGCGACGAACTTTCAGACGATGCTGTTCGATCATCTGCCGGATGCGCTTCGCAACGAGATCTACGCCTGGCTGGCGGTGAACGCGAAGGACGAGCGGAAGTCGACCGACACCGACGAGCAGTTCTTCTACAAGACGCGGAAGAAGGCACTCGGCCCGTTCAAGAAGCAGCTGTGGGAGCTGCCGCCGGAGGCGAAGAAGCAGCTGGCCTCCGTGTACGACGCGAAGTTCCGTTTCCTGTTCGAGCAGCTCGCGATCGGGAACACGGCGGAGATGACCAAGCGCTACGTGAAGCCGCCGACGCTGCATCGGTCGATGCCCGTGGACGCGACACCCGCGCACGCGGCGGCGCCCGACGACGCCGACCTGTCGGACTGATGCCCGCCCTCTCGACAGCCGGGGACGCGGGAGTGCTCTGGCTGGCGACGCTGCAACGGGCGCTCGCCCGTGCCTCGCACGACGTGAAGGACGCGCTGAACGGCGTGTCGGTGAACCTGGAAGTGATCCGGTCGCGCGCGCGGCGGGCGGGGGCTGACGGGGCCTCCCTGACGCCGTTCGCCGACGCGGCCGGGCAGCAGCTCGAACGTTTGACTAACTTGCTCGAAGCGGTGCTGGCGCTGGGCCGCGCGGAACGCGAGCCGGTGGACGTCGCCGTGGTGCTTCGCCGCATCGCGACGTTGTGCAATGCGTCGTCCTCCTCGCCGGAGGCAGCGATCGAGGTGGTGCACGCGCTGGGCGACCCCGCTGTCACCCCGGTTCGGGGCGAGGCAGTGCGGCTCGCGCTGGCGGGACCGCTGCTGGAGCTGGTGGCGTCGAACGGGAGCGGAAGCGGATCTCGGTCCACGGCGCGACAGCCAATTCGCTGTACGGTGTCGACCGGCGGGCCGGCGGGAGACGTGATCGTCGTCGCGATGCAGACGGCAGGGCGCACCCCGGCCATGCCCGATGCTTTCGTGGAGGTGGTTCGTGCGGCTGGGGTGCGCTGGCTGAACGGCACGCCGGAAGCGGCCGGCGACGGACGAAGGTCGGACGGGGATCGAGACGAACGAGTGGACTTTTCACTGGTGTTCCCGCGGGCGTGATCACGCCCGCGAGCCCACCGCTGCACGGGACCTGATGAAGCAAGGAAAGATTCTCATCGCGGATGACGAAGCCGCGATCACGACGGGTCTGAGCGCCATCCTCTCCGACGAGGGGTACGCGGTGGAGGTCGTCGGCGACGGCCAGAAGGCGCTCGACAAGCTGAGCGCCGAGCGATACGGCGTGGTGCTGGCCGACCTCAAGATGCCCAAGCTGGACGGGCTGGCGCTGCTGCGCGAGCTGCAGGAGCGTCAGATCCCGACCGAGGCGATCATCATCACCGGCCAGGCGACGGTCGATTCCGCCGTGCAGGCGATGCAGCAGGGCGCCTACGACTACATCGAGAAGCCGCTCAACGCCGACAAGCTGAACCGCCTCAAGGCGCTCATCCCGAAGGCGCTCGACAAGTTCCAGGTGCAGCAAAAGAACCGGGAGCTCTCGTCGAAGCTCGAGGGGCTGACGCATTACGGCGAGCTCACGGGACAGAGTGAGGCGATGCGGTCGGTCTATCAGGTGATCGACGCGGTGGCGCCGTCCACGGCGAGCGTGCTGATCCTCGGCGAGAGCGGCACCGGGAAGGAGCTCGTCGCGCGCGCGCTGCACACCAAGAGCGATCGGGCGAAGGGTCCGTTCTTCGCGCTGAACTGCGCCGCGCTGCCGAAGGAGATTCTCGAGAACGAGCTGTTCGGTCACGAGAAGGGCGCGTTCACCGGCTCGACGAACGAGAAGCCGGGCGCGTTCGAGATGGCGAGTGGTGGAACGATCTTCCTGGACGAGGTGGCCGAGATGGCCCCTGACATTCAGGTCAAGCTGCTGCGCGCGCTCGAGACGCGGCAGGTGCGGCGCCTGGGCGGCAAGAAAGAGATCAGCGTCGACATTCGCATCGTGGCGGCGACGAACAAGAACCTCCAGAAGGCGATCGTCGACGGCGACGTGCGCGAGGATCTCTACTATCGTCTCGCCGTCGTCGAGATCGATCTGCCGCCGCTGCGCGAGCGCTCGCAGGACATCCAGCTGCTCGCCAACGAGTTCCTCGCGCGGTTCGCGCAGCAGAACGGCAAATCGATCACCGGATTCGACGACGCGGCCTGGGAATGGATCATCGGCTATCACTGGCCGGGCAACGTGCGCGAGCTCAAGAATGCGGTCGAGCGGGCGGTGATCATGTGCCGCAGCGGCACGATCGGCCCCAGCGACATCATCCCGCGGCATCTGCGCAGCGGCGGTGAGATGCCGATGGCGCTGACGATCCCCGTGGGCGCCACGGCGGCGGAAGCGCGCCGGCAGCTCGTGCTGCGGACCTTCGCGTCGACGAGCGGCGACGTCGCGCGGACGGGAAAGGTGCTGGGGATCTCGGAGCAGGAGGTGCGTGGCGAGCTGCTGTCGCTCCTCAAGGCTGGCGGGGCGCCGGCTGCGCCCGCGAGAGAGGGCAACGGCGCCGCACCCGACGCCGGTGCGGCGGCGCGCGGTGTGCGTCGCTCGGAGCCCGCCGCTGCGGCACCGCCGGTCCGCGCCGCCGCCAAGAAGCCCACCGCCAAGAAGGGACGCTGAGTCCCGGCACGCAAGGAGCCACGATGCGCCACGACGATCATGAGGAGCCCTACATCGTCATCGAACGACACAGCGGCGGGGTGGGCAACCTCCTGCTGGGCGTGCTGATTGGGGCGGGGGTCGCGCTGTTGTTCGCCCCGCGCTCGGGCGAGGAGACGCGCACCGAGATCAAGCGGCGCGCCCGCCGAGCCCGCGACACGGTCGAAGGCGTGGCGCACGGCGTCACCGATCAGGTGGTCGACACCTTCGAGTCGGCGCGCACCAGAGTCGAGGAGCAGATCGAGTCGGCCCGCGCGGCGCTCGAGTCCAAGAAGCAGCAGGTCGCGCGGGCGATGGAAGCGGGCCGCGAAGCCGCGCAGCAGGCCCGCGGCGACCTGGAGCGCCGTCTCGCGGAAACCAAGGCGGCCTACAATGCCGGCGCCGAGGTGGCGCGGGGTGGAAGTCGGTCGCGAGCGCCGGTGCGGCCCGCCGGCGTCGTCACCGAGATCGACGTCGACGTCGATCTCGACGTCTGACGCGCGGGAGCGCTCCCACGATCGGCGTCTACGCCACGGGACCGGAGACGGTCATGCGCTCCCCGCTCATCAGCATCGCGTGGACGCTGCGCGACTACGCCAAGCGCGTCTGGGACAACTCCGGTGAAGACAACGTCCTCTTTCTCGCCGGCGGGATCGCGTTCAACATCCTGCTCGCGGCGGTGCCGTTCGTCCTCCTGCTCGTCTGGGGACTGACCTATCTCCTGCAGCGCTCGCCGGCCGGCGCGACGGAGGTGGTCACGCACTACGTCGACAAACTGCTCCCGTCACACACGGAGAGCCTCGATTCGCCGATACACAAGCTGATCTCCGACCTCCTCGGCGCGCACAAGACGCTCGGCATCTGGAGCGCGGTGGGCTTCGTGTGGTTCTCGACTCGGCTCTTCGGGTCGCTGCGCACCGTGCTGGCGAGCGTGTTCGACATCGAGAACGAACGTGGAATCATCCAGGGCAAGCTCTTCGACATCAAGATCACGATCCTCTCCACGGTGCTGATCACGGCGAACACCTTGCTCAGCACGTACGTTCTCGTCGCGACCCGGAGCAGCGTGCAGGTGCTCGAGGATCTCGGCATCCGGAAGGACGTGATGGGGCAGGCGCGCGCGTGGGGGACGCATCTCGTCGGCACGGCGATCCTCGCGGTGATGTTCTTTGCGCTGTACAAGTTTCTCCCCGTCCGTCGCGTGCGCACGACGGCCGCATGGGTGGCCGCGGGGTTCACGACGGTGATGTTCGAGGTCGCGAAGTTTCTGTTCACCAGCTACGTCAGCTCTTTCAACCCGGGATCCCTCTACACGGGAACGGTCGCCGCGATCGTGGTGGTGGTGTTCTGGGTGTACTACGCCGCGTTGATCTTCATCCTCGGCGGCGAGGTCGGCCAGGTGTACGAGCTGCGCCGCATGCGGAAGCGCCAGCGCGAGGTCTTTCTGGAGTGACCCGACGCATGGGGCATGACGGCGGCTCATGCCGATGACACGAGGGATGGCGCGATGCTTGCTTTAGGCCGCTTCGAACGCGCCACTCAGGGAGGCTCCCATGCGCAAGATGCTGCTCGGCGCCGCGTTGCTCGCGCTGCCGGTTGCCGCCTGCAAGAAGACGGGCGACAACACTTATCAGGTCGAGACACCGGCGATCACGACGGACACGCACACGGTGACGACGCCGCAGGTGAACGTCGGCACGCAGACGGACACGATCAACACGCCGGTCGTCGGGACCAAGAAGGACACGATCATCGTCGACAAGCCGGTCGTCGGCACGAAGAAGACGGAAGTGAAGACGCCGCACGTGACGATCAAGAAGCCCTAGCACGGATCGTCGTCGATCACTGGATGGTCGATCGTGAATCGGTGAGGCAGTGAAACGGTGAATCGGCTGGTGACTGGGTGAGCCACCAGCTAAAATGCCACGAACCGGCGCAGAGGCATCCTCGATGCTCTTGGCGCCGGTTCGTGGCGTTTCGGCTTCGAGGCACGAATCACCAATCGATTCACCGCCTCACCGATTTCACGAGCCAGCACAGGATATGCCCAACTCCCCGATCGATCTTCGCTCCGACACCGTCACCAAGCCCACTCCCGCGATGCGACGCGCGATGGCGGAGGCCGACGTCGGTGACGACGTGCTGGACGGCGACCCGACGGTGCGGCGGCTCGAGCAGCGCGTAGCCGAGCTGCTGGGAAAAGAGGCGGCGCTCTTCTTTCCATCGGGGACGATGGCGAATCAGGTGGGGCTCGCCGTGCACTCGTCGCCCGGCACCGAGGCGCTCCTCGACGCCAATGCCCATATCGTCCACTGGGAGATGGCCGGCGCGGCCGCGTTGTGGGGCGTGCAGGTGCGTCCCGTGCCGGCGACTGACGGCCGCACCGTGATGAACGCGACGGATCTCGAGCGCGCGATTCGGCCCGCGTCGATCCACGCGCCGGCGGCGAGCGTCGTCTGTTTCGAGAACACCCACAACGGGGCCGGCGGCAAGGTCACGCCACTGGTCGAGCTGCGGGCGCTGCGCGCGGTGGCGGACCAACATGGTCTGCCCGTGCACATGGATGGCGCGCGGCTGTGGAACGCCAGCGCGGCGACCGCGACGCCGCTCGCGGAGCTCGCCGGCTGCGCCGACACGGTAATGCTGAGCTTTTCGAAGGGGCTCGGCTGTCCCGTCGGCGCCATTCTGGTCGGCACCGCGCCGGCGATGAAGCGCGCGCACACGATTCGGAAGCGGCTCGGGGGCGGGATGCGCCAGTCCGGCATCCTCGCCGCCGCCGCGCTGTACGCGCTCGACGCGCATCTCACGCGTCTGGCCGAAGATCACGCGAATGCGAAGGCGTTTGCCGATGCGGTCGACGGGCCGGCGGGTGCGCGCGTCGTCCGCCCCGACACGAACATCATCATGATCGATCTTCCCGCGGGCATGAGGAGTGGCGACGTGGCGGCGCGCGCGAAGGAAGGCGGCGTGCTGATCACCGCGTGGAGTGCGAGCCGCGTGCGCGCGGTGACGCATCTCGACGCCGACCGCGCCGCGGTGACGAGCGCGGCGGCGGTCGTTCGTCGAGCGATCGAGGAGACCGCCAGCCAAGCACGCTGAGCCTAATTGCCGGTCGCCGCGCGGCGTCGGGGGGCGGCGTTGTCCGGGGCGCCCGGTACGGTTATCTTTCCTGGTGTCCCAGGTCCCGGAGGGCGGCAGCCTTCTAACTCCGTCAGGACCCCGAAGGTAGCAGCGGCATGAGGTGTCTGACGTCGCTTCGTCAGGCCTGGGGCACTCGAGCGCGGGGTCGGCATCGCTTCGGCGGTGGGCCCCGCGCTCCTTTTCTGGCCGGCGGCCTCGCGACCTCGACTGACACCACCGCGATCGAATCGGTAGCTTCCGAAATGGCCCTCGCCCTCGCCCGTAAATATCGCCCGAAAACCTTTGCCGACGTCGCGGTCCAGTCGCACGTGTCGGCAACGCTCAAAGGCGCCATCGCGCGCGGGCGGGTCGCGCACGGCTATCTGCTGTGCGGGCCTCGCGGGGTGGGGAAGACGACGCTCGCGCGCGTGCTGGCGATGGCGCTCAACTGCGAGCCGCGCCGCGACGCCGAGCGGCGGCTCCGGGACGCCGAACAAAGCGGACGTGCGCTGAGCGCCGCGGAGCGCGAGCAGCTGGCGCGGGCGGCGGCCGAGCCGTGCGGCGAGTGCACCTCGTGCCAGCGGATCTGGGCCGGTGCCAGCTCGCTCGACGTCGTCGAGATCGACGCCGCGTCCAACCGCGGCGTCGACGACGCACGCGAGTTGCGCGAGCGCGCGATGTACGCGCCCTCCGGAGACGACCAGTACAAGGTGTACATCGTCGACGAGGCGCACATGCTGACGCGCGAGGCGTGGAACGCGCTGCTCAAGATCCTCGAGGAGCCGCCGCCGCGCGTCGTGTTCGTGTTCGCGACGACCGAGCCACAGAAGATCGCCCAATCCGCGGCGCCGGTGCTGAGCCGGTTGCAGCGATTCGACTTCAAGCGCATCGGACCGGCCGACATCCGTGAGCGCCTCGAGCGCGTGTTGAAGGCCGAAGGCGTCGCCGCCGACGCGGATGCGTTGGCGATGATCGCGCGGGCCGCCGACGGCTCGATGCGCGACGCGCTGTCGCTCACCGACCAGGTCCTCTCGATGGGCGATGGCGCGGTCGTTCCGGAGCGGGTGCGCGATGCCCTGGGGCTGGTCCCGGAGGACGAGTTCCTCGCCCTGCTCGATCTCCTGGCGGAGCGTCGCGCCGGCGACGTGTTCGCGTTCGTCGGGCGGCTCGCCGACGCGGGCATCGACTTCAGCCAGTTCGTCACCGGTTTCGCCGACATGCTCCGCGCGCAGCTCGCGGTCACGCTCGGCGGCGAGCCGCCCGACGTCAGCGAGCGGACGCGCGGCGCGCTCTCGTCGCGTCGCGACGCGTTCGCGGCGGGCGATCTACTGCGCATGCTCTCTGCACTCACGGAGCTCGAGCCGCGCTTCCGGAAGAGCGGGCAGCAGCAACTGCTGCTCGAGGCCCTACTCGTCCGGTTCGCGCTGCTCGACCGCACCGTGTCGCTCGAGGCAGTGTTGCGTGGTCTCGGCGGCGGGGGGAATGGTGGCGGTGGCGCGGGCCGGGACGTCGACGACGAGCCGGTGCGCCGCGCTGCGTCCGCGGCGCCCGCGCCGGACGCTCGACGTGCGGCGCCAAGCCCGGTGAGTCGGCCGGCCGACGTGTCCGTCGGCAGCGGACGCAACGTCGTACGCGACGCGGATCGTGCGGCGCCGCGGCCGGAGCGGCCGCAGACGGTGGGCGGGGAGGCCAGGGGCGCCCCGCCCGACCTCAATCGACTCGCCGAGCGCTGGGACGACGTCGTGGCTGCGCTGCGGGCGGTGGGCAAGAGCGTCGCCGCCACGGCGCTCGAGCACGCACCGCCAGTGGCGGTGAGCGCCGGCGGTGACGTCACCCTGGCGCTCGAGGATGCGAACCCGATCTACGAGCAGGCGCTGGACGCGGTGAAGGGCGACCTCGCGCCGTTGCTGCGGCGTTGGTTCGACGGCGTACAGAGCGTGAGCGTGCGTGCCTCCGCGGGCGGCGCGCCGCCGCTGCAGCGGTTGACGGACGAGATGGTGCGCACCGAGCGCCTCGCCACGCTGCGGCGGCGCGATCCCGTGCTGGGCGCCGCCATCGACGCGCTCGATCTGGACCTCGCCGACTGAGCGCGCTGCACCGTACCGCGTCGCTTGCCACGACACGGCGACGGCGGGTAGCTTTCGCTACTTCGACCCGTTGTGCACCGATGGCCGATTTCATGAAGATCCTGCAGCAAGCGCAGGAGATGCAGGGCAAGTTTCAGAAGCTGCAGGAAGAGCTGCAGCAACAGACCGTGACGGCGTCGGCCGGTGGCGGGATGGTCACCGTGGAAGCCAACGGTCAGGGCGCCGTGCGTTCGGTGAAGATCGACGCGAGCGTCGTCAACCCGGCCGATGTCGAGATGCTCGAAGATCTGGTGCTGGTGGCGGTGACCGAGGCGCAGAAGAAGGCCCAGGACACTGCGCAGCGCGAGATGGGGAAGCTCACGGGCGGGCTCTCCCTCCCATTCAAGCTTCCCTTCTAGGTCCGGCTAGCGGTGTCGGCGATCGACGACCTGACGGGAGAGCTGGCGCGCCTTCCCGGCATCGGACGGAAGACGGCGCTCCGGCTGACCTATCACCTGCTCAAGCAGCCGCCGGAGCAGAGCCAGCGACTGGCGGACGCCCTTCGCACGCTGTCGGACAAGGTCCGGCCGTGCGCGCGCTGCTTCAATCTGACCGAAGAGGAGCTCTGCGTGATCTGCCGCGATCCGCGGCGTGACGCGGCCCTCATCTGCGCCGTCGAGGAGGCCGCGGACATCGGGGCGATCGAGCGGGCGGGCGAGTATCGCGGCCAGTATCACGTGCTCGGCGGACGGCTGTCCCCCCTCGACGGCGTGACCCCCGACGACCTCACCATTCCGCAGCTCATCCACCGGATCGCGGCCGGCGAGGTCCGCGAAGTGATCCTCGCCACCAATCCAAGCCTCGAAGGAGAAGCGACTGCCTTGTACGTCCAACGCCAGCTCGCCCCGTACCCCCTGACCGTCACCCGGATCGCGCGCGGGTTGCCCGTGGGGGGCGATCTGGAGTACGCCGATGGCGTGACCATTGCCCAGGCCCTCTCCGCCCGGAGGGTCATGTGAGCCAAATCGATAGGGCCCGATATACCGCGTTGGGGTTCGTAAGTGGCATTGCGGCGGGGTTGCTCGTCTGGGGAGCACAGGTCCAGCGCAGCCGGCGGGAGCTCTTCCACCGGTCGGCGCTGCGCCGGTTCGCCGCGCTGGGCTTCCTCTCCGGACGACCGGGGGCGGAGACGGCCCGGTTGTTGGCCGATTACGTGAACTGGGAGTCGCGTCCCGCGCTTCGGCGCCGTGGGCAGGTTCTGCTGCGGCGCATGGAAGCTTACCTCGATTAGGTCCCCACATGCCCGTCGGTAGTGCGAGCTGGTCGTTTACCGAAGACGACTTTGCCGCGATCACCCAGTCGTTGCAGCGCTTCCTGCACGACAGCAACGCGCGCTGCGCGCTGCTCGTCGACCGGAGCGGGCAGCTCGTTGCGACCGTGGGCGAGCAACCCAAGTTCGATCCGACCGCGTTCGCGACGCTCACCGCCGCGGACTTCAGCGCAAACGATCAACTGGCCAAGCTGATCGGCGAAACGGACTTCAACTCCCTCTTCCATCAGGGCGAGAAAGAGTCGATGTACCTGGCGGACGTCGCGCGCCGCGTGATCCTCGTCGTCCTCTTCGACAACCGCACCACGCTCGGGCTCGTGCGCCTGAAGATGAAGCAGGCGGTCGACGAGCTGACGAAGCTGTTCGAGCAGGTGTTCAACCGGCCCAGTCAGGCGCAGGGCGGCAGTCCGGGACTCCTCTCGGGTGCCGACGACGAAATCGACAAGCTGTTCCAGTAAGGGAGAGAACAGCCATGTCGATGATCAACTACGCGTCGCGCGAGATCAACTGCAAGATCGTGTACTACGGCTCGGGACTGGGTGGCAAGACCACCAACCTCGAGCACGTGTACGGCAAAGTGCAGCCGGACACGCGCGGCAAGCTCATCTCGCTCGCCACGGAAACCGAGCGCACGCTCTTCTTCGACTTTCTGCCGGTCGATCTCGGGACGATTCGCGGCTTCAAGACCCGCTTCCACCTCTACACGGTGCCGGGACAGGTCTACTACAACGCCAGTCGCAAGCTCATCCTCAAGGGCGTCGATGGGATCGTCTTCGTGGCCGACTCGCAGGTCGAGCGCATGGAGGCGAACCAGGAGGCGATGCAGAACCTGTACGACAACATGGCCGAATACGGCTATGATCTCACGATGATGCCGTTCGTGATCCAATACAACAAACGGGATCTGCCCAACGCGGCGCCGGTGCGCGAGCTGCAGGCGGCGCTCAACCCGGGCTGGGAGGTGGGCGACGCGGCGCGCCAGCGCGTGACGCCGGACCCCGCGCACGCGGGCGAGAACCTGGTCGAGCAGCTCCCCACCGGCGAATGGGTGGAACGTGCACCATATTTCGAGGCGGTGGCTGTCACGGGCGACGGGGTCTTCGAGACGCTGCGCGCCGTGAGCAAGCTGGTGCTCAAGTCCCTCGCCTGAGCGAACGTCGCGCAGTGAATCTTCCGAACGCTTTCACCGTCGCCAGGATCGCCGTCACGCCGCTGATCGCGTGGCTCGCCCTGGCGCCGTCGTCCAACCTGCGGCTGACGGCGTTCGTGTTGTTCGTGCTCGCGGCGGTGACCGACTACGTGGATGGACGGCTCGCGCGGTCACGCAAGCAGGAGACGGACCTCGGCCGCTTGCTCGATCCGCTCGCGGACAAGCTCCTGCTCGCGGCGACGATCATTCCGATGTACCTGCTCATGCGTCCGGCTCACGTCGCCGATTCGTGGCCGGCAAAGGCGCTCGACAACGTGCTGCCGTTCCGCACGCCGTTCGGCGACGTCCCGCTCATGCTGTGGGTGGTCGTCGTGATCCTGGGACGCGAGCTGTTCATGACGATCTTCCGCCAGGCAGCCGCGCGTCGCGGTGTCGTGATCGCGGCGATCGGACCGGCCAAGTGGAAGATGGCGCTCCAGTCGCTCTGGGTCGGCTCGGCCTACTTCTGGTTCTTCGCCGCCACTCTCGCGGCGGAGCGCGGCTGGCGCTCGCCGGTCTGGACCGGGTTCGCGGAGTTCAACGGCATCGTCGGCGTGGTGACGATGGCGGGCGCGCTCGGGCTCACCGTCTATTCACTCGCGCTGTATCTGCGCACCTACGGCCGCGTCTTCACGCACACACCCGTGCGCGGCCGCGGCTGACGCCGCGATCGGCATGCGCATCGAAGTCGTCACGATTGGCGACGAGCTCCTGCTCGGCTACACGATCGACACGAACGCCGCGCACCTGGCGCGCGAGCTGGCCAGCCTCGGCGTCGAGATCGTGCGGCGAACGACGGTGGGCGACACGGCGGAGCACATCGCGGACGCGGTGAAGGAGGCGCTTGCGCGCACCGGCGCCGTGATCACGACGGGCGGTCTCGGTCCGACGAGCGACGACCTGACGAAGCCGTCGATCGCCGCGCTGTTCGGCCGCCGCATGGTGCTCGACGACCAACACCTCGCGTGGATGCGCGACCGGTGGACGACGCGGTGGCCCGACCGCCCGATGCCCGAGGCGAACCGCCAGCAGGCGATGATGCCGGAAGGCGCGCGCAAGCTCGCGAACAATCACGGCAGCGCGCCCGGCATCTGGCTCGAAGACGAAGAGGGCCGCTGGGTCGCGATGCTGCCCGGCGTGCCCCGCGAGATGCGCGGCATGCTCGCCGACACGCTGCTGCCGCTCGTGCGCGAGCGTGCCGGCTCCGGAACTAGCGTCGTCCGTTCGCGCACGCTTCGCAGCACCGGCGTCGCCGAATCGCTCGTCGCGGATCGGATCGCATCCATTCCGGGCGGTGTGGGCGACGTCGAGCTCGCGTATCTCCCCAACCTCGCCGGCGTCGACCTGCGCGTCACGGTGCGCGGGGCCGCGCCGAAGGATGCGGACGAGCGGCTGGCCGCGGCGGCCGAGCGGATCCGCTCGGTGATGGGCCACGCGATCTATGGCGAGAACGACGCCGACCTTGCCGCCACCGTGCTCGACGCATGCCGCTCGCGGCATCTCACCGTCGGCGTCGCCGAGAGCTGCACCGGCGGGCTGTTGGGGGCACGGCTCACGGCCGTCGCCGGCAGCAGCGACGTGTTCCACGGCGGCGTGATCGCCTACTCGAACGCGATCAAGAGCTCGCTGCTCGGCGTGCCAGCCGACCTACTGCGCGAGCACGGCGCGGTGAGCGAGCCCGTCGTACGCGCGATGGCGAGCGGCGGGCGCGTGGCGTTGCACGTCGACGCGGTGCTGGCCATCACCGGCATCGCAGGACCGTCGGGTGGCACTGCGGCGAAGCCCGTGGGGACGGTTTGGATCGCGCTCGACCTCCAGGGCGCCGTGGAGGTCCGTGAGCTTCGCCTGTGGGGCGACCGCGAGGAGATCCGGCAGCGGGCGGCACAGGCGGCGCTGGAGCTGCTGCGACGCACTCTGCAGGCGACGCCCAACTGACGTCCTGGTCGGTCGCCCTGGCACGCCGCGACGTCGCGAAGGGGCATGGCCGTTGCACGCTGGTGCCGCTGCGGTGAGATTTCATCGCGGCACCCCACTCCCGCACGTGCGGCCACCATGGCAGAACGGAACGATTACGTGAACGACTTTGCAGCGACCGACGCGCCGCCCCCTCCGTCGCCCGAGGAGCAGCAGCCGCCGGACGACGGCTTGGCCGACGGAACGGGATCCACGGACGCGGAGAGCCCTGCCAATCAGCTCGCCGACCAGCGCGACCGTTATCTGCGCCTCGCCGCCGAGTACGACAACTTCCGCAAGCGGACGGCGAAGGAGCGCCAGGAGGCGTCGCTGCGTGGTCAGGCCGACATGCTGCGTGGCCTGATCGACGCGCTCGACGACATCGCGCGCTTCGCGCACGTCGACCCGGCGACGACCGACGCCCGCACGGTGGTGGACGGTGTGTCGATGGTGGAGAACAAGCTGCTGAAGACGCTCTCGGGGCTGGGAATGGAGGTGCTGAACCCGATCGGCCAGCCGTTCGATCCGGGGCTGCACGAGGCGGTGATGACCGAACCGGCGGCGTCGCCGGCCGAGGATCATCAGGTGGGACGCGTCTTTCAGCCCGGCTACCTGTTCAACGGCCAGCTTCTCCGTCCCGCGCGCGTCGTCGTGAAGCAGTGGAACGGCTGACCGCGTAAGGTCCGCCATGGCCCAGCAAGACTATTACGCCGTCCTCGGCGTTCCGTCGACCGCGACGCAAGACGAGATCAAGAAGCAGTATCGCAAGCTCGCGGCGAAGCACCACCCGGACAAGAACCCCAGCGACGCCTCGGCGGCGGAGAAGTTCAAGGGGATCTCCGAGGCGTATCAGACGCTGGGCGACGCCGAGCGGCGGAAGCAGTACGACGACATGCGTCGGCTGGGGGCGTTCGGCGGCTACACGGGCGGCGGTGCGCGCGGACCGGGCGCCGGGGGCGGACGCGGCGGCTCGTACACCTATTCGCCGCCCGGCGGCGGCGAGGGGAGCTTCCGCTTCGAGGATCTCGACCTCGGCGGCTTCGGCGACATCTTCAGCTCGATGTTCGGCGGCAACGCGCGCCCGGGTCCGGGCCAACGCCCGCGTGGTCCGCAACGCGGCGAGGACGTGGAGGCGACGCTCGAGATCGACTTCCGCACCGCGGCGCTCGGCGGCAAGGTCCCGGTGGAGCTCGACGTCACCGAAGAATGTCCGACCTGCCACGGCTCCGGCGCCGCGCCCGGCGCCAAGCTGGTCACCTGTCCGGAATGCGGCGGACGGGGGACGATCAGCTTCGGACAAGGCGGCTTCGCGGTGCAGCGGCCGTGTCCCGTCTGCCTCGGCCGCGGACAGGTGCCGACGGAACGGTGTCCGACGTGCGCCGGCAGCGGCGAAGTGCGGACGCGCAAAAAGATCACGATCACGGTGCCGAAGGGGGTCGACGACGGCACGCGGATTCGCCTCAAAGGCCAGGGCGCGAAGGGACCCAACGGGGGACCGGCCGGCGATCTCCTGATCACCTTCCGGGTGAAGCCGGACCGCTTCTATCGTCGCGAAGGGCTGGACCTGATCGCGCCGGTGAAGATCAACATCGCGCAGGCGACGCTGGGCTCCAAGATCAACGTGAAGACGCTCGACGGAAAGCGAGTGACGGTGAAGATCCCGCCGGGCACGACGTCGGGAAAGCGCTTCCGGGTCCCGGGCATGGGCATCGAGCGCGGCGACGGCAAGCGCGGCGACCTGATCGTCGAGGTGGAGGTGACGGTGCCGGAGAAGCTGACTCCGGAGCAGGAGGAGGCGATGAAGAAATTCGCTGAGGCGATGGAGTATAAATCGTAGGTGTGCATTTCGGCCTACGTCGTATCTCGTACGCGGTACGTGGTACGAGGTACAAAAGTACCCGGTATTCGGCGCTCCTCTCGGAAGTGTTTGGATGACGCAGCTCGCCGGCAGGATCGCCAAGTTTCGGCGTGCACAACTTCCGCAAGCTCTCCGTCTGGACTCGCGCGCGGTATCTCGCCATCGAGATCCACGCTCTATGCGCTACGGCGACCCAGCCTGACAAGCGCATCGTTACTTCCCAGCTCAAGCGCTCCGCACTGTCTATTGGAGCCAACATCGCTGAGGGCTGCGGCAAGCGGTCGCGCGCCGAAACCATCCGGTACCTAGAGATTGCGGCGGGGTCGGCGGCGGAGACTGAGCATCATCTCACGCTGGCGGCAGACTTGGCGATCCTACCGGGACACCGCTGCGAGGAGCTCGCGGAGCGTGCCGCAGCTATCCGACGCAGCATCCGCACACTGATCGAGCGATTTCCCAGCGAGCGCTCGACGCGAGCCAACTAGCACCGAATACCGGGTACTTCTGTACCTCCTACCACGTACCGGGTACTTCGTAGGCCGGAAAAGCTCTACGCTGCCAGAATGGGCAGGTCCTTCCGCGCTCGTTCGATCACGCCTCCGCCGACCACCGTATCTCCGTCGTACATCACCATCGACTGGCCGGGTGTGATCGCAGTGAGACCGGTCTCGAGCGCGATCTCCACCCTCTCGCGTTCCACGCGCACCAGCGTGCCGCGTGCCGGTCGGGACCGATGTCTGATTTGCACCTCCACCTCGCTGCCGAGCGCGGGGGCATCGAGCAGCCAGTTCACTTCGCTCGCCACGACCCCGCGCCCGACCAGCGCGTCGCGCGAGCCGATCACGACGGCGCGTGTCTCGGGGCGGATCTCGACGACGAACATCGGCTCCCGAAATCCGCCGGGCAGGCCGCGGCGCTGGCCGACCGTGAATCGCGCGAACCCCTCGTGCTCACCGACGACGCTGCCGTCGACCAGGACGAACGGGCCGCGTGACAGGGCAGGCGCGGTGGCGCCCAGGCGACGCGCGATCACCTTCGCGTGATCCCCGTCCGGCACGAAGCAGATGTCCTGGCTTTCCGGCTTCTCGGCGATGAGCTCGAGTCCGAGCTCGTGCGCGACGGCGCGGGTCTCCGCCTTCGTCTGACCGCCGACGGGGAGGAGCATCCGCGACAGCACCGGGCGCTGGATGCCCCAGAGGAAGTACGACTGGTCCTTGTTGGGATCCAAGCCGCGGCGCAGCACGCCGCGCTCGACCTGCGCGTAATGACCCGTCGCGATCCACCGCGCGTCGATCGCGTCCGCCTTGTGCAGCAGGTCGCGGAACTTGGTGAACGTGTTGCAGCGCACGCACGGGATCGGCGTGCGTCCGCGCGCATACTCGGCCACGAAATCATCGACGACGTCGCGGTTGAACGCGCTCTCGAGATTGAGCACGTAGTGCGGCACGCCCAGCTGCTCGCAGATGCGGCGCGCGTCGTTCACGCTGTCGAGCGAGCAGCAGGGACGGTCGGGCAGGTCGGCCGCGTCGTCATGGCAGCCGAGCCGCATCGTCGCGCCGACGACGTCGTATCCCTGGCGCACGAGCAGCGCCGCGGCCACCGACGAATCGACGCCACCACTCATCGCGACGAGGACGCGCTCAGCCATCAGCAGCTCACGACGGCGCCAGCCGGCGCGCCTTCTCGATCAGCATGGGGAACAGCTCGGCGACGCGGTCGATGCACGCGTCGGTCGTGAGCGCGCCGAGGCTCATGCGAATCGCCGCGCTCGCGAGGTCCGGCGCGACGCCGATCGCGGCGAGCACGTGCGACGGTGACACGCTCCCGCTCTGGCATGCCGATCCCGCCGAGCACGCGACGCCCCGCAGGTCGAGCGCCATCAGCAGCGACTCGCTGTCAGTCCCCGGGACGGAGACGTTGGTGATGTGCGGCGCACGCGGTGCGCTGCGCCCATGGATCACCGCGTCCGGGATGCGCGCGAGAAACGCCGCTTCCAGCCGGTCACGCATGGCTTCGAGCTTTGCCCACTCGTGCGCCCGCTCGGCCACCGCGAGCTCTGCGGCGCGCGCCAACCCGACGGCCATCGCGACGTTTTCGGTTCCCGGGCGGCGACCGCGGTCCTGCGTACCGCCGAACATCAGCGGCTCCATCGGTGTGCCGCGACGGATGTACAGCGCACCGATCCCCTTCGGCGCGCCGATCTTGTGCCCGGAGATGGAGAGCATGTCGAACGGGGTGCGCTGCGCATCGATCTCCGCCTTGCCGAACGCCTGTACGGCGTCGGTGTGAAATACGACACCGCGCGACCGGGCATGTTCGGCCAATGCGTGCACATCCTGCATCACGCCGATCTCGTTGTTGACCCACATCACCGAGCAGATCGCGACCCGCTCGTCGATCAGGGAATCGAACGAAGCGCGGTCGACGAGGCCCGACGGGCGCATCGCGACGTAGCGCTCCTCGCCGCCCTCGTGCGCTGCCTCGTGCACGGCCGCGAGAACCGCCTTGTGCTCGATGGGCGTGGAGACGACGGCCGTCCGTGCGCCATCGCGGCGTCGCGCGCGCCAGACGCCAAGGACGGCCATGTTGTCCGCCTCCGTGCCGCACGACGTGAAACAAAGCTCATCGGGCCGCGCGCCGAGACACCGCGCCACCCGCTCGCGCGCCTCGTCGAGCGCGGCCCGCGCCTCGCGTCCCCACCGATGCACGCTGGACGGGTTACCGAAGCGCGGGCCGAAGAACGGCTGCATCGCGTCCAGCACCTCCGGCCTGACGGGGGTCGTGGCGGCGTGGTCGAGGTAGACAGGGTCGGGCATACGGTTGAAAGCTAACGACTTAGGAGAAAGGGAGAAACCGGTGAACGGAGAAGCATGAACCGTTGACGGTGAGCGGTCAGTCGTTGACTAGATGACGGGTCAGTCGACCAGTCAGCCGGTCAACTACGGCTCACGGTTCACGGTCTTTCAGCGCCGCCCGCACTGGCGCCGCGTCGAGCCCCCCGAGCCGCTGCGGCAGAGCGATGAGGTCGTACGTTCCCGGGGCCAGATCGTGCAGATCGAGGTTCTCGAGCACGTAGGCGCCGCCGCCAAAGAGCGCGCGATGAACCTCCAGCGTCTTGCTCTCGCGTTGATCCACCGACGGCGCATCGGTGCCGACGAGACGAACGCCTCGGCTGGTGAGATCGCGGGCCGCGGACGCTCCGAGGTATGGCCACGCTGGCGGAAAGCCGCCGGACGCGATGCTCCGTCCGGTGCGCAGCAGCAGCCGTTCACACCCATCGAGACGCGGATCATCGGCTCGCAACGAGAGTTCGCCGCTCGGGGTGTCGCTCACGTCGAGCAGCAACGCGGGGCCGAGAAACGGCTCGAGTGGCAGCTCGTCGCTCGCGGGCCAGCCGTCGCGCACATGGACCGGCGCGTCGGCGTGCGTCCCGACATGCGGGCTTCCCGCGATGTGCGACAGATTGACGCTCGCGCCGTCGGCGAGCCGACAGGTCCAGCCGCAGCTGAACGGAACGTCGCCGGGCCATTCCGGGGTCCCCGGCCGAACCACGACCGAGATGTCGTGGATCATCGGGCGGCGGTGCCGTAGAACTTGGCGCGCACGGCCCAGAGAGCGGGGAAGAACTTCTGGTCGATCGTGCTTGCGAGGTACCGCGCGCCGAGCGTTCCCCCGGTGCCGCCGGTGGAAGTGCCGAGCACGCGCTCGACGAGCTGCACGTGCTTGAAGCGCCATTGTCCGAACTGCTGCTCGTATTCGAGCAGCGCCTCGGCGAGAAAGAACAACGTCGTCGGCCGCTCGCCCGTGTACAGCGATTCGAGCTCTACGTGTTGCGCCCGCAGCAGATCGAGGAAGAGATCCTGCAGGGTCGGCCGATCGAGCCATCGCTGTACGAGCGGCGGGATCTGGCCGTGCTGCCGGAGCACGCGCAGAAAGTGCGGCTCGCGGAGTCCGGACGCCGCCTCGATGGCGCGAAACTGAATGCTCTGCGATCCGCTCGACGTCCCGAGATGCTGGCGGAACTCGGCGAAGTGCTGCGGCGGAAGGGTCTCGAGTGCCGACAGCTGCGCCGACACGATGCGCATGAGCGCGTTGATGCGCCCCATGAAGAACAACGCGAACTCGGCCTCGTGCGACGTGAACGCGCCGACGAGGAGCTCGAGCTCGTGCAGGATCTCCTTGAACCAGAGCTCACTCGCCTGATGGACGACGATGAACAGCAGCTCGTCGGGATGCTCGGAGCGGGGATGCTGCAGGCCGAGCAGCGAGTCGAGCGCGAGGTACGATCCGTACGTGACCTCGCTCGACGGGTCGGCGCTCAAAAGGTCGCGACCTCGAGCGAGCACACGTCGTCGACGCGCATCATCTCGGTGGTGAAGAACGGCTCGCCGTACCGGGTGCGAATCAGCGAGCCATAGAACGCCGCGTAGTGCGTGACGACGTCGTAGAGCGGCTCGCCGGTCGGATACACCTCGCCGGCCTGGAGCGCGCCCTCGAACTGCGAGTGGTAACATCGCACCGCCGCCAGCTTCTGCTCGAACTCCTCGCTGATGTCGACGACGAAGCTCGGGCGCAGGAAATCCTGCCGGTATGTGAGGCAGTGAAGAATCTTCAACGGGCGATGCTTGGGAACGTCGGGGACGACCTTGGCGAGCCCCGCCACGAAGCAGGCGTCGCGCACGAGTTGCGCCGTGATGCGATGGTCGGGATGCCGGCCTTCCATCGCCGGTGCGATGACGACGCGCGGACGAAATCGCCGGATGACGCGCGCGAGTGCTTCGCGGGTCGCTACGGTGTTCTCGATGCCCGCATCGGGGAGGCCCAACGTCTCGCGCGCGGCGACGCCGAGGATCTCCGCGGCGCGTGACGCCTCGTCGGCGCGAAGCTCGGCCGAGCCGCGTGTGCCCATCTCACCCTGGGTGAGATCGAGGATCGCCGTGCGCCGGCCCTGCCTGGCTGCCTTGAGGAGCGTCCCGCCGCACGTCAGCTCGATGTCGTCGCGATGAGCGGCGACGGCGAGGATGTCCACGGGGTCGGGGAGCATGGGCTGGGAATATAGCCGACCGCCAGCGCGGCGGTCAGGCGAGGAGCTCGTTCACCCCGTGTTACTCGTACCGTAGCGCCACGACGGGGTCCAGCCGTGCCGCGCGCACCGCCGGCAGCATCCCGAACAGGATGCCGGTCACCGCGCTGATGCCGAGTGCGGCGGCGACGTTGCCCCACGACGTTGCGGCCGGGATCGCGGGCCACGCCGTTCGCACGCCGAACGCGACGAGCATGCCGAGCGCGAGGCCCAGCGCCGCGCCAATGCCTGTCAGCGTCACCGCTTCCACCAGGAACTGCCACAGGATCGTCCACTTCGTAGCGCCCAGTGCCTTCCGCACCCCGATCTCCCGCGTCCGTTCGGTGACGGAGATCATCATGATCGCCACGACGCCGACGCCGCCGACGAGCAGTCCGACCGACGACAGCGCGAGCCCGACGACGAAGAAGGTCCCGAAGAGCTTCTGGTAGATCGCCCAGAGACGATCCTGGGTGACGATGTCGAAGTTGTTCTTCTGACCCGGCCGAAGTCCGCGGCGCCCGCGCAGCGCGGCCGTCACGTCGTCGACCGCGTCCTCCACCGAGACGCCGGTGTGCGGCTTCACGATGAGGTTGTTGCCGCGCATCCAGAGGCTGAGATGCCGCCGCGCACTCTCGAACGGCACGATCGCCTTCGGCGAGTCGCCGCCGCCGGCCGAGGTCGGCGTGCCCATCGGGCTGGCGGTGTAATGGTAGAACCCGATCACCTTGAACTCGACATCGTTGATCTTGATGACCTTGTCCACCGGCTCCGACGTGCCGAACAGCTGCTCGGCGAGCTTGTCGTTCACCAGCACGACCTTCGCGCCCGTCGCGTTCTCGGCGTACGTGAAGCTACGGCCCGGATAGATGTCGCCGCCGTCGATCTCGGTCCAGTTCGGGGTGTACGCTTCCATCCCCGCGTTCGGGATGACCTTGTCCTTGTACTTGAAGCTCGCGCTCGTGCCGACATGCGACGTCACGGCGCGAATGCTCGGCAGACGTTCGATCGTGTGCACCTCGTCGAGCGTGATCGCCGGGTTGCGACGTTCGGGGCAGGTCTCGTCGGTGCCGTCGCACGCCTGAAACCCGCTGATCGGCCGCCGGTAGATGAAGAACGACGTCGGTCCGGCCGCTTCGATGTCGCGACGGAACGAGTCGTTGATGCCGCGCACCACGGCGGACATCGCGACGACGACGAAGACACCCAGGGCGACGCCGAGGATGGTGAGACCGGCGCGAGCCTTGTTGGCGCGCAGTGCGTCGATCGCGATGCCGACGCCCTCGAAGGCCATCGAAAATGGCGTGAACACTCGCATGAGCTACTCCGCGCGCAGTGCGTCGATGGGATCGAGCGACGCGGCGCGGCGCGCGGGATACATCCCCGAGACGATGCCGACGACCGTGCCGAGCAGCGTCGCGACGACGAGCGACCATGGCGCCACCGACGCGGGAAGCGGGGTGTTCCACGAGATGATCTTCGCGCCGAGGATGCCGAGCACGATGCCGAGCACCGCGCCGAAGGTGCTGAGCGTCGCGCTCTCGACGAGGAACTGGCGCAGGATGTCCTTGCGCCGCGCGCCCAGCGACTTGCGAATGCCGATCTCGCGCGTGCGCTCGGCCACGGCGACCAGCATGATGTTCATGATCACGAGCCCGCCGACCACGAGGCCGATCGCCGGCAGCGCCGTGCCGGCGATGGTCATCACGCTTCGCACCTTCTCGAAGCCCGCCAGCGCCGTGGCCGACGTCTCCATCACGAAGTTGTCCTCCGTGCCGGGACGCAGCTTGCGATGGCCGCGCATCACCTCGCGCACCGTCTCCATCGCATCGTTCATCATCACCTCGTTCGACGCCTGCACCATGAGGCCATCGATGTCGCCCCGCGGATTGGTGAGGCGATGCAACGGGGAGTTGAACGGCGCGAACGCGGTCTTGTCGAGGGAGATGCCGAACAGGTTCCCTTGATGCTCGATCACGCCGATCACGGCGTACGGAATCCCCCCGATGCGTAGCGCTCGTCCGACGGGATTGAGCCCTGGAAAGAAAAACTTCGCGACTTCGTCACCGATCACGACCACCGGCGTGCCCAGCTCGGCCTCTTGTTGGGTGAACACCCGTCCGCTCGTGAGATCGTACTTCTTGATCGTGAAGTAGTCTCCCTCGACCGCATGGGCATCGACCTGGCGCGGCCGGGCGTAGGGGGTGCTCGCCCACAGATTCTCCTCGCTCTCGACGGCGTATCGGGTGCCGGTGGGCAGCGCATTCCGGATGATGTCGACGTCGGAGTGGTAGACGCGGGGCCGCCGCTGCCACTCGCGCCACTGCTCCATCGTCACGTTGTTCCCGAACCAGGGGAATCGCCGCAGCGTGAAGGTGTTGGCGCCGAGGAGCCGTCCCGCGAAGTCCTCCTCCATGTACTTGCTCATGCCGGTGACGATCGACACGACGGCGATGAGGAAGGTGACCCCGATCATCACCCCGATCAGCGTGAAGAAGCTCTTGAGCTTCTGGACGCGAATCTGCTGGAGGGCGAGCCGGATGGCTTCGTGGAACGGCATGCGGATCCGCCGGGAGAGGGTGGTGCGGGCCCTACGGGCGCCGGGGCGGAAAGTGTCAGGCGAGGCCCCCGAGACGTTCGCTACTCGTATCGCAGTGCCGCGACCGGATCCAGCCGCGCCGCCTTGGCGGCCGGGAGCATTCCGAAGAGGATGCCCGTCACGCAGCTCGTCAGTAGCGCCGCGAGGACTGCAAGGGGCGGGACGCTGGCCGCCACCGGCGTCGTGTGGGCGATCACGAACGAAACGAGAGCGCCGACGACGAGGCCGATGATCGCGCCGATCCCGGTCATCGTCACGGCCTCCACGAGGAACTGGAAGAGGATGGTGCCGCGCGTCGCGCCGAGCGCCTTGCGCACACCGATCTCGCGCGTGCGCTCGGTGACCGAGATCATCATGATCGCGATGACGCCGACGCCGCCGACGATCAGGCCCACCGCGGACAGCACGAACATCACGAGGAAGAAGGTGCCGAAGATCTTGTTGTAGACGTCGAACAGCTGATCCTGCGTGATGATGGCGAAGGTATTGTCGGCCGACGGGCGCAGGCGCCGGCGCGCCCGCATCGTCGCGATGACATCGTCGATTGCATCGGCGCGCGTGGCGTCGGTGGCCGGGATGACCGCGAGGCCGACGTTGTCGTACGATGCGTCCAGATGCTTGCGCGCTGATTCGATCGGGATGATTGCTCGCGGACTATCGCCACCGGCCAGGAAGCTCGCCTTGTAGTGATAGATGCCCAGCACCAGAAACGGTTGATCCCCCAGCTGGATCGTCTTGTTGAGCGGATCCGATTCCCCGAACAGGCTCTTGGCCAGGTCGTCGTTGATCACGACGACGCGCGCGCCGCCCTTGGCTTCCGCCGGCGTGAAGTTGCGCCCGGGGAAGATGTCGCCGCCGCCGTCGAGCTGCTGCCAGTTGGCGGTGAACGCGCTCACCTGCACGCCAGTGAGCCGCCTGTCCTTGTACGCGACCGGCTTGGAGATGTCGTTCCGGGCTCCCGCCACCCGGACCGTGCGCAACTGTTCGAGGGCGTCGACGTCGGCCAGCGTGAGCGGCGGATTGTGCAGGAACTTGCACGTGGCATCCGTGCCGTCACACCGCTCGAAGCTGATCGGAAAACGGGAGACGAAGAACGTGGTGGGACCGGTGCTCTCGAAGTCCTTGGCGACGCTGGCGTTGATGCCGTGGATGGCCGCCGAGATGACGACCACGACGAACACCCCCACGGCGACCCCGAGGATGGTGAGGCCCGCGCGAACCTTGTTGGACTTGATGGAATCGAGGGCGATGAGCACCCCCTCTCGCATCGCGTGCAGGCGCTGCTGCGCGAGGGCCATGGTCTACTCCGCCCGGAGGGCGGTGATGGGATCGAGCCGCGAGGCCTGGCTCGCCGGGTAGATCCCCGCGACGATCCCCACACCGGCACCGATCGAGACGCCGAGCAGCACGGACCAGAGCTCCACCGCGGCGGGGAGCGGCGTGACCGCCGCGATCAGCTTGGCGAAGCCGAAGCCGGCCGCTACACCGAGGCTGGCGCCGATGGTGCTGAGCGTCGCACTCTCGACGAGAAACTGGCTCATGATGTCGCGGCGGCGTGCGCCGAGCGACTTGCGGATGCCGATCTCGCGGGTGCGCTCGGCGACCGCCACCAGCATGATGTTCATGATGACGATCGCGCCGACCACGAGCCCGATCGCCGGGAGGGCGACGCCGGCGATCACGAGATAGCCTTTGATCTTGTTCCAGAACTCGAGCGCGGAGTCGGAGGTCTCGAGCTCGAAGTTGTCGGCCTGGTTGGGATGCAGGTGGCGGCGGATGCGCATTACCTCTCGAACCCGCTGCATCTGCACGAGCATCCCCTCGCGGCTCGGTGCCTGGACCATGATCGAGTTGAGCACGCCGTGCGCGGTGACGAGCTTGAGCAGGGGGGAGGACTGCGGCGCCATCACGAACTGGTCGAAAGACCGGCCGAACGCGCTGCCCTGCTTCTCCATCACACCGACGATCTGGTACGGGATGCCGCGGATGATGAGCTCGCGGCCCACGGGGTCGAGATTAGGGAAGTAATATGTCGCGAGCTCGTCGCCGATCACGACGACGTTGCTCGCGCTGGCGTACTCGACCGGAGAGAAGAGCCGGCCGCGGGACGGCTCCATCCTCTTGATGTCGAAGTACTCGCTCGTGACGCAGTACACCGTCGCAGGCTTCGGACGGTTCACGTAGCGGGACTCGACGGGGAGCGGTCCCGCCCCATACGCAGCCCATCGAGCATCCGGCCCGAGCGCATCGGCCACGGACGGGATGTCTTCCCATTTCACCGGCGGCCGCCGGTTCAGCTCGCGCCACCGCTCGGGCGACGTGGCAATGTTGACTTTGGGCTGCTGCCGGACCTCGAACGAGTTGATCGCGATCAGCTTGCCCACGAGCTGGTCGCTCATGTAGCGCGTCATCCCGCCGATGATGGACACGACGGCGATGAGGAAGGTGACGCCGATCATCACGCCGAGCAGGGTGAAGAAGCTCTTGAGCTTCTGCACCCAGATCTGTTGCAGGGCGAGACGGATGGCGTCGAGGAAGGGCACAGGGGGCGCGGCGAGGGATCGAGGCGGCAGGTCGAACAGGCTGAGTCACCCGCGGCTCACGATTCGCGATTCACGTCTCTGAAGGTAATCCCAATTTCTCGACAAAGGCCGAGCGCCGCTCGTCCGAGGCGACCAATCCGTCCCGCAGGATCACGATCCGGCGCGCATGCTGGGCGATGTCCGGCTCGTGCGTCACCATGATCACGGTCTGACCTTGCGACGCGAGCGACTCGAACACTCGCATGATCTCCTCGGACGTCTGCGAATCGAGGTTGCCGGTCGGCTCGTCGGCGAGCAGGATCGACGGATTGTTCACGAGCGCGCGGGCGATGGCAACGCGTTGGCGCTGGCCGCCCGACAGCTCGTTGGGCCGGTGGTCCATTCGCGTCTCGAGCTGGACGCGGGCGAGCGCCTCCTTCGCGCGGCGCTTCCGCTCGTCCGATGGGACTCCCGCGTACACGAGCGGGAGCTCGACGTTGTGCAGTGCGGTCGCGCGGGGCAGCAGATTGAACGTCTGGAAGACGAAGCCGATCTCCTTGTTGCGCACGCGCGCGAGCGCGTCGTCGCTCATCGAGGAGACTCGCGTCCCGTTCAACCAGTACTCGCCCTCGCTCGGCGTGTCGAGACAGCCGATCACGTTCATCAGCGTCGACTTGCCAGAGCCGGACGGACCCATGATCGCGACGTACTCGTTGCGCCGGATCGCGAGATCGACGCCGCGGAGCGCGCGCACGATCTCGCCCCCCATGTCGTACTCGCGCTTGATGCCGCGCGTGACGATGACCCAATCCTTGTCCGGCGTCGCTCCTGGCGTGGCGAGGACCGCCTGCCGCTCGGCGGTGGCCCCGAGCGGCGCTTCGACGGTGCTGTCGGCGGTCACGATCCGGCCTGCGGCTTCTTGGGGTCCACCTTCGCCTCGCGGACCACCATGCCGTCCTTCAGCTCGCGGATCGCCTGGTACGTGCCCGCGACGATCTTCTCGCCCGGCTTCACGCCGCTGATCACCTCGAAGTGCTTCTCCCCCGCGATGCCGACCTTCACCGGCCGGAAGGTGACTTTGTTGTCCTTGCCGACGACGAACACGCCCTCGACGTCCTTCTTGCCAACCTCCTTCTTGGGCTTCGGCTTGCCGAGACCCACGGCGGTGTCGCTGGCCATGAGCGCCTCGTTCTCGCGCACCGTGAGCGCGATGATCGGGATGGACAACGCGTTCTTCCGCCTCGCGGTGATGATCTTCGCCGTGGCCGAGAAATCCGGGCGCGTCTCGGGCGGCGTGTTGAGGAGCTGGATCGTCACCTCGTAGTCCACCGCCTGGTCGCTCGACGCCTGCGCCGTCGCCGTGCCCTTCACCGAGCTGTTGGAGATCTCCGTGACCCGGCCGAAGAAGGTCGTGTCGGGGAAGGCATCGATCTGGATGACCGCCGAGTCGCCGAGCTGGATGCGCGCGACGTCCGTCTCGTCGACTTTCACCTTGGTCTCGAGCACGCTCATGTCCGCGATGGTGAGCAGCGTGGCGGCGTCCTTGTTGAGCGTGCCCTGGATCGCCGTCTCGCCGTTCTCCACGTTGAGCCGCGTCACGCGTCCCGCCATCGGCGCATAGATCGTCGTCTTATCCAGCGAGCTGCGCGCCTCGCGCAGCGACGCCGTCGACTGGTCCACCGAGTGACGCGCGGCCTCGTGCAGCGCGCGATTCACGTCGACCGCCGTGCGGAGCTGCTCCATCTGCTCGTCCGAGATCAGGGTCGGATTGGTCTTCTTGATCTGCGCTGTACGCTCGTAGCTCTTCTGCGCCTGCAGGAGATTCGCCTCAGCCTG
This sequence comes from Gemmatimonadaceae bacterium, assembly GCA_036488775.1. Classification (GTDB taxonomy): domain Bacteria; phylum Gemmatimonadota; class Gemmatimonadetes; order Gemmatimonadales; family Gemmatimonadaceae; genus AG11. The sequence continues at coordinate 25,844 of DASXHF010000186.1, read as the reverse complement.
CGCCATCTGCGCGCGGCTCGATGCGAGCGACGCCTCCATGCGCTGCACCGCGGCCTCCGCCTGCTGGGCGTCGATCTGCAGGAGGAACTGCCCCTTGGTGACCATCTGGCCTTCCTTCACCGCGAGCTTCACGATCTTGCCCGTGATGTCGGCGCTGAGGTCGACCTTCATCTGTGGCCGCACCTGGCCGCTCGCCGTGACCGACGCGACGAGCTCGCGGCCCTGCACGAGCTCCGTGCGAACCTCGACCGCCTTCTTGCTGCTCTTCGCGGCGGTGAGCCCGCCGATTGCGACGATGACGAGGAGCACCCCGCCGGCGACTGACCACTTCACGCGCTTGCTCATATCCAGTCTCTCTGTGGCGAGGGGGCTTAACGAAGGGGACGGCCCACCGCGTTCTCGAGCGCGGCATAGGCCTTGTGGTAGTCGTAGACCGAGTTCACTCGATCGACCAACGCGCGCTCGTACGACTCGCGCGACGTCGTGACGTCGAGGAAGGTCGCCGCGCCGACCTTGTACCGCTCCTCGGCGAAGGCAAGCTCCTCCTTCGCCTTCGACGCCGTCTGGTCATTCAGCGCCACCGTCTGCGCCGCCGTCTGGAGCGTGAGGTAGGCCTGCGTGACGTCGGCGGTGAGCGCGAGATCCTTCGCGCGCACGTTGTACATCGCCGTCTCACGATCGACCTGGGCGCGCTCCACCTTCTCCTCGCGGTTGAAGTTGTCGAACACGGGGATCGTCAGCTGTGCCGTGAGCGCCATCGGAGCGCGCTGGAACCGGAAGGGGAACTGGTTGTTGCTGCTGCGGATCGCCGCTGCCTGGGCGTCGGTGAACTGATACGCCGGCCCATTGCAGCCCAGCGGTCCGTAACCGACGGCCTGGTGAATGGAGTCCTGCTGGAAGCACGACGCCTGCGACGCGAGTACGCCGCTGCGCGCGCGATCCACGAGGAAGTCGCTGTTGGTGTACTGATACGAGTTGCCGCCCCAGCCCGTGCTCAGAAAGAGCGTCGGCGTGTACAGGGCCTTGGCGACGCGTGTGTTCAGATCCGCCGCCCGCTCGCGCGACCGCAGAGCGAGAATGGCAGGGTTGGCGCGGCGCGCCAGGTCGAGCAGCGAGTCGAGGGCGAACGAAGGCGTCTGCACGGGAAACTCGGTCGTCAACACGGCATCGCCCGACTGCGCGACCCCCATCTGTTGGAAGAGACGCAGCTTCTCGACCTGCACGTTGTTGCGTTCCTGCAGCAGGCCGACCTGTGCCTGGCCGAGCGCCACCTCGGCGCGGCGAATGTCGAGCACCGTTCCGGAGCCGACGGCGACCTTCGCCTTCGCGAGATCGAGCTGCGTCTGGGCGGTGGCGACGAGCGTGTCCTGCAGCGACGAGCGGGCCTGCGCCTGGAGCACCGTGAGATATTGCTGGGTGACCGCCGCGCGAAGCTGCTCCGACGCGCCCGTGATGTCCGCTTCCACGGCGTCGCGCGTTGCGGCAGCGGCCTTGGGTGCGACGAAGGTGGCGCTGTTGATCCGGTAATTGAGGTCGAAGCTGTAGCTCGACTGCATGGTCGCGGAGCTGTTGGTGAACGACAGCCCGTTGAACACCTGCTGGCCCCCCTGCTGATACCGGCTCCCGAACGACGCATCCGCCGAGGGCAGGAAGGCGCCGCGGGCGCTGCGCACCGCGGCGTCGGCCGTCCGGCGGTTGCTGGCCTGGGCGAGATAGATCGGATTGTTCCGCCTGGCGAGCATGATCGCGTCGTCCAGGGTGAGCGTCGTACCGCTCGGGGCTTGGGTCTGGGCGCCGCTGGCTGCGGGCGCGCCGGAAACCAGGACGAGCGCGGCAAGCACCAAATTGCGCATCGGAGGGGAGATCCTGTGTGGAGGTCACCCCGTCGTACGCTGGGGTGAGCCGGCGGGTTTCACACGCGGCGGCGCGGATGGAACTCTTGGCCGCGGGGAGCGGTCAAAGAAAGCTACGCCGGCCGGCCCCGGATTGCACGGCTTCCGATCAGTCGGGGTCCGGCTCGATGGAGAGAAAGACGCGGTCGCGCACTCGCTCGCGGATTTTGGCGTAGATCGCGGCCCCTTTGGCGGCGGTGGCGAGCGAGGGCCGACCGATGGAGCCCGAGCTCCCATCCGGGATCTTCAGCCAGCCTCGGCGGTACCGTCGGAGCTCGTCGCGCGACATCATATAGTCTTCCGCGAGGTCCATTCTGACGAGGTGGGGGGCGATGAACAGCATCAGCGAGGTATCGACCTCATCGCCATGCATCGGCTCCGCCTGGCCTTCGAGCAGCTCGCGAAAGTCCACCGAGAAGATGTCGACGACGCGAACACGCGCGCGCGTCGTGATGACCGTGGCCAGGGCCTCCTGGTGCGGATCGTGTTCGTGCGCCGTCAGCAGGATGAACTCCCTGAACCCCGTCGACTCCCACGTGTCGAGCAGATCGTTCAACATCCGGTGCAGCGTCTTCTTGCGCAGCGAGGCGTTGCCGGGGAACCCGCGCTCGGTGGCGACGTTCACGCCGTACTCCAGCGTGGGCGCGCGCAGGATGCCGAATTCCGCCGAGAGGTCGTCCGCGAGGTGCTCGGCGATGATCGTGTCGCAGCCGAGCGGCATGTGCCGGCCGTGTTGCTCGCAGGTGCCGACGGGGATGATGAGCCGCGGGTCGGCGGCGACGGCGGCCGCGACCTCGTCGGGGCGCAGCTCCTTGATGCGGCGCGGCGTTGCCGCGGTGTCGGAGGGGTAGATCATTCTGCGCGAGACGATGAGACGGTGGCTGCCCGCGGCGGGACCCCGCGCGCTCGTCGCGCCGGCAGCCGCGGCGGCGGCGCTGTTGCTGGCGAGCAGCTGGCTCGCCGATCCGCGCGTAGGTTATGTCGCCGGATGCGTCCTCGCCACCGCGGTCGCCGCCGTCGCGGCGCTGCGCTGGTCGCCGCCGTCCCTGCGGATGCCGCTGGCGGTCACCCTCGCCCCCCTCGCCGCCTTCGTGGTGGTGGCCGGTCGTGCCGAGCTGCGGCTGGCGAGCTTCTCTCGCGCACCGTCGGTGGTGGCGGCCGCGGAAGCGGAGCGGCAGCAGGCGATGCTCGGTGGCCGAGTCGACGACGAGCTGCGATTCCTGCGACATGCCGCGAGACGCGCGCTCGCCGTCGCCTCCACACCCACCGACCCGGAGGGTACCGTGGTCGCGCTCGAGCGCGCGATCGGACGGGGAGCGCGCGACCGCCGCGCCGTGCTGGTGGCTCGCGGCGATTCTCTGCTCGCGTGGGCGGGCACACTGCACGCCGATCCCCGTGCGCTCACCGACCCGTCGGGCGTGGTCGCCACCCCGTTTGGCCTCACGCTCTACGCCTCGGCTGACAGCGCGGGTCGTCGCGCGGTGGCCACGAGCCTTCTGTACGCTGCGCCGCCGGCGGACCGGCTGACGCGCGGGCTGGCGCAGCAGCTCCCGAGCACCGAGGTGACGGAGGGGTTCGTCTTCGGACCGCCCGGAGACACGAGTCAGACGAACGCGCTCCGCTACCGCGATAGCGGGCGCACGCTGTTCGTCGCCCGCGCGCTCGTTCCATCCGCGGGCGAGGTGCGGTTCCGGACCCTGGAGCGCACGCGCGTGCGGGCGGGCATCGCGCTGCTCATCGCCATGGTGGCGTTCCTCGTCCTGGTGGCGCGGCGCGAGGTCGATGGGGTGGCGGTGGTGGCTGGCGTGTTGGTCGTGCTGCGCTGTGTCACCGTGGTACCGCTGAGTGAATTCTCCACCCGCTCGCGGCTCTTCGACGCGGCCGTCTATTTCTTCCCCGCGGGGCGCGCCTTCACGGCGAATGCCGCCGCGCTTGCGGTCACGGCCGCCACACTCCTGTTCCTCGTCATCCTCGTGATCCGGCGGGTCGGCGACCGGCTGCCGCGGCCGGCGGCGGTGCTCCTCGCGGCGGCGGCGATCGGTCTCGGTCCGTTCGTCGTCGGCGCGCTGGCGCGCGGCATCACACCGCCGGCGGAGGGCGCCGGTGACGCGCTGTGGCTGATCTGGACCGTGCCGCTCTGTCTCACCGCGACCGCGCTGCTCGTGCTCGCGAGCTGGGCCGGCCGCATCGCGCTCGGTGGGCGGCGAGGCACGCCAGCAGGACTCGGCCCCGCGCTGGCGCTCGTCGCGGCGCTCGTCGCGCCTCTCGCGTGGCACGCGCCGGGACAATGGCCGCCATGGTTCACCATCCTGTGGTCGGTCGCGGTGGGGACGCTCGTCCTCGCGCGTCCCTCGCGGCGCGCGTTGCTCGGCGCGGCCATGGTCGCCGCGCTGGCGTCGGCGACGGTCGTGTGGGGCGCGACGTCGCGCAGACGCGTCGAGCTGGCCGAGCGGGACGTGCGTGGGCTGGCCGGCCCTGATGCGTACGGAGCCGCGCTCGCCAACCGTCTGGCGTCGGCGCTGCAGGGCGAGGAGCTCCCGCGAAATGCCGAGACCCTGCTCGAGCGCTACGTATCGTCGGATCTCGCCGCGTCGGGGTACCCCGTGGCGCTCACATCGTGGGAGGGCGCGACGCCGCTCGCCACCTTCGGGTCGGCGCCGTTCGACGTCGCGTTCGACACCGTCGGCGCCGCGGCCCTCGGCGCGCAGCTGACGGGGCAGCGAATCTCCACGACGACGCGCGCGACGTCGTACGGCGTGCACGTGGCGGCGGTGCCCGTTCGAGGCGGCGCGGTGACGATCCTCGTGGCGCCCCGCACGCGGCTCATCGGCAACGATGCGTACTCGCGATGGTATGGGCTTCCGCCCACGCAGGAGAGCGAGCCGCTGTACACCGTGCAGGTCGTGCCGGAACCGCTCGCGCCGCGCAGCGAGATTCGCTGGCGCCGCGAAGGCAACGAGCTGCATGGCGACTGGCCCGTCGCCGGTGCGACGGGGCCGGCACGAGCGCACATCGAAGTCGATCTGCGCGGGCTCGACACGCTGATTCCGCGCGGCGGGCTCCTCGTGCTCGTGAACATCGGCGCGGTGCTGCTGGTCTGGCTCGTCGGCGCCGTGGCCGACGGACGCGTGAGCCGCTGGCTCCGTCTCCGGCGCCGGCGGATGCGGAGCTACCGCACGCGTCTGTCACTGGCGCTCGCGCTCTTTTTCCTCGTGCCCGCGGGCGCCTTTGCGCTGTGGTCGTGGGGCCAGCTGTTCGACGACGCGCAGACCTCGCGGCGCCTGCTCGTGACGGAGACGATGCGGGCGGTGTCGGCGAGTCGGCAGGCGGATTGGCTCAAGCGGGAGAGCGCACGTCTCGACACGAAACTGCTGCTCTACAAGTCCGGCGTGCTCGTCGGCGCCAGCGATTCGCTGTTCGCCGACCTCGCACCCATGGGCACGCTCCTGCGACCCGACGTCGCGGTGCAGCTCGGCGCGTCGGAGGAGATCAGCGCGACGCGTCCCGAGGCGGTCGCCGGGGCCACGGGGATGCTCGGTTACCGCGTGCTCCCGACGGTGCCCGGCTCGGATCTCGTGATCGCCGCGCCGGCACGCGTGGACGATCTGTTGCTCGACCGGCGGCGGCGGGACCTCGGCGTGCTGGTGGTATTCGCGACGGCGCTCGGCGCGGCGGCCGCTGTGTGGTTGAGTGGCGAAGCGGCGCGGCAGCTCGCCCGGCCGATCGGTGCACTGCGAACCGCGGCCCGCGCGGTGGCGCGCGGCGAGCGCGACATTTCGCTCGCGCCCAGCGCCGTGAGCGAGTTCGTCCCTGTGTTCAGCGCGTTCCGCGCCATGGCCGAGGATCTCGCGACGAGCCGCGCCGAGCTGGTCGAGGCCCAGCGTCGCACGAACGCCGTGCTGCGCACCGTCGCGAGCGGCGTGATCGCGGTCGACGACACCGGCGCGGTGATTCTCGCCAATCCACGAGCCGAGCTGCTGCTTGGCCGCTCGCTTCCGGCCGGATCGACGCTGGTCGAGCCGCCCGCGGTCGCGGTGCGGGTGATGCGCTTCCTGCGCTCGGGAGCGGACGCGGATCACTTCGAGTTGGAATTCGCCGGCCGTGCGCTGCGCGGCCAGCTGACGCGGCTCTCGAGCGGCGGCGCGGTGCTCACGCTCGACGACGTCACGGAGCTCGTACGTGCGCAGCGCGTGCTCGCCTGGGGCGAGATGGCTCGCCAGGTCGCGCACGAGATCAAGAACCCGCTGACGCCGATCCGGCTCGGCGTTCAGCACCTGCTGCGCGCGCGCGGCCGCAGCGACTTCGACACGATTCTCGAACAGAACGTGTCACGCATCCTCACGGAGATCGATCGCCTCGACGAGATCGCCCGCGCGTTCAGCCGCTACGGCGGGGCGCCCGAAGCGCGCGCGCAGGCCGAGCCGACGAATGTCGCGGAGGTGGTGCGGGACGTCGTGGGGCTCGAGACGATCGGCGAAGGGCGCGTGCGCTGGACGTGCGCGGTCGATGGCGAGGTCCCCTTCGCTCTGGCGCGCGCCGACGAGCTGCGCGAAGTACTGCTCAACCTGTTCGAGAATGCACGGTTGGCGGAGGCCAAGACGGTGCATACGACGGTTCGACGGGCCGCCACTCCGGACATGGGAGACTCCGTGACGATAGAGGTGACGGACGACGGTGTCGGCATCGCGGCGGACGTATTGCCGCGGATCTTCGAGCCGCATTTCTCGACGCGCACGAGTGGGAGCGGGCTCGGACTGGCGATCACGCGACGGCTCGTCGAAAGCTGGGGCGGCGAGGTGACGATCGAGAGCGAGCGAGGACGGGGGACGACCGTTCGGGTGGCGTTGCGGCCGGCCGAAGACAAAGGCGTAGACCGTCAAGGTGAGCCGTCGACCGGCTGACCGGTCGACTGGCCCCTAACGACTTGAGCTCTTTGTCGTCAGCTATCCGGTCAGCCGGTGAGCTGCCTCATTCCGTGCTCCCTTTGTTTCCCTCGCCGCTGATCCGGATCCGCACCGTCTTGACGTTCGTGAATTCCCTCATCCCCACGTCCGATAGCTCTCGCCCGTACCCCGACGACTTCACCCCGCCGAACGGAAAGCGCGGATCGGAGACGACCATGTCGTTCACGAAGACGCTTCCGGCGTCGATCTCGCGCACGAACCGCTCCTGTTCCGCGGGGACGGTCGTCCACGCGCTCGACGCGAGTCCGAATCGCGTGTCGTTGGCGATGTGGATCGCGTCTTCGATGTTGCGGGCGCGAAACACACACGCGACCGGACCGAACAGCTCGTCGCGATACGCCGGCGAATCCTTGGGAATGTCGGTCAGGACCGTTGCCGGATAGTAGGCCGAGTCCGGACCGCGCCGCGCGCCGCCGAGCACGACACGCGCGCCCTTCGCCACCGACTCGCGCACCTGCGCATCGAGCTCTCCCGCCAGCTTGACCGACGACAGCGGCCCGAGTTCCGTCGTCGGATCGATCGGATCGCCGACTTTGAGCGCGCGCATGCCCGCAACGAAGCGCTCGAGAAACCGATCGAAGATCTCCGTGTGTACGATGAATCGCTTCGCTGCGATGCAGCTCTGCCCGTTGTTGATCGTCCGCGCCTTCACCGCCGTCGTCACCGCGCGCTCGAAGTCCGCGCTCGGCATGACGATGAACGGATCGCTGCCGCCCAGCTCCAGCACGGTCGGCTTGATCTGCTTGCCGGCAATGGACGCGACGCTGCTGCCGGCGCCCTCGCTTCCCGTGAGCGTCGCGGCGACGACTCTCGGATCGGTCAACACACCCGCCACTGCATCGCTCGAGATGAGCAGCGTCTGAAACACCCCCTCCGGTGCGCCGGCGCGTCGCACGAGCGACTCGAGCTCGAGTGCGCACTGCGGGACGTTCGACGCGTGCTTGAGCACGCCGACGTTGCCGGCGACGAGTGCCGGCGCCATGAACCGGATCGCTTGCCAGAAGGGAAAGTTCCACGGCATCACCGCGAGCACCACACCGAGTGGATCATACGCCACGAAAGAGCGGTGCTCGGGATCGTCGACGGCGGAGTCTGCGACGAAGCTCGGTCCGTGCGTGGCGTAGAAGCGGCACGCCGTCGCGCATTTGGCGGCCTCCTCGATCGCGGCGCCGATCGGCTTTCCCATCTCGAGCGTCATCATGCGCCCGAGCCGCTCCTTCTCGCCGTCGAGCAAGTCGCCGAGTCGTCGCACCACGGCGGCGCGATCGGCAATCGGAGTGCGGCGCCACGCGTGCGCGGCCGTATGCGCGCGAGCCAGCTTGGCATCGACCTCGCCCGGCGTGTGCGCGGGAAACTCGGCGAGCGTCTCGCCGGTCGCTGGATTGATGGAGCGGAATGTCATGCGCGACTCCGCCTGCACCTTGCGTGCGCGCTCACTCGGCGACCGGCGTGTCCTCCCGCCACCAGCCCTCGCCGCCCTCTTCGGCGGCGAAGATCCGCCGCCACCACGGTCCCCGACGCTCGCGGCCGAGCACCGTTCCGGCGGCCTCGCGCCACGCCTCCTGCATCGTCGTCGCGTCGGGGAACCGCTTCTCGGGCTCGGGCGAAAGAGCGCGCTGCAACCAGACGCCGATCTCGGCGGGATAGGCCGTGACGTCGAGTTGGCCCGAGAGCTCTCGCGCAAGGATCGTCTTGGTGTCCGCCTCACCGAACGGCGGCGCGCCGCTGAGGACGAACGCGGCGATCGCCGCCAGCGAGAAGCAGTCCGCCGTTGCGTCCTGCGGCTCGCCGAGCAACTGCTCCGGCGGCGAGAACGCCGGCGTTCCCGACGCGCCCGCCAACTCCTCGCCCGCCGGGTTCGCGATGCCGAAGTCAGCGACCCGCCACCGCCGATACCGGTCGATGAGAATGTTCTCCGGCTTCAGGTCGCGATGGATGATGCCGACGGCATGCGCCGCCGCCAGCCCGCTCAGCACGCTGTCGATCTGCGGCGCCACTTCGGCGAGCGGACGCGCGCCAGCCCGCGCGATGAGATCGGCCACGGACCCGCTCTCGGCGAGCTCCATCGTGTACCATGTCACGTCGCCGCGACTGTCCCAATCGTAGATCGGAACGATCGCCGGATGTGCGAGCTGCGCCGCGAGCCGGGCTTCGCGCCGGAAACGCCCCACCGCACGCTCGTCGCGCGCGACGTGCGGGTGCAGCAGCTTGAGCGCGACTTCGCGGCCGAGCGCCAGGTCGCGCACGCGCCACACGGATCCGAAGGAGCCCGCACCGAGCGGCGCGATCACCTCGTAGTCCTCGGCGAGCGCCCAGCGCAGTCGGACTTCGGGCGATTCCCGCGCCGCCGCGGTGTGCTCGCCGCTGAGCGTGAGGACCGTCCTGCTGCCGATCACGCGGTCCATCGCACGCACCATCGTCGCCACGGAGCTGTACCGCCGCGATGGCTCGCGCTCGAGCGCGCGGTCGATCACCTGCGCCACCTGCGGCGGGACGTCCGGACGTACCAGCAGCAGCGGAGGGATGTCGTTGCGCGGCGGCATCTCGCCCGACAGCGCGGTGAAGCACAGGGCCGCGAGCTGCCATTGGTCGCTGGCGAACGTCGGCGCCCAACTATCGCCCCATTCGGGCGCGAGCGGCATCGCCGTCGAATCGGGCGCGAGCCCCGCCGGAATGCTCCCGAGCGGTACGGCCCACTGCCATCCGATGAGCCACATCCGCCCCATCGGGATCGTGACGACGGTGTTGACCGAGAGCGCCCCGTGAACGCTCCCGGCGTCGTGCAGATACGAGAGGGTCGATCCGATCTCGCGCATCGTCCGCACCACGGACGGGATGTCCTCCGCGCCGGCGCGGGCCAGGCGCGCGCCGAGCGTTTCACCGGCGATCCAGCGGCGCAGATAGCCCGGGCCGCGACGCGACTCCTGGTACGAGGCCCAATAGTGGTACGTCGTCGGCACGGCTGGATGGTTGCGATGCGCCAGCGCGCGCGCCTCCGCCTCGATCCATGGCGCATGCTCCGGCAGCGGTGCGCTGACGAGCGACAGCGACCGGCCGAGCGCATCGATCACTTCCTGAAAATGCCGATGGTCTTCCCACGCGCCTTCGGTGCCCCAACTCCACCCGGGCGGAAGCTGCCAGGACGCGAGGTGGTCCGGCAGCGCGTCACTCACACGAAGGAGCAAGTTGCTCCCGCGCAGCGGACGGTCGCGCGCGGCGTCGGCGGTCGAAGACAGGGAGGAGCGGGCGACAGTCACTGCCGGAAGCTAGCCGCGCGCTTCGTGCTTGAGCAGGCCGGATCGATCACTGCTCCGTCACATCCTCGACTCGGAGAGCACCTGCTCGGCGGAGCTCGCAAGCGCCGGGAAGAGCGACACGTCGGGAAGCACGCTGACCTCCACCGTCCGGACGCGCAGCGCGGTCCCGTCGTCGGGCGACGCCGAATGCAGCGAGGGCACGTGCACCGTGACGGCGACCACGCGCCACATCGTGCTCGGTCGCGTCATGCTGCCGTCGCTCTCCACGGTGTCGAGCTGCAGCACCTCGCCGCGCGATGGCAGCACGTCGCTCTCGCATTCGGCAAGGAGCTGCTCATTGCGGTCGTGGCGGGTGACGCGGAGCGTGATCATGCCGCTGAGGTGAAGGTCGCAACAAGCTATGCGGAGGTCGCGATGGTAGCCAGCGCCGATTGAAACCGCCGCGCCACCCTCGCGTACGGTCACCAGCACCCATACTCGACGAGGGGTTCCCATGTACGTCATTCTGAGCTTTCTGGTGTCCGCCATGCTCGCCCTGCTCGCCTTTGCGCAGACGCGCCGGTTCGTGACACGACGGCTGCGATACGTCGACGCGGTGCAGACGGCGATCGCCCCGATCGTCGCCGGCCTGGCGGCGGGGGTGATCGCCCTCCCGATCTTCCATTTCCTGCCGCTGGTCGGCGCGGGCACCGCGATCACCCTCGGCCTGGCCGTCGGTGCGGGGGTCGCGTCCGGTGCACGCGACGTGCGCCACACCCTCCCGCGCTACTGAGTCCAGCGCCGGTCGGGAATCCCGCGACGCGATCGGAGGTTATCTTTCCTTCATGTCCGCCTCGCTGCTCCCCACGCCGACCGACGTCGCCGACCCCATCAACGCGCGCATCCTCGCCGTCAGCGAGGACCGCATCGCGGGTTTCCTCGAGGATCCGTTCGCCGAGATCGCGGCGTTGAGCGGGCTGCCGGTGGAGACGGTGCTCGAGCGGCTGCGCGCGATGCTCGAGAGCGGCGTGATCCGACGGGTCCGCCAGACGCTGATGGCGACCAACCTGGCGGCCGGCGCGCTCGTCGCGTGGCGGGTCGCCGCCGAGCAGCTCGACGCGGCGTTCGACTACCTCGCGAACGACGATCCCTTCTCCGGCCACGTTGTCATTCGCAGCACGGACACCGACACGGCTGGATCCGTCTATCGCCTCTGGACGACGGTCAAGGTACCGCAAGGATTCTCCATGCAGCGGCACTGCGAGCTGCTCGCGGCCCGCATCGGCGCCTCGGCGTTCCGGATCATGCCCGCCAAGCGGCTCTTCGCGCTCGGCGTCGGCCACGTGCGCCGCCGGGGCATCGAGCCCGGGAGCAAGACCGACGAGCCCGGCCAGGTGCTCGACACCAACATCGTGCAGCTCTCGCCGCACGAGTGGCGCGTGCTCTCGGCGCTCAAGCGCGAGCTCATGCCGCAGGAAATGACGTCCGAGCCATGGCGCGCCCGGGCCGACGAAGCCGGCGTCGCGTACGAGGAATTTCTCTCGGTCGCGCGCCGATTGGCCGGCCGCGGTGTCATCGGACGGTTCTCGACCTTCCTCGAGCACGTGAAGCCGTCGGCGACGGGCGCGCGCGTCACGCGGTACAACGCGCTCTTCCACTGGCGCGTGCCGGCCGGCCGCGAGATCGAGGCGGGACGCGAGGTGGGTCGCCACCACATCCTCACCCACGCGTACTGGCGCGAGGGCGGGGAGGAGTTCGCGAACGTCAACGTCATGGCGGTCGCCCACGGCACCGAGAAGGCGACCGTGCTCGCACACAAGGCGGCGATCGACGCGCACCTCGCGAGCGTCGGCATCCCGGTCTCGTACACGAACGTCTTCTGGGGCGGACGCAGCGAGATCAAGCCGTCCGAGATCATGCCGCAGGCGTACGAGGCCTGGTGCCGGCGTACCGGCGTCGACCCCGCGTCCATGCGCGACGGCTGACGCACGGGGGCGCGTATGCGCCTGCTGGTCATCCTGTACCGGTTGGGCCCACTCGCGCTGGCCTTCTGGCGCGACTCGCATCGCTGGCTCCTGTTCGGCGCGCCGGCCGACCGGACGGCGGAGGACCACGCGCGCCGCGCCCAGCGGCTCGTCGAGCAACTGGCCGCGCTCGGGCCCACCTTCGTCAAGCTCGCACAGCTCTTCGCCGGCCGCGCCGACCTCCTCGCTCCCCTCTACGCGCAGGCCCTCACGCGCCTCACCGACCAGGTCCCGATGGTGCCGGTGCGCGAGGTCGAGCGCATCATCCGCGCGGAGTACGGAGCGTCGGCGCACGCGTTGTTCGAGCGGTTCGACGTCGAGCCGTTGGCGGCGGCGTCGCTGGGCCAGGTGCATCGCGCGCGCTATGACGGGCAGGAGGTCGTGGTCAAGGTGCTGCGGCCGGGCGTCGAGGCACTCGTCGACGCGGACGTCCGTGCGGCGCGGCGCATCATCCGCATCGTGGAGCGGTGGTGGCCCAATCCGCATGTGGTGGGCACGCGCGTCGTGATCGACGAGTTTTCGGCGCGCGTGGTCGAGGAGATGGACTTCCGGCGCGAAGCGGCGCACGCGGTCGCGATCCGCGCGAACTTCGCCGACTACGCGGCGGTGCGGATCCCGCGCGTCGTCGAGCCGATGGTGCGCCGCCGTGCCCTGGTGCTGGAGTACTGCGAAGGACGCCGCGTGGATCGACTCGACGATTGGGTTCGCGAGGGACGCGTCAGCCCGGATCAGATCGTGCGCGGCGTGATGGAGCTCTATGCACGCATGATGCTCCTGCACGGCGTCTTCCACGCGGATCCCCACCCGGGCAACCTGCACGTTGCGGCCGACGGTCGCATCATTCTCCTCGACTTCGGCATGGTCGTCCGCGTGCCGCTCGAGCTGCGACGGCAGCTCGTCGCGGCGATCTTCGCCGCGATCCAGCGCGACGCCGACGCGTTGGCGGAGAGCTTCCACGCGCTGGGACTGGTCGCGTCGGGCGCCGACCGGGCCGTCATCCATCGTCTAGCGTCGACGCTGCTCGACGTCGCCCACGGCCGGACGACGACGCGCCAGCGCGTCGAGCTGCTCGCCGACGAGGTGCTCGGTGAGCTGTACGACTGGCCGATCATCGTGCCGAGCAATCTCGTGTACTTCGCGCGGACGGCCGCGCTGATCGAGGGACTCGGCACCCATTACGATCCACACTTCAACGCGCTCTCGTTCGCGACGCCCATCGCCATCTCACTGCGTTCGCGTATCGTGCGATCGCTCTATGGGGGTGAGGCGCCGCCGGCGATCGACGCCGCCTGGATGATCGGCACCGCCATCGGGACGGTGGCACGGATCATCCGACAGACCGGAAGCGATCTCGTCGACACGGTTCGCACCGCGATCGCCCGTGGACCGCTCCGGGGCGCTGGCGGCCCGGCCGACGCCATGTCGCACGACGAGGCACCCGCGCCGGATGCCGAGTCTGCCAACGCTTCTCGCATATCCGGGCGTATTACCGGGATGTGACGGCTCCGTCGCTTGGACCGACGTCGGGCTGCTCACCGATCACTCTTCGTACCGACATGCGCACTCTCGCCGTGCTTCGACATACGCTGGTCGCCTGCCTGTTCGTCGCTCTCGCCGCCCTCGTGGCGCCGCGCGCGGACGCGCAGGTCGGCTCGACGACCGACATCATCATGGGGAAGGTCACCGCGCCGGACAACTCGCCGGTGGCGGGCGCACGAGTGGAGGTGACCTCCGCCGAGACCGGGATCACGCGTCGCAAGACGACGAACGAGCGCGGCGAATATTCGGTCCTTTTTCCGGATGGCGGCGGCTCCTATCGCATTCGCGCGACGTACATCGGCTACGCGCCGTACGAGGCCAGCGTGGCGCGCCAGGCCGACGAGGATCGGTTGGAGCACGACATCCGGTTGAGCCGCAATGCGCAGGTGCTGTCGACCGTCGCCGTGCGCGCGACGAACACGCGGGACAACGCGAATGACCGGCCGACGCCCGGCAGCACCGAGCGCAACCTGTCCGCGGCGCAGCTCGACCGGCTCCCAATCGACAAGGGCGATCTCGCCACGGTGGCGACCCTGGCGCCGGGGGTGATCGGCACGGCCGCGACGGACTCCACGGCCGCCGTCTTCTCCGTCGCCGGCCAGCCGACGAGCCAGAATCAGATCACCCTCGACGGTCTCAGCTTCGGCTCGGGCAGCGTACCGCAGGAGGCAATCCGGAACACCCGCGTCATCACCAGCACCTACGACGTGAGCCGCGGGCAGTTCACCGGCGGCCAGGTGGCGTCGACGACGCGCGGCGGCACCAACAACGTGCAGGGAGTCGTCACCTACCAGCTGCGTGACCCGTCGCTCGAGTTCGTCGACGAGTCCTCGGCCTCCTTCGGGCAGAAGTACCAGCAGAACGCACTCAGCTTCGGTACCGGCGGACCGATTGTCCAGGACGAGGCGTTCGTGTTCGGCGCGGCGTCGATCTCCCGGCGGACGAATCCCCTCTCGTCGCTGCTCGCCGCCAACGCGCAGACGCTGGCGCGGCTGGGCGCGAGCCCCGACTCCGTGCAGAAGTTTCTGGGGCGCCTTGGCACGCTCGGCGTGGCGCCGACGCTTCCGGAGATACCGCCCGATCGGCTCGCCGACCAGGCATCCGCGATCGTCCGCTTCGACTATTCGCTCGGTGAGATGCATACGCTCACGCTCCGCGGCGACTGGCGGGGCTCGCTGCAGAACGGCACACGCATCTCCCCGTTCAGCGTTCCCAGCACCGGCGGCGATCTCCACACCACCGGGGGCGGGATCATGGCGACGCTCACGTCGCACCTCGGCCGGTTCATCAACGAAGGGCGGGTGTACCAGTCGTCGGATCGGCAGAACACGGAGCCGTACCTCGTCGCGCCCGATGGCCGTGTCACGGTCGCGTCGACGCTCGACGACGGAACGCAGAGCGTCACCAGCCTGCAGTTCGGTGGCAATCCGTCGCTCCCGCAGGAACAGCACACGCGGCTCCTCGAGGCGACCGACGAGCTGTCGTGGATCACGAGCGGAAACGCGCACCGGTTCAAGCTCGGCGGTCTGCTCAACGAGGACCGCTCCACGATCGGCACGATCGCGAACCGCTACGGCACCTTCTTCTACAACTCTCTCGCCGACTTCGACGCGAACCGCCCCTCGCAGTTCACACGCACCATCTCCGGTCATGACCGGCTCGCCGGAAGCAACAACGCCGCGCTGTACCTGGGCGACGCGTGGCGTGAGTCGACGGCGCTGCAGGTGACGTACGGACTTCGCCTCGAGGGAACGCGCTTTCCGCAGACCCCGGAATACAATCCCGACATCGAGACGCTGTTCGGACGGCGCACGGACAAGACGCCGACCGAAGTGCACCTCAGCCCACGCGTCGGGTTCACGTATTTCCTTGGCCTTCCGCCGCAACCGGATTCCGGGCGCCGCGGGGGCGGGGGCGGGCCGGGTGGGTTCAACCAGGGTTCGTGGATCTTCCGCGGCGGCGTCGGCGAGTTCCGCGGCCGCATCTCGTCGAACCTCGTCGCGACATCCGTCCAGTCCACCGGACTTCCGGGTGGCCAGGCCGTGCTGACCTGCATCGGTCCCTCCGTCCCGACGCCCGATTGGCCGGCGTATCTGGCCGATTCGAGCGCAATTCCGAGCGCGTGCGCGAGCGGCGGACCCGTTCCCCCCGTGGCGATCGGACAACGGCGCAACGTCACGCTGTTCGAGGACGGATATGGTGCGCCCAAAGTATGGCGCTCGTCGCTCGGGGCCACCAAACGCTTCCTCGAGCGGTACGTGTTCAGCGTCGACGGCTCGCTCGCGTACGGGGTGAATCAGGCCGGCGCGCACGATCTCAATCTCGATCCGACGCCGAAGTTCACGCTCGACGCCGAGGGAGGCCGTCCGGTGTTCGTGCCGCCGACGACCATCGTGCCCATCAGCGGTGCGACGAGCATCATCGCGTCGCGCCTGTATCCGCAGTACGGAAGCGTCAGTGAGCTGACGTCGAGCCTTCACTCCCTTTCGACACAGGTGACGGTGTCGCTCGGCGGGCTCACGTTGCAGGGCATCACCCTGCAGGGCTCGTACACCTTCCTGCGCGCACGCGATCAGCAGAACGGTTTCAGCAGCGGCACCTTCGGCGGCTTCGGTGGCGGCAGCACTGCCGGCGATCCGAACGTCGTCGAATGGGGGACGTCGGATCTCGAGCGGCGGCATTCCTTCCTCGGGACCATCACCTATCCGGCGCGCCCGTGGCTCGACATCACCGCCATCGCGCGTCTGACGGCAGGCCAAGCCTTCACGCCCGTCGTGGGCGGCGACGTGAATGGCGACGGCTCCCGCAACGACCGCGCGTTCGTGTTCGATCCGACGAGCCCGGCCATCCAGGCGGACACCGCGCTGGTCAACGGCATGGCGCGCGTGCTCGCCAATGCATCCTCACGGGCGCGCAGCTGTCTCATGTCGCAGCTCGGCACGGTGGCGGGACGCAACAGCTGCTCCACGCCGTGGACGCCGGCGCTCGACGTCCAGTTCAACTTCAAGCCCGGCGCCTTCGGTCTCGATCGGCGACTCACGATGTCGTTGCAGCTCCAGAACACGCTCGTGGGGATCGACCAGCTGCTGCACGGCAGCAACCTGCATGGCTGGGGACAGCCGGTGTTCCCCGATCGCACGCTCCTCTACGTCCGCGGCTTCGATCCGTCGACGAACGAGTACATCTACCAGGTGAACGAGCACTTCGGCTCCGTCGACGCGCGCAACACCGCCTTCCGCGTGCCCTTCCAGATCGGTCTACAGGGACGTCTCAGCCTCGGCCAGGATCCGGCGCGCCAACAGGTGCGGCAGCTCTTCAGCGGACCGAATGGCCAGCCGCCCACGCGGGAGACCTACGTCGCTCGCATGCAGCGGCTCGTCCCCAATCCGTTCCTCACGACGATCGCGCTCGACGACTCGCTCAAGCTCGCCCTCACGCCGGAGCAGAAGACGAGGCTGCAGGCGCAGTCGGATTCGTTGAAGCCGCACACCGACAAGCTGGTGAACGAGATCGCCGACATGCTCGCCGCGGCGGGAAGCAATCCCGATCCGCAGGTCATCTTCGCCCGGCTGAGCGGCAAGACGCAGGAGGCACGCAAGCTGGCGGAGGGCGCGATCAACGAGCTGCATGCGACGCTCACGCCCGAGCAGTGGGCGAAGCTTCCCGACTCCGTGAAGACGGTGCCCGCAGGACGCGGCTTCGGCGGCTTTGGCGGTGGTGGGGAAGGGCGGCGCGGCCCTTGAGCACGGCGCGACCGTGAGACGGTGATGGCGGATTGGATCAAGGATCGAAGGCGGGCTCGGCGCATCAGCGTGTAAGGCGCCGGCTCGCTGGCATCAGCCCTGCCTATTCAGTGGGCATGATGATGCAGCTCACCAACATGTCTTCGCTCGCCGAGCCGTCGCCGCGGGTCCGGCGCACCGCGCTGGCGCTCGCTGTCGCTGTCGCGCTCGGCTCTCCCGTCGCCCACGCCTCCGCGCAGCGCGGCAACGCCGAGCCAGCCTCGCTGCACGGCTCCAAGGCGAGCGTCGAGAAGATGTACGACTTCGCGCTGCGATATCACTACCCCTTCTACCTCACGCCGACCAACGTCGATCAGGCGGTGGCGCAGGGCCGGCTCGTCTCGCTGCCCGGCGACTCGACGTACGAGCTGACGCGCGGCGTCGGATTCTCGTACGCCACGCGCGAGGCGAAGGAGTTCGTCACGCTCTTTGCGCCGCAGTACCTCGCGGCGTGCGGCACGCCGCTCACCGTCACCAGCGCCGCGCGGCCGCTGAGCCGGCAGCCCCGCAACGCGAATCCGCACTCCGTGCATCCCACGGGGATCGCCGTCGACATCCGTCGTCCGCCGCCGGGCCCCTGCCTTCAGTGGGTGCGTGGCGCGCTCGCGGACCTGGAGGCCCAAGGGATCGTCGAGGCGACGGAGGAGCACCACCCCGTGCACCTGCACGTCGCGGTGCTCGCCGCGCCTGGGGCACGCGTGCGGCTGCCCGACCTGACGCACGGGTTGGTCGTCGCGCGACAGTCGACCGCGCCGAGCGTGGTCGTCGCGCGCCAGCAGCCGACCACGCCCAGCGTGGTGATGTTGCCGCAACCGGCCACGCCCAGCATATGGACGATGTCGAGCGGGGAGGTTCTTCTCTGGCCGGCCAGCGTCATGACGACGGCCGCGGTGGCCGGCGCGCACCGCTGAGCCGCCTCAGCGCCGGCACTCGTCGAGCAGCCGCCTCGGCTTGTCCGCGTTCGGCAGTAGCGCGTGCGCCGCTTGCGCATGCGCGCGCGCGCGCCCGCAGTTGCCGCGAAGCAGGTAGCTCTGCGCGAGCCGCACGTGGATGCGATAGCTCCCCGGATCGAGCGTCGACGCACGCTCGAGCTGCGTCGCGCGCGTCCCGTTGTTGAAGAGCGACATCGCCGAGAGCTGGGAATAGCTGTGCAGCACGGCGAGCGCGCCGATCATCGCCGCTGCCGCGATCACGACCGGGCGTAGGATCCAGGGGAGATCGATCGCCGCGCGCTCGCGCGACGGCGCGGACAGCGCGCCGATCAGCGACCACGCGATGAGCGCCGGTGCAGGGAGCAGCAGCACCGCGTCGAACGCGCCCACGACGAGCACGATCGCGATCGTTGCCAGGAGCGCGCACGCGCCGAGACGCTCTTCGGGCGTCCGCGCGCCACGCACGGCGCGTATGGCGTCCACCGCGAGGGCGAGCATCGCGAGCGCGAGCACGACGAACGCCGGCAGCCCGCGCTCCGACAGGAACGCCACCCAATCGCTGCTCGGCCAGGGATTGGCTGTCGTCCCATCGTCGGCGAGAGAGGGATCGTCGCTCGACGCGTAGCGCGGGTACACGACTGCCCAGTTGCCAGGTCCGACGCCGAACAGAGGATGGCGCAGCGTCATGCGCAGCGAGTTCTTGTACTGGACGAGACGTCCGTGTCCACTCCCCTGCTTGTAGTTCACGACGCTGCGTGCCGTGTCCATGTAGGGAGAATCGCTGCGCCAATCGAGCGTGTTCGGGAGCACGAGCGCGGCGTATCCGCCGAGTACGGCGGCAACCGGCAGGGCGAGCAGCCGGCGCAGTCGCAGCGTTCCACGGCCGCGCGTGAGCGCCATGAAGACGCATGGCACCAGGATCACCGCGCCGATGAGCAGTGCCAGCCATGCCGCTCGGCTGCGCGACAGGATGAGTGCCGCACTCACGAGCGCCGTGCCGAAGGCCCATCCGATGAAGCTCCGCCGCGTTGGTGCCGTCGTGGCGACATATACGAGTGCGGGGATGGCGATCGCGCAGATGTGCGCGACGAAGTTGCGGTTGCCGAAGGTCCCGCCCGGCGCGCGATTGAGGCTCACGTACTCGGTGCGAACGCCGTACGCCTGCAGCAACGCCGTCAACCCGCCAATCACCCCGGCCAGCGCCAGCCCCGACAACAGGTCGCGGCCGAAGCCGGCGCGTGTGAGCGCGCGCGCGCACCAGAAGCACGCCGCACCCGACAGCGAGACCGCGAGGGCCCGGCCAGCCCACCACCAGTTGGTGGCGAACAGCGCCGACGCTGTGCTCAACAACAGGAATAGGCCGACGAGCTGATCGGCTCGACCCAGCGCGAACCGCCGAGCCCGCACGAGGAGGAGCGTCGTAGCCAGCACGGCGGTCACGTGCAGGACGAGCTCCTTGGGGACGAAGAAGCGGTCGAGGTCGAACGCCTTGAGCGGGGCGGCCGCGAGCACGACAGCGACGGCGCCCGTCTGCAGCACGCGAAGCGCCGCGCGGTCGAGAAGGCCGGCGCGCGGCGTCATGAGTCCGATGCGAAGGAGCGCACGGCCTGAATGTAGACCGCAGTCCCGGCCCGGTCATGCGGCCACTCTTGCGGTTTCGGTCTTTGTTCGGTATGCATCCTTCCATGCGGCAGCCAGCGTTGTTCGATCAGACGGAAGAAGGAGGGCGCGCCTTGCCGGTGCTCGGCGAGCAGAAGGACATCCGCTACCTCGCCGCCTCGGCTCGCTCGATCCTCAATGGCCCCGCCGCGACCGGGATGGGATTCTGGTCGATCAACCCCTACATCGGCTGCGCGTTCGGCTGCGCATACTGCTACGCGCGCTACGCCCACCGATACGTCGCCGAGCGTCTCGTCGCCGAGTCGCCGGAATCGGGGCGACTGCTGCGCGAGGAGCGTGACGCGCTTCCACCGTGGCTCGCATTCGAGCGACGCATCTTCGTCAAGCGAGAGGCCGGCGCGCTGACCCGGCGGGCCCTGCGCAGCCCGAAGACGCTCGCCGGACTACGCGACGACGGCGTCGTCATCGGTACGGCCACCGACCCGTATCAGCCGGCGGAGCGCCGATTCCGTTTGACGCGCGGCGTGCTCGAGGTGCTGGCCGAGCAGAGCGGACTTCGCGTCACCATCATCACCAAGAGTCCACTCGTCACGCGCGATCTCGATCTGTTACGTCGCGTCGCCGAGCGCTCGCGGCTGTCCATCCACGTCTCGCTCATCACCGTGGACCGCGAGCTCGCGCGCCGTCTGGAGCCGCGCGCGCCGACGCCGGAAGCGCGGCTGCGCGCCATTGCGCGCCTCCGCGATTCGGGGATCGAGGTGGGCGTGAACGTGATGCCGGTGCTGCCGGGCATCACCGACGGCGTCGGCGCGCTGGACGCGTTGGTCGCCGCCGTCGCGCGCGCGAACGCGTCGTACCTCGGTGCGTGTGCGCTACGATTGATGAGCACCGCGCGCGACCGATACATGCCGTTCATCGAGCAGGAATTCCCCGCGTTGGCGGCGCGCTACCGGAACACGTATGCACACAGCCATCAGGCCGGCGACCGGTATCGCGAAGGGCTGCGCGCGCATTTCAGAAAACTCTGCGCGAGATATGGCGTCGTGTTCGATCGCTACTATCCGAGCGAGGACGACGACACCGCGCCGGACGTGTCCACCGGTGCGCGCGTCGACGACGAGCCGCTCCCGTCGTCGCAACTGAGCTTGACGCTCTAGTCGTCACACGCTCGTCTCACGGCTGTGACGAACTGGCTGTTCGTTGCATCGCTGCATCGATGCACGCGCCGAATGCGTGTCTCGTTCGCGACGACGTGCGAAACAAAGCAAACCATTTCTTCGTACGCGTTGTCAGTTCAACAGCGCCGCAATTCATCGCCGCTGTTCTCCCACCGCAGTCCACCTCACCCTCATCGGGAGACTGACATCATGCGCACCTTCGCCTCGCTCCGCACCGTCGTTCCTTTCACGCTCGCCGCCGCGTTGGTTGCGCTTCCCGCGTCGCCGCGTGCCGTCCACGCGCAGGTCACGCTCGCCGGCGAGCCCGTTGTCGCGGTGTCGGCGAAGTTGGCGGGGATCTATCGCGTGATCTTGTCCGGGCCATCGCTCACCACGCAACGCATGCATCTGATCGTGCGTCTCGGAGAAGGCGGCTATACCTGCGTGTTGCTGTCGGGTGATCGGGAGATGCCGCTGGAGAATCTCCGCCTCGAAGGCGACGTGATGCGGGCGACGACCGCGACCAGCGCGGGCAGAGGCGAGATCGTGCTCACCGTCACGGAGGATGGTGTCTCCGGTACGCTCAGAGTCGGCCCGACGAAAGTCTCGATCAACGGCGAACGAGTCGGCTGAACGGAGGGGGGCGGCTACCTCGGGTGTCTACCTGCAGCAGGGCTCATTCCGCTTTCGGGGAGAATTCCGCATAATCCACCGGGACGGCGTGAGATTCGCAGGGCGTGTTCGCGCGACCGTCGCCTCTACCGACGAGGCCGAGGCGACGGCACCGTGAGATCCGGAATCATCCACCGAGGTGCGCTCATGAGGAAAGGAACAGTGCGTCGGTCGATCGGAGTTGCCGCAGCCCTGGCGGTCGCGGCGTTGTTGCAGGGGTGCGCGGTCACCACGGGGCGGTACATCCCGGACCGCTCGTCGGTGGCGAGCCACAGCATGCTGAGCCGGTTCGACGCCCGCTTCCAGCAGATACAGTCGTACTCGACTCCCGCGACGGGCTCGGCGCTGCACATTCCGCAGCAGCCAACGCACAGTCAGTACCTCTTCACCTACTGAAGCAGGAGCTCGAACAGGGCGAGCGCCCGCGGGTCGCCACTCTGCCCGAGCCAGAACAGCGCCTGGCTGCGGACGTGTGGATCGCGGTTCGTACGCGCGACGTCGAGCAACGAGGGAACGCCTTCCCCGCGCGGCAGCTGTGACAGGACGAAGACCGCGTGCGACTTGAGGTCATCGGTGTCGCCGGGTTCGGTTTCCGTCTCGGCCATCGGATCATTCCGGTGGCCGAGCACCGCTCCGCCGGCGAAGCGCGACAGCCAGAACGCTGCTTCCTGGCGCGTGCTGCGGGGGCGGGTCGCCGTGTCGCGGGCGATGGCCAGCAACGCAGGCCAGACAGTGGCGCTGTCGGCCAGAACCGCCGGAAGGATGGCCTTCGTGCTCGCCGTGCCGCGGCCGCGAGCGGCGACGCGCATGAGGTAGCTCGCTGCTTCGGCAGCCGGCACCGCTCCGAGGTCCATTTCACCGCGCGCGCGCGGCGGCCCGACTCTCGTCTGGATTCGCTCGACGTCGCCATCGTGCAGCGTCAGCGACACCTGCACTGGCCCGAAGACACACGGCGCGGAACGGGTCCCCGACCACGCGCCGAACGACGAGCCGCCGATCTTCATGAACTGATCCCCGTCGCCACACACGCCGTCACGCGCGGCGAAGGAAAAGCTCACGATCCCGTCGCGCGCCGAGCCGACGCGATCGGCCAGCCGCTGCCCGCGGGCGTCTGCGCTGACGAGCGCGATGACGAACGTGCTGAGAGACAGCAAGCGTGTCATGGGATTACCGCTCGAGCAGGTCCGTGATCAGCTTCGTCACTCTGGGGTCGTGCTTTTGCGCCAGCCAGAACAACGCCCGGGATCGCACCCGCGCATCGCGGTCGTCTCGCGCGATGTGCAGCAGCGAATCGGTCGCCGCGTCGTCGCTGCGTTGCGAGAGCACGAAGATGGCATGCTGGCGCAATGGCGTGTCCCGCTCGTCGCGCAGATAGGACAGGAGATCGGCCGTCGGCGTCGCCTCGTGCTGTCCCGCCCAGAAGAGTGCGCTCCGTCGCAGTCGATCGCTCTCGCGCCGATCGCGGGCGCGCTCCAACAGCCAGCGGCCGCGGTCGGCGTCGTCCTCGGCGGCGGCCTGTATCAGCGACTCTTTCAATGGTTCCCCTTCCACGCGGGAGTAGACCGCGCGCAGATAGCTCGATTCTTCCGGCGCCTCGCGACTCGCCTGGCCGAGCGAGAACGCCGCGTGCGCGCGCACTCGCTGCGACTCGTTCGTGTCCTCGATGAGCGCGTGCAAGGCGCGACGCGCGCGGTCGTCACCGAGCAGTCCGAGCCAGAGGATCGCTTCGCGACGGGTGCGCTCCACCTGGGTCGTGTCTCGTGCCAGGGGCACCAGACGAGCCGTGACGGACGGATCGTCCGCGAGCACGGCCGGAAGGAGCGGCCGGTCGCGTGTCGCCGCGGGTACGAGCCGCCCGACGAGATCGAAGAAGAACGCCGACGCCTCCGAGGCTGATACGACGCCAAGGTCGGTCGCGCGGCCGTCCGACGCGATCCAATCACCACCGACCTGCGTGTGCATGTGCGTCGCTCGTCCTCCAACGACGGTGAGCGTGACGCGCAGTGGACCAGGCACGCAGTGCATGCCGCTCCACTGCCGGTACGACTCGACCGTGCGCGAGAAGAGCGCTCCGTTGTAGCCCACCATGTCGCGCCCGTCGCCACAGACGCCGGGACGCGCGGCAAATTCAACGTACGCCGTTCCGTCGGGAAGTCGTGCGATGCGCGAGGCAAGCGACGTCTGCGCATGCAGCGAGGAGCCGGCGAGCGCGAGCATCGGGGGAAGCACACCCACCCGGATCATGCGATGCACGCGATCACTCCTTGTTGATGATGTCGAGCAGGAGCTGGCGGACACGCGGGTCGTTCTTCTGTCCGAGCCAGAAGATGGCCTTCTTGCGCATCTCCGGATCGCGGTCGTTGCGCGCGATGTCGATGAGCTTGTCCGACGCGGCGCGGTCACGTGACTCCGACAGCACCCAGATGAGTTGGCCCTTGATCTCCCGATCGGTGAACCGGTCGTACAACGGCACCAGGTCCGTGGCCGAGACCCCCGCCTGGCCGGCCGAGAAGAGTGCGTGCTTCCGCACCTCTTCATGCTCGGACGTGTCGAGC
Source organism: Gemmatimonadaceae bacterium (assembly GCA_036488775.1). Lineage (GTDB taxonomy): Bacteria > Gemmatimonadota > Gemmatimonadetes > Gemmatimonadales > Gemmatimonadaceae > AG11. The sequence goes on along the minus strand of DASXHF010000186.1, from coordinate 1,471 downwards.
GCCACGCTCAGCAGCCATCGGTCGTTCCCGACACCCCGCATCTGGGACAGCGAGAAGAGCAGGCGCTTGCGCAGCTCGTCGTTGCGATCGCCTTTGCCCAGCCGGGTGAACAGCCCGCGCAGGAACTCGGCGTTCTCGGCCGAGCGGCGCTGCCCGAGCTGGAAGATGGCCTGCTCGCGCACCGACTCCGGCGTGTCGGGACTCTCGGCGAGCCGGCGGACGAGGGCCGTGCCGCGCGGCGTCCCTTGCTGGCCAAGCGCGAACACTGCCTTCTCCCGCAGCGCGCGATCGGGAGAGCGCGTCGCGATCTCCTCGAGCGCCTCGGCGGCTTTGTCACTGTGCACCTGGCCGAGCCAGAACACCGCCTGCTCGCGCACTTCCGCGTCCGGATCGCTGCGGATGGCTTCCATGAGCAGCGTTTCCGTCTCCGGTGAGTGCTTCTGCGACAGGAGGAACATCGCCTTGCGCCGCAGGTTCACGGAGCAGGCGTCGCGCCGCTGCAGCACCTGCTTGATGATCGGCACCGCCTGCTCGGCGTCCATCTGGAGCAGCGCGTTCATGGCCGCGGTGCGCACGTCCTCGTCGTCGTCACGGCCGGCGACGCACCGAGTCGGCGCGGTCGCGGCGCTGCTGACCGCTTCGGCCGACGGTGCATCGCCGCGCCGAGCGAGCGAGCCGCGGATGCGGACGGCCAGGGCGGCGGCGTCGGCCGACGTCGTCGCGCGGGGAAAGGTGGTGCGCTGCGTCTCGAGCGACTTGAGCGCCTCGCGCAGGTCGTCCTCGCGGCCGGCGCGGTAGAGCGCGAAAGCGCGCCAGTATAGCGCGTCGGCGGCGAAGTCCGATGATGGATAGCGTCGGGTGAGCTCAGCGAACAGGTCGGCGGCGCGGTGGTAATCACTCTTGTTCAGCGCGTCCTGAGCCGCGCGGTATAGTGAGTCGGCGGGATCCTTGGCGACGCGCCGCGCCGCGGAGGCGCGCACCTCGGCGGCCGCGGCGGAGCGCGGCGCAGCGGCGGTGGAGAGAGCAAGGCTCGCCGGCAGCAGGATGGCGCAAGCACCGAGCAGGCGTCGAGCATCGGAGCGGACGGTCATGAACATGTTCCTCATTCGTCGGACGTTGTGCTCGCGGCGCCGGCGGGCACCGCGGTGCGAAGGCGTGGCAGGAGATCGCTCCCGTGCAGCGCGCGGTCGATCACGGCACGGTCACTCGCGTCGAGCGGCGCACCAGACAGCCGGACGATCTGCGCGAGCACGAGCTCGAGGTCGTTCAACAGTGCCCGGAGCTGTGGGTCGGCTCCGGCGGGGGAATCGAGCAGCAGTCGTGTGCTGCTCAGGACATCGCGTCCCCAGCTCCCGAGCTGGCGGGCGGCGACCGAATCGCGGGCGGCCACGTTGGTGGCGCGATACGCCGTGAGCAGCGCTTCCGCCTGGGTGAACGTCTGCTCGGCGGCCAGACGATACAGCCGCGACAC
>DASXHF010000184.1:0-5070 GCA_036488775.1 Gemmatimonadaceae bacterium | reverse complement strand
GTTGGCAGATATCACCTCCAGGAGCTCCCCATGCGAATTGCGCTCTCCCAGAACGCATCGCGCGTCGTACGGTTCGTCGTCTGCGGGATACTCGGCACGCTCGGGCTCTGTGTGCCCGGCACCGCATCGGCAACCGCCACCATCGTGCGCATGCAGGCAGGACCCGTCATCACGGGCCGAGTGGTCGATGCACGAACCAACCAAGGGGTTGCGCGCGCGACCGTCCAGCTGGATGATGGTCGCACCGGCACGATGACCGGCGACGACGGTCGCTTCCGCATCGCGAACGTATCGGTCGGCACACACACCGTGGCGATCCGGCGACTCGGCTACGCCGTCGCCCGTCAGTCCGTCACCGTGACCGCGGACCGCGGCGCCAACGTCGACTTCACGATCCAGCCCGCGGCGGCGTCGCTCGAGGAAGTGATCGTCACCGGCACCGCCGGCGGCGAGCAGCGTCGCGCCATCGGCAACGCCGTCACGACGATCAACGCGACCGACGAGCTGTCGAAGTCGGCGGCGCCGAACTTCACGAGCCTGATCGGTGCGCGCGCACCGGGTGTCAACATTGCGCAGAGCACCGGGCGCATCGGGGCCAGCCCGCAGATTCAAATTCGCGGCCGCAACAGCATCGGGTTGAGCAACACGCCGCTCATCTACATCGACGGCGTGCGGGTCAACAACGCCGTCGGCGCCGGCCCGGTTGCGCCCTCCGGGCGACTCGGCGGGCAGGGCTCGAACGCCGGTGGACGTCTCAACGACATCAACCCGGAAGACATCCAGAGCATCGAGATCATCAAGGGACCCGCCGCCGCGACGATCTACGGAACGGAAGCCGCGAACGGCGTCATCCAGATCATCACCAAGAAGGGCCTCGCGGGCAACAAGCCGGTCGTCAACATGCAGGTGCAGGACGGCACCATCTGGTTCCGGGACGCGGCCGCCCGCATCCCGACCAACTACGCCAAGGACCCGGCCGGTAACATCGTGACCTGGAACGGCGTCCAGTCCGAGGCCGATCGCGGCACCCCACTCTTCCGGACAGGGCAGACGCGCGCCTACACCGGCTCCGTGTCCGGTGGCCGCGACGTGATGAACTACTACGCATCGGGCACGTACGAGAACGATCTCGGCATCGAGCCGAACAACTCGCTCCGTCAGTTCGGGTTCCACACGAATCTCACGGTCGTGCCATCGCCGACGATCGACTTCGCGACAAGCCTCAACTTCGTCACGGTGTCGAGCCACCTCGGTGCGGACTTCGGCGCGTCGGCCATGCTCGGCGCGATCGCCGGCCATTCGCTGCTGTTCCCGAACGCGCGCGGCTTCTTCCCGAACTTTCCGCCGGAGGTGCCGCAGACACTCTACGACAACGCGCAGGGGATCAACCGGTTTACCGGAAGCACGACGATCAACCACCGGCCGACGAGCTGGTTCACGCAGCGCCTGATCGTCGGCATCGACCAGACGAGCGACGACAGCCGCGCGATCGAGCACTTCGCGTCACCGGCGCTGACCGCCTTCGTGGGGCCCGTAACCGGGGCCGGCAGCATCGGGCAGACACTGCGCCGCACGACCGTCATCTCCGCCGATTACTCCGGCACCGTGAAGTACGCGCTCACTCAGGCGCTCGGCACCACGACGTCGATCGGCGGTCAGCTCTATCGTACCGATCTGAGCTCCAACTTCGCCGGCGGGACACAGTTTCCGGCGCCGGGCGTCGAGAACGTGAGTGCCGTGGCATTGCCGGCCACCCCGGGCGGTGCCGACACGCTCAACACGACCATCGGCGCGTATGCGCAGGAGCAATTCTCCTGGCGGGACCGGCTCTATCTCACCGGCGCCATTCGCATCGACAACAACAGTGCGTTCGGCTCCGACTTCAAGTGGGTGACGTATCCCAAGCTAAGCGCCTCGTGGGTCGTGAACGAGGAGCCGTTCTGGCGACAGAACTCTATCGTGACGGCGCTCAAGCTGCGCGGCGCCTACGGCGAGTCGGGGCGCGCCCCCGTCGCGTACAGTGCCATTCGGACGTTCGCTCCGGCGCAGGGGCCAGGTGGAACGAGCGGCGTGACGCCTGCCTCGATCGGTAATCCGGACCTGCGGCCAGAGCGTGGAAAGGAGCTCGAGCTTGGCTTCGAGGGCTCGCTGTTCGACAGGCTCAGCCTCGACTTCACGTACTTCAACAAGAAGACGACCGACGTCATCATCAACCAGCCCGTCGCCGCGTCGACGGGCTTCTCAGCCAGCAAGCCGACGAATCTTGGCCGGCTGGACAATCACGGCATCGAGCTGCAGGCGAACCTCCAGGCGATCACGCGAAGCAACTTCACCTGGGAGGTCACCGCCAACGTCGCGACGAACAAGGACGTCATCAAGGACCTGGGCGGCATTCCGCAGACGGCGATTCCGAGCGCGGGGCAGTACAACCGTCTTGGCGGTCCGATTGGTGGGATCTACACCCGCCGCGTGATCTCGGCAGGCCAGGATCCGGTCACCGGCCTTCCCATCAACGTCCTCTGTGATGATGGCGCCGGCGGCGGCGTGGCATGCGGCAGCGCGCCGTTCGTCTACATCGGCACGCCGACCCCCGCGACGACGGGCGCGGTCGGCAACACCTTCTACCTCTTCAAGCGCCTGCGGCTGTACGCGCTCGTCGACTTCAGGCGCGGGTATCGCGTGCAGAACAACAACGAGGAAATTCGCTGCTTCGGGCTCGCCGGCGCGCCGCTCTGCCGGTCGAACTACTATCCGCTCGAGTACGATCCCGTCTACCTCGCCGAGCACCAGGGCACGGCATCGGCATTGGGTACGATCGATCAGTTCTATCAGGACGGTGGCTTCGCCAAGCTGCGCGAGGTCTCGGCGACGTACTCGGTCCCCGACCAGTGGCTGCGCGGCTTCTCGCGCGCCTCGATCACGCTCGCCGCGCGCGAGTTGCACACCTGGACGAACTACGCCGGCCTCGATCCAGAGGTCAACGCCGCGGTCCTGCCCACAGGGAGCGCCAACACCGCGAACACGGCCGACCAGGGGCTCACGCCACCGCTGTCGCGATTCATCGCCACGATCAACCTCACCTTCTGAGCTCTGACCCATGCGAACCTCATTCAAGCAGCACCGCGTGCGGTCGACATCTGGCGTCATCGCGGCGCTGGCGCTGTTCACCGGACTAGCCTGCAGCGACATCACGAGCCTCAAGCAGGAGAATCAGGGCGCGATCTCCGTGGAAACGCTGTACATCCCGGCGAACGCGCAGCTCATCGTGAACGGCGCGATCGGCGACTTCGAGTGCGCCTACAACCGCTACGTCGTCGGCAGTGGGCTCATCTCCGACGAGCTCACGGTCGCGATCGCGCAGTCGGCCAACTTCGACTACGACGCGCGGCGCGTGCTCACGAACGCGCCGTACGGGACGGCCAACTGCTCGTCACCCGCGCCGAGCAGTACGCAGCAGCCGGGCATCTACACGCCGCTCTCCGTCGCGCGCGCAACGGCGGATACGGCGACGGCCAAGCTCGAGGGATGGAGCGACACCGACGTGCCCAATCGGCAGAAGCTCATCGGCCAGGCGGCAACGTACGCCGGCTACAGCCTCATCCTGCTCGGCGAGGGGATGTGCTCGGCAGCGCTGAACCTCGGACCGGAGCTGCAGCCGGCGCAGCTGTTCACCGAAGCGATCGCGCGGTTCACGAAGGCGATCGCCGCGGCGACGACCGCCAACGATCAGACGACGTTGAACCTCGCGCGACTGGGACGTGCCCGTGCCGAGCTCGATCTGTCGTCCTCCACGAACGCCTCGGCGAATCTGGCCGCGGCCGCGGCGGATGCGGCGGTGATTCCCGCAACGTTCGCAGTGACCACCTCGCCGGACGCCGTCAACGCGCGGCGGCAGAATGTCGTGTTCCTGCATATCTCGCAGAACTCCTATTCGACCGTCGACCCGGCGTTCCGGAACGTGCTCGTGCCGGGCGGCACGACGCAGGATCCCCGCGTCGTCGTGACGGATCTCGGGCGCAACGGGACGGCGACCGGATCGAGGCTCTGGCTGCCGGCGAAGGACGCCACCGTCAGCTCGCCGGTGCGTCTGGCGAGCTACGCCGAGGCTCAGCTCATCATCGCCGAGAACGCCGCGCGCACGGGCGATCTCAATGGCGCCGCGACGGCGATCAACAACGCGCGGTCGCGCACGGCGGGGCTGCCGGCCTACACCGTGCCTGTAGGCGCCACTTCGGCCGATGTCGTCGCGCAGATCGCCGAAGAGCGCCGCCGCGAGTTCTTCATGGAAGGCCACCGGCTCGGCGATTTCCATCTCGGTCGCTACGGCCTGCAGCTCAATCCGGCGCCAGGCGCCCCGTATCAGTACGGCGGCGTGTACGGCTCGCAGGTCTGCTTCCCCCTCCCGGACATCGAACGAAACAACAACCCGAACCTCTGAGTGTGACGATGCCGATCTCTCGCGCGCGTCACGTCGCGCTCGTACCGCTCCTGGGCGTCGCCGCGCTGCTCGTGGGCACGGCGACGCTCGGCGCGCAGATCGCCCCGCCCGTCGAGCTGCGCGTGCCCAAACCGCCGTCGCTCGGCGCCGGCGAGACCGGACCGTTTCTCGTCTACGAGCTGCACGTCACCAACATGAGCGCCGCGCCGTTGACGCTGAAGAGCGTTGAAGTGACGACGGCCGATGCCGCGCAGCGAACACTGTACTCAGTGACCGACAGTACGCTCGCGCAGAGTCTGTCGCGGCCCGGTGTCACCGGCATGCAACCCGCCGACCGCGCGACGATCGGCGGCGGACTGCGGGGCGTGGTTTTCCTCTGGGTTCCCGTCGCGGCCGGCGGTGTGCCCTCGGAGATACGCAACCGCGTCACCATCTCGCAGGGAACGGGCGACTCGGCGCGCACCAGCACCATCGTCGGCGCCGCCGTGCCGGTGACGCGCGGCGCGCTGGTGGTGAGCCCGCCGCTTCGCGGCGGCCCATGGCTCGCCGCCAACGGACCGTCCAATCGCTCGGGCCATCGCCGCGCGCTGATCACCGTCGAGGGAACGCCGGCGATCGCGCAGCGGTTCGCG
>DASXHF010000143.1:0-48092 GCA_036488775.1 Gemmatimonadaceae bacterium | reverse complement strand
TGAAGCCGACGACCTCGGGGATCAGCATCGAGACCGGCTGGCCAAGCATCGCCGCCTCGGCCTCGATCCCGCCGACGCCCCAGCCGAGCACGCCGAGTCCGTTGATCATCGTCGTGTGGGAGTCCGTGCCGACGAGCGAATCGCAGTACGCCTCGTCCGTCTCCTTGTTCACGAACACCGCCTGGCCCAGGTACTCGAGGTTCACCTGGTGGCAGATGCCGGTGCCCGGCGGGACGACGCGGAAGTTCTTGAACGCGTCCTGGCCCCAGCGGAGGAAGACGTAGCGCTCGACGTTGCGCTCGAACTCGAGATTGGTGTTGAGCAGGAACGCGGCGTCGGTCCCGTACTCGTCGACTTGCACCGAGTGATCGATCACGAGATCGACGGGTTGCAGCGGATTGATGCGCTGCGGATCGCCGCCGAGCTTGGAGAGTGCGTCGCGCATCGCGGCGAGATCGACTACCGCCGGGACTCCGGTGAAGTCCTGCAATAGCACTCGCGCGGTCCGGAAGGCGATCTCCTTCTCCGTCTTTCCGGTCACGTCCCAGTTCGCCATCGCCTCGATGTCACTCTTCTTGACGAACGCGGCGTCTTCGTTTCGAAGCAGGTTCTCGAGGAGGATCTTGAGGCTGAAGGGAAGTCGTTCGCTCTTTCCCTTGGAGAGCTTGGAAAGCGCGTCGAGGCGATAGATGGTGTACTTCGATCCCGCCACGTCGAGCGTGGCGCGACTGCCGAACGAGTTGATAGAGGTCATTGCGGTGTCTCTCGGTGTCCGTCGCGGTCCTCGGCCGGACGAACGGTGGAGAACGGAGCCACTGCCGTCGCGGGCGCTTCGCGGAAGCGGGCGGGCGGCAGGCTGGATGGTAATCTACAACGTTCCGTGGAGGTGTGGGGGCGTGAACCGTGGGTGACTCATGAGTCCTGAGGGATCGGTCGAACGGTGCTGGGTCACCAACGGTTCACCGTTCACCGTTCACGAGCCGTTCACGCCGCGCCGCTCGCGCCGCCGCCCGATCCGCTCGGTGTCGGATCGCGCATTGCCTCCACGTCCGCCGCGCCGTTGGCGCCGCGCCGGTCGACGTTCAGCGCCGTGATCGCGTGGGTGGGACATTCGTGCACGAAACCGCCGTCGGCGGGAGACCACTCCACGACGCGCGTTCGCGCGAAGGCTTTGTGCGACGAGTCCAGCCCCATCACCGCCGGTGCGAGTGCGACGCAGGTGCCGCAACCGGTGCACTTTTCCACGTCGACGTCGATTTGCACGCGCCGGCGCGGGAAGACGCTGCCCGTCCGGCCGATGTACGAATCGAACCGCGCGAGGGCACGCATCGCGGCCACGTAGCCCTGCTCGATGTTCGACGCCGTGTCGGTGAAGCTCAGCCAGTTGGCGTCGTTCACCTTGGGGCGCACGAGCACCATCGGCGGGCCGTTCCAGCGCTCGAGTGGGAACTGCTGCAGCGCGTGCATCATCATCGTCGCGGCGCGCATGTAGATCGTCGCGAAGCCTTGACCGCTCGCCGCCGCCTCCTGCGATGCGTCGGAGCTGCCGACGTCGACCGCGATGATGACGTCGGCGAACTGTGCGGCGATCGAGACCGGAAGATTGTCCACGACACCGCCGTCGATGCAGGTGCGGGTTGCCACCTGCCCGGGTGGGAAGAAGCCGGGCAGCGCGCACGACGCGTACACGGCCTCTCGCACCGAGACGTCCTCGAGACCGGGCAGTCCCCACACGACGCGGGCGCCCCGGTCGAGATCGACCGTGTTCACGAGCAGCCGCTTGGGAAGTCCTTCGAAGGTGAGATCGGGGATCGACGCCGCGACCAGCTCCCGCAGCGGCTCCTCGAGATAGATCGCCGGCGCGCGCATGCGGTCGAGCAGCATGCCGAAGTGATTGAGCCGGAACAGATCGCGACGCTTGAGCGCCTCGGCGCGCCGCGCGATCGTCTCGATGCTGGCGCCGCCCAGGTAGGCGGCGCCGATCAACGCACCGATGCTGGTGCCCGCGTACACGTCGGGGACGATGCCGCGCTCCTCGAGGGCGCGCAGCACTCCGATGTGGGCGAACCCTTTGAGCCCCCCGCCGCCGAGGACGAGGCCAACGCGCGTGCTCAAGTGAACCCGGCGGCGGCGACTACTGCAGGTACTGGTAGAGCCCCACCAGGCCTACGATCGCGCCGCCGACGGCGATCGCGCTCCCGGCGCCGCCGCCGATGATGAGCCCAGTCAGGACCGCCGCCCCGCCGACCACCATGAGCGCGACCGGCTGCCCGTACCCGCCGCGCCGCGCCGGCGCGGCAGCAAGCGGCGCCTCGGCATGACGCACGCCGACGCGCGCGGCGTCGACGGTCGGTCCCGCGGCCGGCGTCGTCTCCGGCTGAACCGCGGGCGCGATCGGAGCCGGCGCGAGCGACGTTTCCTGCGCACCGGCAGGACGGGCGGCGACCGAGGCGGCGCTGAGGGCGAGCGCAAAGCTGAAGGCGGGGCTGAAGCGAAGGCGCATGAGAGATCCGTGTGCGGGGAGTCGGCCGGCGATGACGAGCGTCGTCGCCGGTTCAGGTGGCGCGGTCGTGACGTCAAGTCTACTCTTGCTCCACGCCCCCTTTGCAAACTACTGACCGTTTCTCTCCCATCCGCGTAACGTGCTGAGGCATGCCCGGACGCCCCGCGCGGGGCATGCGATGCCCGACGGCTCGGCGGGCGAACGAGGGCTCGAGCGGGCGATCGGCACGTGGGGGCTCGCGGCCAGCATCGTCAACGTCACCGTCGGCGGCGGAATCTTTCGTCTCCCCGCCAGTCCGGAGATCGCCGGCCGGCTCGGGGCCGCGGCGCCGCTCGCCTATCTCGTCTGCGCCGCGGCGATGGGACTGATCGTGGTGTGCATCGCCGAGGCGGGGAGCCGGGTGTCGCTCACGGGAGGCCCGTACGCGTACGTGGAGGCGACGTTCGGCCGCTACGTCGGCTTCCTGGTCGGGGTGCTCCTCTGGCTGATCGGCTGCACGGCAATTCCCGCGGTCGCAGGCGTGCTCGCGGACACGGTCGCGGGGTTCGCGCCCGCCGTCGGCACGCGAACGGGCCGCGCACTGTTTCTGGCGGTGGTGTTCGGCGCCGTCACGGCGATCAACGTGCGCGGGGTGCGGCAAGGGACGCGGCTCAATGCGGCGCTCACCGTCGCGAAGCTCGCGCCCCTCCTGCTGCTGGTCGCAGTCGGGGTGTTCGCCGTGCACGGCGAGTACCTGCGGCCGACCCACGCGCCGGCCACGGCCGATCTGGCGCGCGCGTCGGTCTTCCTGATCTTCGCCTTCGCCGGCGTCGAGCTGGCGCTCGTGCCGAGCGGTGAAGTCCGCGACTCGGCGCGCGTGGTGCCGCGGGCAGTGTTCCTCGCGATGGCGCTGGTCACGCTGCTGTACATCGGGCTGCAGATCGTCGCCCAGGGCGTGCTCGGACCGGCGCTCGTGGGAGATCCCACCCCGCTCGCGCACGCGGCGGCGCGGGTGTTCGGATCCTGGGGCTCGGTGCTCCTTTCGGTCGGGTTCCTCGTGTCGGCGTTCGGCTACCTGAGCGGGATGACGCTGGCGGTGCCGCGGGCGTTGTTCGCCTTCGCGCGGGACGGGATCCTGCCGCGCCAGCTCGCCGCCGTGCACGAGCGCTATCGCACGCCGTGGGTGGCGATCGTCGTGCAGTCGACGCTCGCGTGGCTGCTGGCGGTGACCAGCGGGTTCGAAGGACTGGCGATCGTCGCCAACGTGTCGGCGGCGCTGGTGTACCTCGGCTGCGCGGCGGCGGCCTGGCGGTTGCAACGGCGGCCGATTCCGGATGGCCGCGGATTCAGCGTGCCGGCTGGGCGCATCGCCCCTGTGCTCGCGACGGCCGCGATTCTGTTTCTGCTTTCATCGGTGACGGGAAAGGAATGGCTGGTGCTCGTGACGGTGCTCGTGGCGGCGACGGCGTTGTACGCGATGACGACGTGGCGCGCCGGACGACGGTCGGGCGCGGCGGCGAACGCGGAGGGCTGATGCCGGCGGATCCCCTGCTGCGCTTTCGCGCCGAATTCCCGATCCTCGAGTCGACGACGTATCTCGTCTCGAACTCGCTGGGCGCCATGCCGCGCGCCGTGCCGGACCGGCTCGCCGAGTACGCCCGGCAGTGGGAGACGCGCGGCGTGCGCGCGTGGGCGGAGGGGTGGTGGTCGATGCCCGTCGCGGTCGGCGACGAGATCGCACCGCTGATCGGCGCCGGCCAGCGTGAGGTCGCGATGGTGCCGAACGTGACGATCGCGCAGGCGCAGATCCTGTCCGCGCTCCGCTACGACCGGGGGCGCGACACGATCGTGATGACGGAGCTGGACTTTCCGTCCGTGCGCTATGTGTACGACGAGCTGGCGACGCGGTTGGGTGCGCGGATCGTCGTCGTCCCCAGCCGTGACGGCGTGAGCATCGACGAGCAGCAGCTGATGCGCGCCATCGACGAGCGCACGCGGCTCGTCGCCATCTCGCACGTCCTGTTTCGCTCCGCATACGTGCTGGATGCGGCGCGCATCTGCGCGCACGCGCATCGCATGGGCGCGCTCGTGTCGCTCGACGCGTACCATTCGGTGGGCGTGCTGCCGGTGGACGTCTACGCGATGGGCGCGGACTTCCTCACCGGCGGCGTCCTGAAATGGCTGTGCGGCGGGCCCGGTGGCTGCTTTCTCTGGGTACGTCCCGAGATCTCGAACGACATTGCGCCGGCACTCACGGGGTGGCAGGCGCACAAGCATCCATTCGCCTTCGAGCCGGAGATGACGTACGCCGATCACGCCTGGCGCTGGCTCAGCGGCACACCGGTCGTTCCGGCGCTCTTCGCGGCGACGGTCGGTCCGCGGCTCCTGCGGGACGCCGGGATGATCGCGGTGCGCGAGAAGAGCCTCCGTCAGACCTCGCGGTTGATCGAGCTCGCCGAGGCGCGCGGATTCCCGGTGACCGTGGCGCACGAGCCGTCGCGCCGGGGCGGCACGGTGGCATTCGACGTCCCGCACGCGCGCGAAGTGGCGCAGGCGCTGCTCGCGCGCAACGTCATCGTGGACTACCGGCCGGGCGCCGGGATCAGGGTCGCGCCGCACTTCTACACCAGCGACGACGAGCTCGACGCCGCGGTCGCGGCGATCGACGAGATCCTCGCGAAGGGCGAGTGGAAGAAGTACACTCACGAGCGCTTCGTCGTCACCTGAGGGTGCGACGAACATCCGCCCACACCAGCAAGAGAGATCATGCCGCCAGCCCCGTCCAAGCTCCGAAAGGCGTACGTCAACACCGCGCACCCGATGGTCGTCCTCAGGTTCGAGGACGGTCACGAGATCCGCGTCGCCAAAGGGAAGGTGAAGACCTTCGACGCGTATCCGGGCGAAGTCGTGAAGGTCGTCGCGCTCTACGACCCCACCTCGACTGAGCGCGAGCTGATCGACACGCTGCGCGCCGACGCCCTGCCGGACGCCGAGCCGCACGAGTCCCGATGATGCGCGTCCGCCGACTGTGTGCCATCGGGCCGGCACTCGTGTCAGCGGTCCTCGTGCCGGCGGCGCTGGTGTTCCCTGGTGCCGCCGGGGCGCAGGCGCTGGCCAACGGCCCGACACGCCTCGCTTTCGCGCGCGCCGACACCGCCGCGCTGCATCGCGCGCTTGATTCGCTCGCCGTCCAGCACCATGGCGTGGTGGGCTACAAGGTGCAGAACCTCGACACGGGCGAGCGGATGGAGCGCCGCGGCGACGAGACCTTTCCGACCGCGAGCCTGATCAAGGTGGCGGTGCTCGTCACGGTGTTCGATCTGGTGGAGAAGAAGCAGCTCGGCCTCGACGATCCGCTCACGATCCTCAAGCTCGACAAGGTGCCGGGCTCGGGACAGCTGCAGTTCCTGCACGACAACGCGATCATCACCGTACGGGACGCGGCCTGGCTGATGACGACGCTGAGCGACAACACGGCGACGAACCTGCTCCTCGACCGCATCATCATCCGCCGCGTGTGGGACAAGATGGAGGCGCTCGGTCTGCAACACACGAAGGTGCACGCGAAGAGCTTTCTCCGGATCTCGAGCGTGGCGATGGACAGCTCGGTGAAGTACGGACTCGGCGTCACGACGCCGAACGAGATGGCGCGGCTGTTCGCGTTGATGGCCGAGGGCAAGGCGGTGAGCCCGGCGGCGGACAGCACGATGCTCTGGATCCTCGCGCACAACACGGACGACACGAAGCTCCAGCGGTTCGTGGACGGTCTCGAGGTTCCACATAAGACGGGCGACACCGATCAAGTGCGCACCGAATGCGCCCTCTTCCCCCTGCAATCCCGCGTGGTGGCCTGCGTACTGACGAAGGAGAATCAGGACAAGCGGTACATGATCGACAATGAGGCGCAGGTGATGATGGCGAAGATGGGGGACGCGATCTCGCGGGCGTGGCCGAGGAAGCCGGGAACCACGTGAAACGGTGAACGGTGAACCGTCCCGCCGCGGCACGCAGTATGCTCAGAGACGGGTACGCGGGTAGAGACGCAGGAAGGGAGGGACCCGTGAGTGCACGTGGTGGTGGGGACCACCACGCGGCGCGCCGAGGCGCGGACGGCTAGCTTGCTGGCCATGTCCGCGCTTCGTGTTTCTCCCCCTGTCGCCGACGCCATCCCCACCCGACGCGCCGTCGTCGCCCTCGAAAGCTCCGTCCTTGCTCAAGGGCTGCCGGACCCAGCCAATCGGGAAGCCGCCGACCGAATGATCGCCGCGGTCACGCGTACGGGAGCCATCCCCGCCATCACTGCCGTCGTCAGGGGCCGTTGCGCGCTCGGTTTGTCGCCGGCTGATCTCGAGCGATTTCTGAAGCGTGACGGCGTTCGCAAGGTCGCCGCGCGCGATCTGCCCGTCGCCGTCGCGCAGAAGCTCGATGGTGCCACGACGGTGGCGGCTTCGCTGTGCATCGCCCGTGCGGCGCACGTCCAGGTCTTCGCCACCGGCGGCATCGGCGGGGTGCACCGGGACGCGCCGTACGATGAATCGGGCGATCTCACCGAGCTCGCCGACACCCCGATGGTCGTCGTCTGCGCGGGCGCTAAATCGATCCTCGACCTGCCCGCCACCCTCGAACGGCTCGAGACGCTGGGCGTCACCGTCGTCGGCTATCGGACCGACGAGCTCCCCGGCTTCTTCACCCGCTCGACCGGCCTGCGCCTCTCGGCCCGCGCCGACAGCCCGGCCGATGTCGCGCGGATCCACCTCGCGGCGCGAGCCTTGGGTCGCCGTCAGGCGGTGCTCGTCGTCCAGCCGCCGCCCCCCGATGTCGCGCTCCCACAGGCACTTGTCGATGATGCCGTCGCCCGCGCGCTCGCCGACGCCCGGCGAACCGGCGTGACGGGCGCGGCGGTGACGCCGTTTCTTCTGGCCGCCGTCGAGCGTATGACGGAAGGACGATCGTTACGGGCCAATCTCGGATTGCTGGAGGAGAACGCAGAGCTGGCGGGGCGGATCGCCGTCGCGCTGGCGACGCAAGGCGAAGGGGGCGGCGACGGTCCATGACCGTGGCTGCGGCGCGTCGCCTGCAATTCATGTCGCATGAGGGACGAGGCCGTTGAACTTGCCGCGCACTGAATGGTACAATAGGACAACCCTCACGAGCTGGAGGCTTCCGTACCAATGCCCTCTCCGTTCCTGAGCTCCGAAGAGTACGATGAGCGCGCTCACCAGCTGTACAACGAGGGTCAGTACGACGACGCCCTCACCGTGCTGCGGGAAGGCCTCGCGCTCTATCCGAACTCGGTGGAGCTGCACATCGGTGTTGGGTACGCCCGCCTCGCGCGCGAGGAGTACGCCTGGGCTCGGAGGAGCTTCGAGGAAGCGCTCGTCCTGGAGCCCGAGCACGAAGACGCCCTTGCGGGTCTCGGCGAGACGCTGCTCAAGTTCGGACTCGAGGACGCGGGCCTTCGCTGCTTCCGCCGCGCGCTGGAGCTCGGCTACGCCGACGACCTGGAGCTGATGCTCCAGATCGGCCGCGCCTTGTTCCGTGAAGCCTCGACGCGCGACCGTCGCGAATTGTTCGGTGGTGCTCTCGAGTTCTTCAATGTCGCCGTGCAGCAGGCGCCCGAGAGCGCCGAAGCCGTGGCGTGCGTCGGCTATGCACAACACCGGCTTGGCGAGGACGACACCGCCGTGGGCACGCTGCGGCGCTCGCTACAGATGGACAACGAGCACATGGAAGCGCGCATCTATCTCGCCAACATCCTGTACGATCGCGGCGACTACGATGCGTCGCTCTATCACTTCGAGCGCACGACGCCGGAGGATCACTGGGACGAGCTCGGGATCTGGCGGCTCATCGAGCTGAAGCGCTCGGCGCACAAGCTCGAGGAGCACGCCCCGGAGCTGAAGCCCTGGGAGGACCGTCTGTCGGAGCTCGGCGGGGAGCTCGATGCGATCGACGAGCTGCTGCTCGAAGTCGACGGCGCCGTCGCGAGCGAGAGTGGCGAGGTCGAGGTCGCGCGGGGCCAGCTCGAGCTGTTCGGCACGCTGCTCACGTCCCTCGCCGACAACAAGACGCGCCAGGCGGCGGACGAGTCGGAGCCTCCGGCGCATGCCGTGCTCACGCGCGACGGTCGCCGACTCACCGGAACATGGGAAGACATCGTGCGCTCATGGCAGGACGTCGACATCGAAGGGCTGCAGGACCGGTCGCTTGGAGAGTTCATGGCGCGGGTGGCGAAGCGCACCTTCCGTGAGACGGGTGTTCGCGTCCCGCACCACGACGCCGAGCTGTTCGTGCGGGCGACCGCGGACGCGGGACTGCTGCGCATCGTCCGATGAGCAGCGCTCAACGCGCTGCACTGGAAGCGCTTCACGCCGCGCGCCCGCTGGTCGCGCGGTTGGGGGAGATGCGCAGCCCCGAGGACGTCGCGGCCGACTTGATCGAGGCGTGGACCGCGGTCGAGACCGGATTGCGTTCGCTCATCGGCGGCTCGTCGCTCTCCGGCCAGACACTGATCCGCGAGCTGCGCCAGCGTCACTTCCTGTCGCTCGAGCAGGCGAACGCGCTCGCCCAGTTCCACGCGGCGCGCGAGCGCGCGGCGCGCACCGACTACAAGCCGACCGAATCCGATCTCAACGCGGCCCGCGACGCATTCTTGAAGTTGGAGGCCGGCCTCATGGGCTCGGCGGCGCCCGCACCCGCGCCGTCGACACCGGTGTCGCCGTGGTCTCCGGGCGGCGCGGCAAGCGCTGCGCCCCGCAGCACCGTGCCGATCGCGGCGCAGCCGGCGCGCCCGGTCCCGCCGGCAACTGCGGGCATGCAGCCGTACATGCGCGGCCCGCGGCCGCGCTGGTTCGTACCGGCGCTCGCGGTGCTGGCGCTGCTCGTCGTCGGCGGCATCGCCTGGTACGCGCTCGCCGGCCGCAGCAGCAACGCGGCGTATGCGGAGGGCGTGACGGCGTACCGCGAGAATCGGCGCGAGGCGGCGGCCGGCGCCTTCATCAAGGCGACGAAGGACAACCCGAGGGATCCGATGCCGCATGTGTATCTCGCGCGCATGGCGCGCGAGGCCGGCCGGCTCGCCACGGCGCAGGAGGAGGCAGTCACCGCCGTGAAGCTCGGCCCGACCAACGCCGCGGCGCTTCGGGAGCTCGCGTCGGCGGCGTTCGCGCAGCAGAACTACGCGACGGCACGCGTCTTCTACACGCGGGCGCTCGTGGTGGACAGCAAGGATCCGCTGTCGCAGGGCTACCTCGGCTGCTCGTTGATCCGGCTCGGACGCATCGACGAAGGAACGCGATGGATCCAGCGCGCCGGCACCGGCCCGTGGTCGGGATGTCTCCCGGCGGCCAGCCCGACGGCGCCTGGTCAGTATCCACCGGGCCAATCTCCGCCGAATCAGTACCCGCAGGGTGCGCCGTACCCCGCTGCTCCAGCCCCGGCTCCGGCGTATCCGCGCAGTTGACCGACCTGATCGAGCTCCGGCACGTCACCAAGCGCTACCGAAGTTGGACCGGCCGTGAGGTGCTCGCGCTCGAGGATTTTTCCCTCGACGTACGCGCCGGCGAAGTGTTCGGTCTCGCCGGACCGAACGGGGCAGGCAAGAGCACGCTGATCTCGCTCCTGCTCGGCTTCTTCCGGCCGACGCAAGGGGACGTACGCATCGCCGGCGTCGAGCCGCGGCGCTACATCGAGCACAACGGCATCGGCTATCTGTCGGAGCTGGTGAACGTGCCATCAGGATGGCGCGTCACGAGCGCGCTGCGCCGGTACGGGCTGCTCGCCGGCGTGCCGGCCGATGCGCTGGATGCGCGCGTCGCCTCGCTGCTCGCGGCGCTCGGTCTCGAGGAGCATGCGGGCAAGCGCGTGCGCCAGCTGTCGAAGGGGAATCTCCAGCGGCTCGGTCTCGCGCAGGCGCTGCTCGGCGAGGCACAGGTGATCGTGCTCGACGAGCCGACGCACGGACTCGATCCGGTGTGGACGCAGCGCTTTCGCGACGTCGTCGTCGAGCTGCGGCGGCCGGGACGTACGATCCTGATCGCCTCGCACAACCTCGACGAGCTGTCCCGCCTGGCCGACCGCGTCGGCATCATCGACCACGGGCGGTTGCAGCGCGTCGTGGACGTGCGCGCGACGGACCGAGCCGCGCGCGCCGATGCGCCGTACCGGATCGTAGTGAGCCGCGGCGCGGATCGCGTGACGGAGATTTTCCCGGGCGCGCGCGAGAGTGAGAGCGCTCCCGGCGAGTTCGAGCTGCCGGCGTTGTCGCTCGAGGCGCTCAACGGGGGACTCGCGCGACTCATTGCGAGCTCCGTGCTGGTGACCGCGGTGTATCCCGTCCACTCGGCGCTCGAGCAGCAGTTTCGCGAGGCGGTCGGTGTCTCGGACAGACCGGAGCGTACCCGATGACGGCGCCAACGCTGCCGGTCGCCGCTCCGAAGCGCGCCCGCCTGCGCGCGTATGGGCTCTGGCAGCTGCGCGATTACTTCGTCGAACGCGGTGCGCCGACGCTCGTCGTGATCGGCCTGTTCGGGTGGCTCTTGATCGCGCCGCTGGTGAGCCGGCTCGGGCCCATGCTCGAGAACGTACCCGCGCGACTGATCGTGCACCACGGCAGCCGGGCTGCGGCGCAGCATGCGATGCTGCAGGAGATGAGCGCCGAGGCGCTGAGCAACTTCCTCGGCGCGATCGTGTTCGTCGGCGCGCTGTTCGCCATGAACGGAATCGTCGCCAACGATCGCAAGCAAGGGTTCTACCGCTTCCTGTTCGCCAAGCCCGTCTCGCCGCCCGCGTACTACGGGCAGGCATTCGTGCTGCACGGAATCGGCTTCCTGTCCATCGTCGCGGCGATGTCGCTGGTGTACGGCGCGCTGGTGACGCCCGTCCTCACCGCGTCGTTCCTCGCCGCCATCGGCGCGACGTATCTCTGCTACGCCGGCATTGCGTTCGCGCTGTCGGCGGCGGCGCGGTGGGACTGGCTGTCGCTCGTCACCGTGAGCGTCGCCGCGACCTACGTCTGGGAGCGTTACGGCCAGTCGACGAGCCCGGCTGCGGCGCTCGCGTATCTGTTCCCGCCGCTGCACCGCACGTCCGAGGTGTACAATGCGGCAGCGAGCAGGATGGCACTGCCCTGGCATCTGGTCCTCTGGTTCGTGGGCTACGGCATGGTCAGCTTCGCGATCGGGCTCGTCGTCCTGCGCTACCGGCGTCTCGCCATCATATGACCGACTCGATGACCGTATCCGATCTCTCCACCGCGCTCGATCCGGCGACGGTGCGTCGCACCGTTCTTCCCAACGGGCTCACGGTGCTGGTGCGCCGCGACAGCTCGGCGCCCGTGGTCGCCATCGTGACCTACGTGAGCGCCGGCTATTTCGACGAGACCGACGACGTCGTCGGCATCGCGCACGTGCTCGAGCACATGTACTTCAAGGGCACACCGGCGCGCGGTGTGGGCGAGATCGCGCGCGAGACCAAGGCCGCCGGGGGCTACCTCAACGCGGCGACGATCTACGACCACACGAGCTACTACACCGTGCTTCCGGCGTCGAGCTTCGTGGCGGGGCTCGACGTGCAGTTCGACGCATACGCCAACTCGCTCATCGACGCCGAGGAGCTGGCGCGCGAGCTCGAGGTGATCATCCAGGAGGCGAAGCGGAAGGCGGACAACCCGCCGGCCGTCGCGACGGAGACGCTGTACGAGCTGCTGCACGACCGGCACCGGATTCGCCGGTGGCGTATCGGGCGCGAGCCCGGCCTCCGCGCGCTGACGCGCGAGGCGATGCTCCGCTTCTACCGGAACTTCTACCATCCGGGCAACACGGTGCTGAGCATCGTTGGCGACGTCGATCCCGACGTGGCACTCGCGGAGGTGGAGAGTAGGTACGGCGGTCTGCCGGCGGGCACTCCCACACGGACTCCGGGGCCACAGGAAACGAGCGATGCGGAGTTCCGCTATCGCGAGTGGAGCGGCGACATCGGACAGACGCAGGTGGCCTTCGGGTGGCGCACGCCGCCGACGCTCGATCCCGCGACGCCGGGTCTCGACATTCTATCGACCGTGTTGGGCGGCGGCCGCGCATCGCGGCTCTATCGGGCCGTGCGAGAGCGCAAGCTGGCGTCGTCGGTGTCGGCGTACGACTACACCCCGACGTCGCTCGGCGTGTTCGTGGTGCACGCCGAGACGCCTCCCGAGCAGGCGGCCGACGCGGCGCGCGCCATCTGGGCGCAGCTTCGCTCGCTGCGGGAGCACGGCGTGGACGAGGCGGAGCTCGTGCGCGCGAAGCGGCTGTACGAGTCGCGCTGGGTGCGCCGCCTCGAGGACATGGAAGGGCAGGCGAACTATCTCGCCGAGTGGCAGGCGCTCGGCGACTGGCGGCGCGGCGAGGACTACCTGCAGCGCGCGCTCGACGTGACCCCTGACGAGATCACGCAGCTGGCGCGCCGCTTTCTCGATCCCGATCGGGCGGGCATCGTGTTGTACCGGCCGGAGGGAACGCCCGCCGTCGCTCGCGATCCGGCGGAGATGCGCGCCCTGCTCGATGCCGCACCGCCGGCGGTCGTCGAGCCGCCCTCGCTGCCGGCGTCCGGCGCACCGGCAGTCCACACCCGTCTGCGACCGGAACGCGAGGAGGCGGGGGTGAGCGTGTTCCGCAGCGCGTCCGGCGTACCGATTCTCGTGCGCCGCAAGGCCGGCGCGCTCCTGCACGCCGGCGTGTACGCGCTCGGCGGTGCGCGCGACGAACCGGCGTCGCGCGCCGGCCTGACCTCGCTGCTCGTGCGCACGGCGATCAAGGGTACGACGCGCCGCACCGCCGCACAGATCGCCGAGGAGGGCGAGCTGCTCGGCGGCAGCGTGGGAGGCGCGGCGGGGAGCGAGAGCCTGGGGTGGTCGATCAGCGTCCCGTCACGCTACGGTGCCGACGCCATCGAGTTGCTCGCCGACGTCGCGCAGCGCGCGACGATTCCGATTGAAGCACTGGAGACGGAGCGCGCGATCGCGCTCGCTGATCTGACGTCGCTGCGCGACGACATGTATCGCTATCCGATGCGGCTGGCCACGCAGGCGGCGTTCGCCGGCCACCCGTACGGTGTGCCCGCAACGGGCGACGAGCTCACGCTGCCGGAGATCACCGAGAACGAGGTGCGGGAGTGGCATCGTCGTGCGGTGCTCGAGGCGCCATCGGTAGTCGCGATCGTGGGCGACGCGGATCCGTCGGAGTTGGCCGGCCTCGCCGCGGCCGCGTTCGCCGAGCTGCGAGGTGGCGCGCCGTTCGAATTGAAGCCGCCGTCCTGGCCGGGTGCGGTCGTGCAGCGTATGGAGAAGCGCGAGAAGGCGCAGACGGCGCTGGCGGTGCTCTTCCCGGGTCCGTCGCGGACCGACGACGCGCGTTTCGCGGCGGAGATGATCGCCGGCGTGGCGAGCGGTCTCGGCGGCCGCTTCTTCGACGAGCTGCGCGACAAGCAGTCGCTCGCCTACACGGTGCACGCCTTCGCGAACGAGCGCGCGCTCGCGGGAACGTTCGGCGCATACATCGCCACCGGTCCGGAGAAGGAGGAGGTCGCCCGCCGCGGCCTGCTCGACGAGTTCGCGAAGCTGCGCGAAGCGCCGGTCTCCGATCGAGAGCTCGCGCAGGCGAAGACGTACGCCATCGGCGTACACGCCATTCGCCAGCAGAGCGGCGGGGCGGTGCTCGGTGACATGATCGACGCGTGGCTGTTCGGCGAGCTGTCGGACCTCATGACTTTCGAGGACCGCGTGCGCGCCGTCACCGCGCCGGAGATGCAGCGCATCGCGCGCCGCTACTTCGACGAGGACCGTCGGGTGGAAGGCATCATTCGCGGCGTGAGCAAGGCGGTCTAGCGACAGCAGGGCCGTTCCTGCTCTACGGGACCTGCATCGGGTCGAACTGCGCCGCTCCGCCCAGCTCGCGCGCGGGCCGGTAGCGATACCAGGCGCGCGCGCCGTACTCGGCGCGCAGCATCGTGTCGCGCGCGCCGAGGTCGCGCGCGTAGACCACCGCGCCGTCCAACCGTCCGTCGCGCGTGACCGTCTGTTCGCGCAGGAACATCGCGTACGGCATCGTGCCGAGCGTGTCCGCGTCCTGCTCCTCGCGGCAGCGCACCGCATCGGGCGCGCCAGGCGCGCGCGCCACCCGGTCCTCGGCCACGCGCGCCGGTTGAAGCGCTGCTGCGCCAGCCATCCGCGCCCGGCCGAGCACGCGTGCGAGCGCGGCATCGTCGGACGCGGGAGTCGCGTCCTCAGCGTCGAGCGCGATCTGCAGCGCGCAGGCGTCCACGGTGTTCAGCGTCCGCTCGGCC
This sequence comes from Gemmatimonadaceae bacterium, assembly GCA_036488775.1. Taxonomy (GTDB): domain Bacteria; phylum Gemmatimonadota; class Gemmatimonadetes; order Gemmatimonadales; family Gemmatimonadaceae; genus AG11. Next base: position 33,292 of record DASXHF010000143.1, on the reverse strand, counting down.
TCGAACTGTCCCAGCCCGAGCGCGCGAAGACGGGCGAGCAGCCGGCCGCGCCAACTCTCCGGGACGAATACCACGGCGTCGTGGATGCCCGCCGCGCGCGCCTGGGCGACGACGTCGGTCTTGAGCTTGGTGCGTTGCTCCCGCAACGCGGCCAGCCGGCCGGGTACGCTGGTGAATGCCAGGGGGAGCAGCCATGCGCACGCGACGCATGCCGGAACGATGATGCGGGCCACGCGACGCACGCCGTCGTTGCGTGCGGCGGCGAACGCCTCCGGCATCCGCGCCGCGTAGATCACGAACACCGGCACGATGGGAAAGAGGAAACGCGGCCCGTCGAAGAACCCGTCGTACCAGTACCCGGCGTAGCCGGCCAAGAAGACGGCAGCCAGCGCGAGCAGCAGCGAGTCCCACCGCGTGGCACGCTGCAACCGGAGCCACACCGCCGCGACGATGAGCAGACCGGGCAGGGGCCACTCGAACAGGAAGCGGTCGAGCCGCATCAGGTAGCCCGATGCGTAGACCAGCGCTCGCCGTGGAGTGTGCAGCTCTCCGTTCGGGTCGATGTGAAAGCCCCAGCGATGTGCCGGTCCGTTCGCCACGTCGTAGGCGAAGAGGAGCGGATTGCCCGTGGTGCGAGCGTTGGCGGCCAGCAGGAGCGCGATCGGCACCGAACCGGCGAGGAGCTGTACGGCGAGCGTCGGCGCGAGCGCAGGCGTCCGCCGCAGGCGGATGAGCTGAAATGCGCCAACGGGGAGCGCCACGAGCACCGCGTCGAGCGGCCGGACGAGGGCGATCGCGCCGACCGCCAGCCCGAGCGCGGCCGCGTGCAGCGTAGAAGCGCGCACGATTCGCCGGCGTACATCGTCTTCCGGCGCGGTGCCGGCGGACGCTGTCTGATCCCACGCCGCCAGCTCGGCGAGGGCGGTGAGCGTCAGCGCCAACGACGCGGCGTGGCTCATCTGCGTGGCGCCCAGCACCAGGACGAACGGTGTGAGCGCGAAGAGGAGGACCGAGGCTCGAGCGAGCGGCTCGCCGAACGCGCGGCGAACGAAGCGGTGGAGTTGCCACGCGGCGACGCCAAGCAGAAGCGGGTTGACGATCCACGGCGCGCCGAGCGCCAGGCCGATGGAGAGCAGCATCGGGGCGCCGATCGGATACTGCGAGTACCAGCGCGGCCCGCGCACCACCGTCGCCGCCGTCTCGAAGAATTCGGGATGCGTCGGCGCCGGAATGGCGAGGTGGCCGGCGAGGAGCATGCGTGCGTGCCACGCCGTCGCCATCTCGTCGCCCGTGAAGCCGCGACCGGAGAAGCAGTAGATCGCGACGAAGGCGGCCGCGGCGGCGGTCCACGCGCTCACGGCGAGCACGAAGCGCCGGCGAGGCACGCGGAGAATGCGCATCGCCGCACGCTCGAGCGCCGCGTCGAGGCCAGTGCCCCACCGCTCGCTCACCGCCCACAGTATCGCGAGCAGCAGGGCGCCATACGCCGACCAGATCAGCACCGCGCCCGTCCACCACGGGACGTGGCGCGCGGTGAGGAGATTGGCGACGGGCACGAGCCCGAGCAGCGCGAGCGCGACGCCGCCCGCCCGGAGCGCGGTCCGGTGCGGCGATCGCTCCGTCAGCCGCCGACTCGCGGCTGAGGACGCGCGACCGTCGGCACGGAGTCGGGCGCCGCCGACTCGCGTAGTCCCTTCATCGCCTTGATCACCGCGAACGTCGCGCGCCGGAGATGGCCGTCGGCCGCGCGGAGCCCGCGCAGCACACCGTAGTCGCCCGCCTCGGTGATGATGGCGCCCTTGACCGAGGGACGGCTCGTCCCCCACGCCAGTGCCGACCACACTGCCCGCTCCTGACTCGCCTCACCGTGAGCCTCGGGGTACCCGCCGGTGGCGAAGATCCAGTGTGGCTTGGACGTCTTCGTCACCGCCATCCATCGGTCCGCCGCGCCCTTGGCGGCATCGAGCGTTCGCACGCCGGTCGCCGAGGGAAAGAGCGAGAAGCCGACGAGATCCACCGGCGAGGCGGACGACGCGGCCCACGCGTAGAGCGTGCTGTCGCGCTGGTCGTAGGAGGACGCCGACACGCCGATCTTGGTGCGTGGACGCACGCGCTTCGCCACCGCGGCGGCGCGCGTGAGAAAGGTCTCCCAATACTCCGGCGGATGCAGTCCGGCGGCGCGGGTCCCGGCGTCGTACGGATCCTGTGCCGGAATCAGGACGTCGGGGCGCAGACGTCGCACGACGTCGTCGATGGTGCGCAGTCGGCGGACATCGTTGAACGTGCGGCCCGGCAGCGGCACGAGGCGGCTCGGATAGCCGAGCGTCACGAAGATCTGCGTGCTATCGCTCCGCACGACGTCGAGGACGCGCGCCAGCGAGTCCATCGCCGCGCGGTCCATCGCCTCGGGAACGATCACCACGTTGACGATGGAGACGCCAAGGGTGTCGGCGAGCGCGAGGTCGTTCCGCACCGCGAGCGACGTCGGCGGCCCCTCGACGTTCTCGAAGATCTTGAGCCCGATGTCGAAGTCGCCGTCGGGACGCTCCTGCAGCTTCTCGACGTGCGGATCGTGCACGCCGTACGAGTTGACGGCGAGATCCGCCACGGTGAGCCGCGTCATGAAGACGACGAAGAACGCGCCGGCGACGAGGGCGAGCACCACGCGGAACGTGGCCGACGACCGCCGCAGCGCCGGAAATGCCGGCGCGATCATCGGCGTGAAGAAGAAGAATGGTGAGCCGATGATGAGCGGCGAACGCGTCACCGTGATGAACGTCGCCGTCGTGGCGGCGAGAAACACCAGTGCCGCGCCGGGCAGCGGCGTGCCACGCGCGGCGATGAACCGCAGCATGGCGTCCACCGCGATCAGGACGTCGTACGTGGCGATGAAGAAGCCGATGAACGGGTTGACGAACCGCCGCAGCGCCGCGTACAGCGCCTGCAGCGCGAACAGCACCACGGTGAACGGCCAGAGCCAATCCACCGAGATCAGCGCGCGGCCGGTGACGCTGCTCGTCGTGGCAAGATGGATGATCAGCGCCGGTATGACCAGAAAACCGGCGAGCGCCGAGAGGAAGACGAACGGCCGCGGCAGCGTGCGCACCTGGGCGATGCGCGCGGCGAGAAACACGTCCCACGTCAGGATGACGAAGACGAGCACGATCTGCAGCAGCGGCAGGAAGGTGCGCATCAGCCGCGCGGCCGCGTGTTGCTGGTCACCACCGCCGGCGCGAGCCGGCGCAGGAACACCTCGAGCGCCTTCGCGGCGTCCACCTCGTTCGGCGCGATGATGTCCACGAGCACCATGCCGCGGTCAGGGAGGGAATGGATGCTCACGTGACAGGGCTCGAGCAGAAGGACGGCGGAAATCCCGCCCGACGGCGCGACACGCACCAGCGGTGCGCCCGGCGCGCTCAGACCGGCCGCACCGGCCGCCGCGATCAGCAATCCGGTGAGCAGCCGCGAGTCGCGCAACGAGCCCGACCCGACGCCCGACAGGTCGGCCGTGACGTGCGCGAGAGTCGTCTGCTCGGCCATGATCAACGCGCGGGCGCAGGGGTGGCGCGTCCCGGCAGTCCCGCCGCCCGCGCGAGCGAGCGGTGCCCGTTGGCCCCCACGGCGCGAACCGCGGCCCACCCGTCGTCGAGCTGGAAGTCCAACACCGCGGCGCGATTGGTGCCGGCGTCGATCACGCGCTCCCAGGTCGGCGACGTCGTGCGCCGCACGAGCACCTCGTACCGCGCCGCGCCGGCAACCGGCGTCCAGGACACCGACCACGACTGCCCGCCCGACGCGGTGTTCTCGCGGCGCGCGATGACCGTGTCGACCGCCGCCGGCGCCGAGGCGAGCGAGACGACCGTGGCCGCGTTGAGGCGGGCCACCTGCGCAGTGTAGCCGAAGTTCACGTGAGCGAAGTCGTCAGTCGGAAGATGCTGCCGTTTGTAGTTCTCAAGACGCTCCGTGAAGCGAAGACCGGGCCAGCCCGCTTCCACGAACGGACGATGATCGCCGCCGCGCCCCAACCGGTCGAGCCGGAAGACGGGAAGCACCTGAAAGCGCGGCAGATACAGCTCGCCGAGACCCCAGACGTACCGGCCGAGCTCGCGGCTCGCGCTGCTGTCCGGATCGGCGGCGAAGATGCGCACGCTCGTCGAATCCACCATGCCGTCTTCCGCCACCACGTTGCCGACGATGTCATCGGTCATGCCCGCCGCCACCGTCTTGCCCTCGCGCTTGAGCCGCTGCGCCAGGTGGCTCGAGCCGAGCAGTCCTTGCTCTTCGGCCGCGTAGAGCGCGAACACGATCGTCGCGTCGAGTCCTTTGGGATACCGGCGTGACACGACGCGGGCGAGCTCGAGGACCGCCGCGGTGCCGGAGCCGTCGTCGTCGGCGCCCGGTGCGTTGCTGGTGGAATCGACACTACCGCTCGGCGGCACGCTGCAGATGCACGAGTCGTAATGCCCGCCCATCACGATGACGCGGTTCGTGTCGCGGCCCGGCAGGATGCCGAGCACGTTCACCACGTTTGCCGACGCGCGGGCCGGGTGCCGCGGGACCGGCATGACCTCGGCGTCGTATTCGACCCGCAGACAGCCGCCGCAGTCGCGGCTGTATTGGGTGAGCTGGGCATGCAGCCAGCGCCGCGCGGCGCCGATCCCGCGTGTGGCCGACATGGTATCGGCGAACGTGTTGCGCGTGCCGAACGACACCAGCACGGAATCCGTGGCACGGATCCGCGCCGGCGAGACGTCGGCGAGCGTGGCGGCGAGCGTGGCGTCGTGCACCAGACCGATCCGCGGATCAGGGGCGCCGCCATCCCGGGCGGGACGGACCCGTGAGAGGGCGCCGGGCCCGAGCGCGCAGAGCAGCAGAACGCCGCCGACTGCAATTCGAAGGAGAGGAGACGTGGAGTTCATCGGGGCAGGTGAGAACGTCGATGACGGGCGGGCCGGCGACGCCGGCGTCGCGTCATCGCTCAGAACATCGACATCGCGAGGAAGGACTTGAGCGAGTCGTTCGCGCCCCGCAGGCGACCGGAAAGCAGCCGAGTGACGGTCCAGAGCACCTTGTAGGCCAGGTCGCGGTCGAAGTCGAGCAGGATCTCGAAGTCGGAGCGCGCGATCGTGAGCACGCGCGTGCCGCCGTTGGAGATCGCGTCCGTCGACCGCACGCTCCGATCGAACACCGACATCTCGCCGAAGAGCGCGCCCGGCTTCAAGACGGCGAGTGCCTCCTCGCCGCTGCCGGGAATGGTGCGGCTGATCCGCACCTCCCCCTCCACGATGACGTACAGGCGGTTGCCGTTCTCGCCCTCATGAAACACGTACGCGCCACTCTCGAACCGCTCCTCTCGGCACACCGACGCCACCTCGGCGAGCTCGTGGACGTCGAGGTCCTGAAAGAGCGGGAGGTGCGCCAGGAGCTGGGTCGTGCTGAGCTGCATGCGGTGATCACGGTTGAGGCGGCCGGCGTGCGCCAAGCTAGACGGGCGCTCCGGCAGGGGCAAGCAGTGCTGCCGCGCCTGCGTCGCGCGTCGGCGAGCGTTATCATTCCGTGCGATGAGTCCCCGCCGCACGCTCGGAACACTGCCCAACCTGCTCTCGTGCTCCCGCCTGCTGCTGGCAGCGGGGTTCGTCGCCACCGGCGCGACGGAGGCGCGCGTCGGTCTGATCGGCGCCGCGGCGGCGACGGATTTCCTGGACGGGTGGCTCGCGCGGCGCGTGAAGGCGACGTCGCGCTGGGGCGCGCTCCTCGACCCGATCGCCGATCGGGTGTTCGTGCTCACCGCCGTGAGCACGCTCCTGTTCACCGGCGCGATCGGCACGGCGCAGTACTTCATCCTCATCATGCGCGACCTCGCGACCGCCGTCGGCTTCCTCGTCGCGCGGAGCGTGTCGTGGCTGCGGCCCGTGAAGTTCCAGGCGCGCGCGCTCGGCAAGGTGGTGACGGTGCTGCAGCTGCTCACGCTCGCGTCGCTCCTGTTGTATCCCGATGCTGCGACGCTGCTGCTCGGCGCGGTCGCCGTCGTGTCGGTGCTCAGCATCGCGGACTACACGCTCGCCCTCTGGCGCGCTCGCGCGGCGTGACGCGGCTCACGCTCGCGTGGGTCGTCGCCGCGGCGCTCTCCGCGGCCGACGCCCGCGCGCAGGGGCCCAACGATCCGCGCCTGGCTCCGGAGCTGCGGGCGGACGTCATCGCGGGGCGTCAGCCGGCCGTCCAAGTCGGCGGCGGGATGCAGATTCCAGCCGGCTACTACATGCGCATCGGATTGGACGCCGCGATCGGACTGCGCACCGATGCGCCGCCCGGTGGCGGCTCGAGCAGTCGGGTCGACGGACGCCTCGACCTGCTCACCCGTTTTCTTCTCGATCCATTTCGTCAGAGCAGCTACGGACTCTCGATCGGCGGTGGGCTCACGCTGCGCGCCGAGCCGAACGATCGGGTCCGCCCGCTGCTCTTGGTGGCGGTCGACGTCGAAGGGCGGCGCCGACAGAACGGGCTGGTGCCGGCGCTGCAGGTCGGATTGGGGGGCGGGCTTCGCGTCGGCGTGATCTTGCGACGCTCGGCGACGCTGATGGCGCGGTAACCCTTGGCGTCCGCACTGTGAACGCAAACGCCCTCGAGTGATCGAGGGCGTGTCGTCATGCTCGCTACTGAACTGAATTTCCGGTCGAGCTTTACGCCGCTGACGCGGCGTCCGTCTCCGTGCGGGTCTTGGGCGGCTGCGCGAAGCGCTGGCCCAGTGTCCTCAGCTCGCTCATCTGCTGCTCACCCAGCTCGGGGAAGCGATCGGACATGTACTTCATCGTGTCCGCGAACCACTCGTCCATGTGCTCCGGGTCGGCGCCGACGACGCCACAACGCATGATGTGCTGGAACAGCTCGTCGCGGGCTTGCTCGAACGGTGAGGGCTCCGCGGGTCCTGCATAGCGACGCGTGCCTGTATTTCGCTGCTGTTTGGCCATGAAATCGATTTGAAGGTTAAAGACTGCTGTATCAATATAATCGATCCGGGTGGCTTCTCCCACCCGGATCGTCAAAAATCAGTCCTGCAACGCCGCCGCTCCGATGAATTCGAGCAGAAGCTGGACGAGTACTTCCGGTGCCTCTTCGGGCACGAGGCGGCCGACGCCCGGGAGCCGGACGAGCCGGCTCCCGGGGATCTTGTCGGCCAGCCCATCAGCGAACTTCGGCGCCGCCCACGGATCCTGGTCGCCCCACAGGATCAACGTTGGTTGGGTCAGCGACCCCAGGTCGGCGTCCTCCATGTCCTCGTCGTCGATCGAGCGCGCGAGAAGCAGTAGGTGGTTCAGCCCCTCCGGGCCGACGTAGGGGGCCAGATATCGCGCGACGAGCTTGTCCGGCATGTGCGACTCGTCCGCCACGCTGCGCCGGAGCACCTCGCCAAGGATCGGCGCGGCCCCGAGGATGCCCCGCGTCGTCCGAAAGGCGAAGCGGGCGGTGTTGCGCTGGACGGCGGCGATGTCCCCCGACGGCACCTCGTCCAGCGCGATCGGGTTCACCAGGAACAGCCGCTCGACCCGCTCGGGTCGGCTCGTCGCGAGGCGCAGCGCCACGGCGCCTCCGAGGTCGAGCCCGACGACCGTCGCCTTGGGAAGGCGCAGCGCGGTCAACGCCCGGTCGATCAGCTCGGCCTGCGACGCGATGCCGAAGTCGGCGTCGAATGGCCGGTCGGATTGCCCGTAACCGAACAGATCGATCGCGAAGGCGGTCCGGTTCGCGAGGGCGAGCTCGGGGGCAACGTTTCGCCACACGAAGCTGTCGGTCCCGAAGCCGTGCAGCAGGACGATGGGTGCGCCGCCGTGACCGTACCGCTCGACGTGGATCGAGCCGGGTCCAACCGGGATGCGCAGCAGATCGGCGTCGATAGGACCCTCCTCCTCGGTCAGGTGTAGCGCAGCGGCGTACGCCGTCGCGCGAGCATGCTGTACGCGCGCACGGCGACGGTCAAGCCCGGTGCCTGGCAATGCACGCCCCGCGCCGTCGGCTCGAGCGCGGCGCCCCGTTGCGCGCCATCGGTCCCGATCTAGCTTTCCCGACCGGTGTCGCATGACGCTTCCGCGGTCCGCGCGCGGCACCGACGCCATTCACATCCCGACCAGACGGCAGCAGCATGGCGGACGAGACGTACGACGAAGGGCGCGCCCGCAACCTGGAGAACCTTCTCCGCGCGCTCGCCGAGCGCATCCGCGCGCTCGACGCCAAAGGACAGCTCCTGTCGAACCCCGCCGAGTTGACGAAATTGATCGGCGACGTGAAGAGCGAGCTGTTTCATTACGAAGTCCGGGCGACGTACGATACTCCCGAGGTGGCGGACAATCGCCGCATCGTCAACGACGCGATCAAGCAGGCAGAGCAAGGGAGACAATGGCAAAAGACCGAGTGGACGGACGACGGGGACGACGCCCCGGAGTGGTGAACGACGTACGGCGCGGCGGACCGGGGCGGGGCTTCTGGGTCGCGCTCGGCGTCATCGCGCTGGTGGGCATCGGCGCACTCGTCTGGCTCACGTCCCGCCCGAAGACGCAGGTGACGCGCATCGACCCCAGCCTCCCGCCGCTGAAGGCCGAGGGCTACCTCCTCGGCTCGCCCACCGCACCGGTCGAGGTGATCGAGTTCGCCGACTTCGAGTGCCCGGCGTGCGGCCAGTTCGCCGCGATCACCGAGCCCGACGTGCGCACCGCTCTCGTCAACACGGGGAAGGTACGGATTCGCTACATGGATTTTCCTCTGCCGATGCACAAGAACACCTGGGACGCGTCGCTCGCCGCCGCGTGCGCGAACGACCAGGGGAAGTTCTGGCAGATGCACGACGCGATCTTCCAGAATCAGGACCGTTGGAACACCGAAGCCACGAGCCGCCCGCGCGGTCCGCTCGGTGATCTCGCCAAGGCGATCGGGCTCGACATGACGAAGTACGGCGCCTGCATGGACTCGGAGGTGCACCGGCCGATGATCCAGGCGACTCAGGCCGAGGCTCAGCGCCGAAACGTCCAGTCGACGCCGACGTTCGTGTTCAACGGGACGATGGTCTCGAGCGCGCTGCCCTACGACGTGTTCAAGCGGTACGCGGACGAAGCCGCTGCGCGCGCGCCGGCCACCGCCGCACCCGCCGCCACGACCGATTCGAGTCACGCCGCTTCGAGTCACTCCGCGAGCGCAGCAGGTAAACGGCCGTGAACAAGCGAATGCTCGCCTCGCTCCTCGCGCTGGCGGGACTGTTCGTGGCGTCCTATCTGGCGCTCTACAAGCTCGGCTACATCGGCACGCTCGCGTGCAGCGTGGGCTCGTGCGAAACAGTGCAGACGTCGCGCTGGGCCACCTTCCTCGGCACCCCGGTCGCGGTGTGGGGGGTCGGGTACTACGTCGCGGTCCTCGCGGTGTCGTTGGCCGGCCTGAGCGGGTCGCTGCGCGACGACCAGCGCGTCTCGTGGCTCCTGGTGGCGATGACGGCAACGGGCGTGCTGTTCTCCCTCTGGCTCACCTACCTCGAGCTGTTCGTCATCCACGCTATCTGCACGTACTGCGTGATCTCGGCGCTGATCGCCATCGCGCTGTCCATCGTGGCGATGCTGGACCTTCGCGAACTGCGCACGCTGGACGACGCAGCGATGGCTGAGGCGGCGGCGAAGCTGCGGGTGACCGGATACGGGCGGGTGATGCGGAATACCCAGGAAGTGACGATCCGGGCGACGAAGAAAGACCGTGAGACGTGAACCGTGACTGCGTTTGGCAGCTTACGATTCACGCCTCACGATTCACGTCTCACCGGCAGTTACGCCCGTCGCGCCCGCTGTCTAGCCTCCGCGGACTCTCCGAGCCTGAGCGGCGGCCGTGACTCGTCGGTGCTGCCTTCCTCGCGCGACCGGCGGCGATAGGGAACCAGGTCCTGACCGAGGATCACCAGCGTCCGCGTCGCCACCGTGCTGGCGAGCGGCTCGGGGATCGACATCTGTCTGATGTACGAGTCGATCGCCCGGTCGAAGGTCATGTCTTCGGCCAGCGTGTCCACGAACATCAGCGCATTGTCCACGTGTGCGCGGATGATCGACTCCTCGGCACGGGCCTGCGCCAGCCGGAGCCGGCGTTCTGCGCCCGGATCGATCTTGCGGGCGAAGATGCTTTCGGGAAACAGCCGCTTCAGGAAGCTCCACATGGCTCGATGATCCGGTTGGGCAAGGGGGCAGCCAACGCTAGCGCACGGAATATACCACCCGGCATTCGACGACCGCCGAGGGCTTCCCAGGGCGGGGCGTCGGGGTAGCTTGGGGCGCCGCGCATCGTGCGGCTCCTCCCACATCCCCGGTCGCCCGATTCACCCCGCACCGTTACGCATGCGTCGCCTCCATCACAATCTGACCTTCCAGGTCCTCGTCGCGATCGCGCTCGGCGTGCTGCTCGGCCTGCTGGCGCCGGACGTCGCGCGTCGAATGAAGCCGGTTGGCGACACGTTCGTGAATCTCGTCAAGATGGTGATCGCGCCGGTCATCTTCCTCACCATCGTGCTCGGGATCGCCAACATGAGCGATCTGCGGAAGGTGGGCCGCGTGGGCGGCAAGGCGCTGCTCTACTTCGAGATCGTCACCACCTTCGCGCTCGCCATCGGCCTCGCGGTCGTCAACCTCACCAAACCCGGTGCGGGGCTCGACGTGAGCGCCCTCGCCAAAGGGGACGTGTCGAAGTTTGCTGCCGAAGGGAAGGCGATGACGTTCGTCGACTTCGTCACCCACATCGTCCCGTCCAGCGTCGTCGACGCGTTCGCGAAAGGCGACGTCCTGCAGGTCGTGTTCTTCGGCGTCCTCTTCGGCGCGGCGCTCGCGTCGATCGGCGAGCGCGGCCGCCCGCTGACCGAGGTGCTCGAGCGGTTGTCGCAGGTGTTCTTCAAGATCGTGGCGATCGTGATGAAGGTCGCGCCGATCGGCGCCTTCGGCGCGATGGCGTTCACCATCGGCACCTTCGGTCTGAAGAGTCTCCTGCCGCTCGGCCGCCTCATGCTCGACGTCTATGTCACGATGGCGCTGTTCATCTTTGTCGTGCTCAATCTCATCCTGCGCTGGTTCGGATTCTCACTGTGGGAGTATCTCAAGTACATCCGCGAGGAGATCCTGCTGGTGCTCGGGACGTCGTCGAGCGAAGCGGCGCTGCCGCGCATGATCGAGAAGATGGAGCGGTACGGCTGCGCGCGCAGCGTGGTGGGGTTGGTCATCCCCGCCGGCTACTCCTTCAACCTCGACGGCACCTCGATCTACCTGTCGATGGCGACGATCTTCGTGGCACAGGCGTTCGGCGTCCACCTGACGATCCTCCAGCAGCTCAGCGTCCTCGGCGTGCTGATGCTCACGAGCAAAGGCGCCGCCGGCGTCACCGGCTCCGGCTTCATCGTTCTGGCCAGCACGCTCGGCGCCATGGGAGTCGTGCCCGTGGAAGGCGTGGCGATCCTGCTCGGCGTCGACCGGTTCATGAGCGAGGCGCGCGCGATCACCAACCTGATCGGCAACGGCGCGGCGACGCTCGTCATCGCGCGCAGCGAGAACGCCTTCGACGAAGCGCGACGGGCGAGCGCGGTGGCCGAGCTACGCGCGGCGCGCGCGGCCGAGATGGCGGCGTGAACGGCTGGTGAATCGTGAACCGCGAGACGTGAGCCGTAGCTGACTCAGACCCGGTTGACTGGCCGCCGAGTACAAGTCCTGGGTGATCAGTCTCGGCCGCACGTCGAGTCCACGCCGCCGAATCCTGGTCGGGCAACTACGTCCTGAGTCACGAGGCGTCAGTTGAATGGTTCTCAGTCGCTCGTTCACCGTTCACGAGCAGTTCAGCGGGCTGCCGTGACCGAGATGCGGAGGGTGCGTGGGGCGCCCGGCAAGATGTTGTTGTTCCCCTGCGCGGTGGCGTAGTAGCGTGCGTCCAGCAAGTTCTCGACGTTGGCCTGGAGCCGGACGTTGGGGGCGAGCGTCACGAAGGCGGCCGCATCGACGCGAGTGAACGCCGGCAGGGCGACGCTGTTGTCGATCGCGGCGTACATGCGCGCTTGATGCACGATTCCGAGTCCGACCGCCGCGGCCGGCGCGAGCTGTACGCGGTTCCACAGGGACGCGGCGTGGTGCGGCACGAGGGGCACCGTGGTGCCCGCCGCGCCGGCAGTGGTGGCGCTCTGCAACACGGCGCGCTGCAAGGCGTACCCGCCCGTCACCTGCCACCGATCGCTCACGTCTCCCGTCACGCCGAGCTCGAGGCCCGAGGTGCGCTGGGCGCCGGTCTGCACGAGATGCGACGGGTCGAGCGGATCGTGTGCCGTGCTGTTCGTGCGGTCGAGGCGGAAGAGCGCACCATTGACCGCGAGTCCGTGCGACGTCTCCAGCTTGACTCCGACCTCTCGGTTGGTAAAGCGCTCGGGGACGAGTGTCTGACTGGTGGCCGTCAACGAGGAGAACTGATCGCCCGACCCGGGCAGGTGCGACACGCTGTACGAGGCGTACGTCGACAGTGGGGGGATCGGCTTGAACACGAGCGCCGCACGGGGCGACACCAGCCGATCGACGCGCGCGAGATCCTCACCGGTGCGATTGTTGTGGAAGCGGAGGTCGAACCGATCGGCTCGTAGACCGACGACTGCCTGCCACCGCTCGCCAATGCCGATCTGATCCTGCAGGTAGCCGGCGCCAACGTCGACGCGCACGTGGTTGTCCGCATCGCTCGCGCTCTGGCGAAACAGCGCGTCGGTGACCGCCGTCGGCGCGTCGGCGGACGCGGTGACCGACGTTGCGGTACCGCCGGTGAAGTAGGCGGTGTTGCGGAAGTTGTCGGTGCTCTGGCGCGCGATCTCGCTGCCGAGCAACACCACGTGCGTGATCGCGCCGGAGCCGAAGGTGCCGGTGAGATCCGCCTGGTCGAACAGGTTGTCGCGCCGCGTGGCGTTGTTGTATCCGGAGAGGAGGAGCTGCATCGCGTCGGGGCTCACTGCGCTGCCGGCGAACACGTTCTGATAGAACTTGTCGTAGCGCACGCCGCGGGTGACGTTGCACAGCGTCATGGCTCCGATCGCATGCTCGATGGTCACGCCGGCCGCGTCCACGCGGGTGCTCGCCTGACTGGCATCGGGATCGCCGAAGAAGGTGGCCGTGCTGGTCTCGAACGGCGCGCTGCCGAGCGACGGAATGCCGCGATCGACCGTGCGCGAATCGTGAAAGCGCTCGTAGTCGAGTCGGATGATCGCGCCGCCGGCGACAACCGTTGCCGTCGGGTTGATCCCCTCGCGCCGCGACGTCGTGTGGTCGCGGTAGCTGCCGGATCGCTCGAGCATGCCGTTGAGCCGCGCCGCGAACTTCGTTCCTGCCGGCATGTTGAGATCGACCGTCTCGCGTGCGTGATCGAACGAGCCACTCTCGACGGTGACTGCTCCTGCGGGTGACCAGCCCGCCTGTTTGCTGACCCGATTGAGGACACCCCCGCCTCCGCCTCGTCCGAACGCGAGCGCGTTCGCGCCCATGATCGCCTCGACGCGCTCCACGTTGTAGAGGTCGCGGAGATACTGCGCGTCGTCGCGCACGCCGTCGACGAAGAAATCGGCGGTCGAGCTGTTCCCGCGGATCGTCGGCTGGTCGCGGTGGCCTTCACCGAGTCCCATCGTGACACCGGGCAGGTAGCGGACGACGTCGGCCATGCTCTGCATGGCCTGGTCGCTGATCACGGCGCGGGGGAGCACGGTCGCCGCCTGGGGGACGTCGATCAGCGGGGTGTCGGTGCGCGTTGCCGCTCGCGAGCGCTCCACGCGGTAGCTGCCGGATCGAGCGGCGCGGTCGACGACCTCGATTCGGCTGAGCTCATGGGTGGGAGCGCGATGGGCGGCGCTGTCGGCGGCGCTGGCCGAGTCGCGGACGATACGCGCCGACTGCTGCGCTCGGAGTGGGAGGATGGCGGCGACAAGGACGACCGCGCCGAGGCCGATGGCACGTAAGTACATGGTGGGATACGGGTTCGAATTCTGACTTTATTAGTCGGAATTCCCGGAACGGTATCCCGGCTGGACAATCCCGTCAAGTTTTTTTCGGGATTGAGGAAGTGCCGGCGCTGCACAGTTCTGGTTGCGTCCGCGTCAGCTCTCCTGCGACTCGTACATCTCCTTCAGAGAGTTGACCACGTTCGGATCGGCAAGCGTCGTCGTGTCGCCGAGTGCCCGCCCTTCCGCAATGTCGCGCAGCAGGCGTCGCATGATCTTTCCCGATCGCGTCTTCGGCAAGTCGGCGCTGAACAGCACGTCGTCCGGTCGCGCGATCGCACCGATCTTCTCAGCCACGAAATCACGCAGCTCGTCGCGCAGCGATGGCGTCGCCTGGAATCCTTCACGCAGCGTCACGAACGCGGCGAGCGCTTGGCCCTTGAGCTCGTGCGTCTTCCCGACCACCGCCGCCTCGGCGACTGCCGGATGCTCCACGAGCGCGCTCTCCACTTCCATCGTGCCGATGCGATGGCCGGCGACGTTGAGTACGTCGTCCACACGGCCGAGGATCCAGAAGTAGCCATCCTCGTCGCGTTTGACACCGTCGCCCGGGAAGTAGAGATCCGGGCGGCCGGGCCACTTGGAGAAGTACGTCTCGACGTACCGCTTGTCGTCGCCCCAGATCGTTCGGAGCATCGAGGGCCAGGGTTGCGTGATCGCGAGCAGCCCGCCGCCGACCTCGATCTCATTGCCCTTCGCGTCGAGCAGCGCACACGAGTAGCCCGGCAGGGGCACCGTCGCGCTGCCAGGCTTGGTCGGCGTGACGCCGGGCAGCGGCGAGATCACGATCGAGCCGGTCTCCGTCTGCCACCAGGTGTCCACGATGGGGCATCGGTTGCCGCCGATGTGCTCGCGATACCACATCCACGCTTCCGGATTGATCGGCTCGCCGACGGAGCCGAGCAGGCGAAGCCGCGACAGGTCGTGCTTCGCCGGCCACTGATCGCCCCATTTCATGAACGCGCGGATCGCGGTCGGTGCCGTGTAGAGGATCGTGACGCCGAAGCGCTCGCAGATCTCCCAGAACCGATCCTTCTCCGGCCAGTCGGGCGCGCCTTCGTACATCACGCACGTCGCGCCGTTGGCGAGCGGGCCGTACACGAGATAGGTGTGTCCCGTGACCCAGCCGACGTCGGCGGTGCACCAGAAGACATCGTCCTCCTTGAGGTCGAACACCATGTACGTCGACGACGCCGCGCCGACGAGGTAGCCTGCCGTCGTGTGCACGATGCCTTTCGGCTTGCCCGTCGTGCCCGAGGTGTAGAGGATGAACAGCTCGTCCTCCGAGTCCATCGGCTCCGGCTCGCACCACATCGGCGCGGTGCGCATGAGCCGGTGCCACCAGTGGTCGCGGCCTTCCGTCATCTCGCCGAACGCGGCGTCGCCGGCGGCGCCCGGCCGGCGCTGCACCACGACGACGTGCTCGATCGACGGCGTCTCCTCGAGCGCCTTGTCCGCGTTCCGCTTGAGCGGCACGACCCCGCCGCGACGGTACCCGCCGTCGGCGGTCACCAGCACCTTGCAGCGGGAGTCGTTGATGCGGTCGCGCAACGACTCGGGGGAGAAGCCGCCGAACACGACGGAGTGGATGGCGCCGATGCGCGCGCACGCCAGCATCGCGATCGCTGCTTCCGGGATCATCGGCAGGTAGATCGCCACGCGGTCGCCCTTCTTCACGCCGAGCGAGCGCAGCACGTTGCCGAACTGGTTGACGGCAACGTAGAGGTCCCAGTAGGTGAGCGTGCGGCGATCGCCGGGCTCTCCTTCGAAGATCAGTGCCGCCTTGTTGCGGCGCGCCGAGCGCACGTGACGGTCGAGGCAGTTGACGGAGGCGTTGAGCTTGCCGCCGGTGAACCACTTCGCCTTCGGCGGCTTCCACTCGAGCACCTGCTTGTACTTGCTGATCCACTCGAGCGTGTCGGCCTGGCTGGCCCAGTAGCGCTCGGGGTCGGCGGCGGCGCGCTCGTAGATCTCCGGCGACGCGACGTTCGCCTGCGCGCGGAATTCGGGCGGAGGCTCGAACTTCCGGTGCTCCTGGAGAAGAACGTCGATGTCGGACGGAGGGGGAGACGCGTGTGCGGACATGGCGGTGCTCGAGAAGAGGGTGCGGTGCCGGCTGATTCTGTCGTGCGGCACCATGGGAAGCAACCACCGCACCAGCGCCCGCGTCGAGTGCTGCCTATTGACGAATCGCCAACGCGTGGTAGGCTAGGCGAATCCTGCCACACCGGCCGCGAGCCTGCGGCTGCGCGCCGCTCGCACGGCGTGCTCCGTCGGACGTGATACTTCCCCTTGCAGGCGCAGCATCGCGACTCTGATCACGGACCGGGCGTTCCGCGCCCACCAAAATCTCGGAGGAGTAATGTCCGCTACAGCAGCCAGGGCTGGAACGCTCAATGGACCCTCACGGGTGCTCACGGCGGAGGAGACGCGGCGCGTCATCTTCGCCTCCTCGCTGGGGACGGTGTTCGAGTGGTACGACTTCTACCTCTACGGCTCGCTCGCGGCGATCATCAGCAAGCAGTTCTTCTCGGCGGTCAATCCGACGGCCGCGTTCATCTTCGCGCTGCTCGCCTTCGCCGCGGGCTTCGCGGTGCGCCCGTTCGGCGCGATCTTCTTCGGCCGCATCGGTGACCTGGTCGGCCGCAAGTACACGTTCCTGGTCACGATCCTCATCATGGGCACGTCGACGTTCCTCGTCGGCATCCTGCCGGGCTACGCGAAGATCGGCATCGCGGCGCCGGTGATCCTGATCCTCCTGCGCCTGCTCCAAGGGCTGGCGCTCGGCGGCGAGTACGGCGGGGCGGCGACGTACGTCGCCGAGCATGCGCCGCATGGCAAGCGGGGCGCGTACACGTCGTGGATCCAGACGACGGCGACGCTGGGACTGTTCCTCTCGCTGCTCGTGATCCTCGGCTGCCGCCTCTGGCTGGGCACGGCCAAGTTCGAGGATTGGGGGTGGCGCATTCCCTTCCTCGTCTCGCTCGTGCTGCTCGCCGTCAGCGTCTGGATCCGGCTCAAGCTGAACGAGTCGCCGCTGTTCCAGCAGATGAAGGCGGAAGGCAAAGGCTCGAAGTCTCCGCTCAAGGAGTCGTTTGCGCGCTGGGACAACCTCAAGATCGTGCTGCTCGCGCTGTTCGGGCTGACGGCGGGGCAGGCCGTGGTGTGGTACACCGGACAGTTCTACACGCTGTTCTTCCTGACGCAGATCCTGAAGGTGGACGCGCAGCCGGCGAACCTGATGATCGCCACGTCGCTGCTGCTGGCGACGCCGCTCTTTCTCGTGTTCGGCGCGTGGTCGGATCGCATCGGGCGCAAACCGATCATCATGGCGGGACTCCTGCTCGCCGCGGTGACGTACTTCCCGATCTTCCGCGCGATCACGCACTACGCGAACCCCGCGCTCGAGGCGGCGGAGAACACGGCGCCGGTCGTGGTGGTCGCGGACAACGCGACCTGTTCGGTGCAGTTCAATCCGGTGGGGACATCGAAGTTCACGTCGCCGTGCGACGTTGCGAAGTCGGCGCTGGTGAGGCGCGGCGTGCCGTATTCCAACGAAGCCGGGCCGGCGGGATCGCGCGACGCGCAGGTTCGCGTCGGGACGACGGTGATCCCGGCGTACGAGGCGACTGGCCCGGATGCGAAGGCGCAAGGCGCGGCGTTCGACAAGGCGCTGGGCGGCGCGCTCACCACCGCGCGTTATCCGGCCAAGGCCGCATCCGATCAGATGAACACCGGCATGGTGACGTTCCTGCTCTGGATCCTCGTCGTGTACGTGACGATGGTGTACGGTCCGATCGCCGCGATGCTCGTCGAGCTCTTCCCGACACGCATCCGCTACACGTCGATGTCGCTCCCGTACCACATCGGCAACGGGTGGTTCGGCGGCTTCCTTCCGCCGATCGCCTTCGCGATCGTGGCGAAGACGGGCAACATCTATTCGGGGCTGTGGTATCCGGTGATCGTCGCGGTGATCACGCTGGTGATCGGCACCCTGTTCGTGCGCGAGACGAAGGACCGTGACATCAGGCAGGAGGACCTGGCGGACATTCCGGTGGGAGACCGGATGTCGGCGGCAACGGCGGGATAAGTATGCGGGACGGTGAATCGTGAACGGTGAACGGTGACGGACTGCGTTCACCGTTCACCGTTCACGTCTCACCCTTCTTTCTCAGGTACCTCACCATCCCGTCGACCGTCATGCCCGACGGCGAGGCCAGCTCGTAGCCCTCGGCGATCGTCGGATCTGCGGTCTCCGCGGTGACCTCGAGATCGGCGTCCGTCTTCAGCTCGCGAACCAGCTCGTCGCGCGTTGCGCCGTCGCGAAGACGCTGCGCGATCCAGGTGGCCCACGCGTCCAGACGTCGAAGGAGCTCGTCGAGGTGACGGGGTGGATCGTCGAACGAGCCGAAGTGCGTGAGCCGCAGCGCGCTCGGCTCCAGCGCGCGGATGCGCGTCGCGCTCGCATGCCACGCGTCGACGTCGATGTCCGGTGGCGGCGTCGGCGGGCGCACGTAGGCTGCCGCGTCGAGCCGGACGCCGGCGACGTCGCCGGTGTAGACCGCGCCGTCCGCGAGATCGTGAAAGGCGATGTGATGCGACGCGTGTCCGGGCGTGTACAGCGCGCGCAGCGTCCGCGCGCCGCAGCGCAGCGTGTCGTCGTCGGCCAGCGTGACGACACGATCCTGCGGACAGGGCTCGAAGGCACCCCAGAGCAGATCCATCCGGTCGCCGTAGATGCGCGTCGCGCTGGCGAGCAGCTTGGACGGATCGATCATGTGCGGGGCGCCAACCGGATGCACGAACAGTCGCGCATTCGGGAGAAGCCTGAGCAGCGAGCCGGCGGCACCCGCATGGTCCAGATGAATGTGGGTGACGACGAGCTGCGTCACGTCGCCGAGGTGGGCACCCGCGGCCGTGATCGCGCGCTCAAGGGCATCGAGCGTCGAGCCCGGTCCGGTCTCGAGCAGCGTGTGCCCGTCGGGACCGGTGAAGAGATACGCGCCGATGACGCCCGCGCTTCCTTGAAACGCGAGGTCGAGCAACCAGAGGTCGTCGGCGAGCTGGCGTGCGGGAATCAGGAGCACAAAGGCAGCGTTGTCCGATGGGCAGCGGGGAGCAGGCAGCAAGTTAATCGGGCAAAGCATCCGCGCGCCGTCGGCGTTTCACCCTTGCGCACGCCCGCATCTGCGTGAATGCTACGCGCGTCGCGCCGGTCCGTTTCCCGCCGATGACCGATCTGCGATAGCCGTCGACTCCCGTTGTTGTGTGTGCTGCTGTTCAGCCTGCCACCCGATCGAGGAGCACGCGATGTCCATCACGCACCGTGTCCATGTAGCCGCTCTCGCAGCGATCTTCGCGGTCTCGCCGTTGACGGCACACGCCCAAGCGATCATCAAGGTCAATGACTCGACCTCCATCCGCTTCGGGTTCCTGGCGCAGATGTGGGCCGACTTCCAGCAGAACGCTCGGCAGGACACCAGCTTCGCCCAGAGCATCTTCTTCCGGCGCATGCGATTCATCGCGAGCGCGCAGGTCGGATCCAAGCTCTCCATCTTCTTCCAGACCGACGACCCGAACCTCGGCCGCGCCGCACCGGGGACCAACAAGAATCTCGCCGGAGCGACGAACGGCCAGGGCTTCATCATCCAGGACGCGTACATCGAGCTGAAGCCGGCATCCGCTCCGGTGTGGGTCGACGCCGGACTGATTCTGATTCCCCTCTGCCGGAACTGCTACGCGAGCGCGGCGTCGCTGCTGCCGATCGACTACGGCGCCTACTCGTTCCTCGCCAGCACACCGACCGGCTCGGTCGCCGGCCGCGACGGTGGCGTCATGGTGAAGGGAACGTTTGCCGACCAGCACGTGGAGTATCGCGCGGGCCTCTTCACCGGAGCGCGCGCCACGACCGGCGGCGCGGCGCCGGTGACCACCGCCTCGAACTCGTTCCGCGGCGCCGGCCACCTCATGGTGAACTTCATGGAGACGGAGGCGCCGGGCTACGTCCTGCCGGGCACCTACCTCGGACGACGCAAGGTCTTCAACGTCGGCGCCGGTTTCGACGTGCAGAGCGTGTACAAGGCCTACGCCGCCGACGCGTTCCTCTCCTATCCATTGGGCGCGAACGGCGTGACGCTCGCCAGCACCTACATCCACTATGACGGAAGTACGTTCTTTCCGACGCTGGCGAGGGAGAACACGTTCGAGGTGGAAGGCGGTTATCATTTCACCGACGCGAAGATCACCCCGTGGGTGAAGTGGGAGACACGAAACATCGACGCCGCCTTCCAGACCGCGGCGCTTCAAAACGAGCATCGTCTCCAGCTCGGCGGCACCTACTATTGGGTCGGACAGACCCTGAACGTCAAAGCAGCGTACAACCGCTACACGTTCAAGGTGCTGAACGCCTCGGAGCTCTCCCAGAACGGATTCACGGTGCAACTGCAGGCTTTCTACTACTGACCGGAGGATGCGCAGCATGAACGGAGCATCTCGCACTGGCTTGACCGCGCTCGCACTCGCCGGCATCGCGCTCGGCGCCGCGGCATGCAACAAGGGGGGCGACGGCGGCAGCGGCGACGTCATCAAGGTCGGCGTCTATGGCCCGTTCACCGGCGGCTCATCGCCCATGGGCGCCTCCATGCGCGACGGCGTCCGCCTCGCCGCAGAAGAGATCAACGCCAAGGGTGGCGTGCTCGGGAAGAAGATCCAGCTCGTCGAGCGCGACGATCAGGCGACGAATGAACGCGGCGCGCAGGTGATGCAGGATCTCGTCAGCAACGAGAAAGTTGCTGCCGTGCTCGGCCCGATCAACACCGGCGTCGCGCTCGCGAGCTACAAGTATCCGATGCAGGCGAAGATCCCGTTGATCATCAACGTGTCCGCCGGGGCGCCGGTCAACGAGCTGTTCAAGGACAATCCGGACAACTATGTCTTCCGCATCGCCGCCAGCGACAACATCCAGGCGCAGATGATCGTGAACGAGGCGGTGCAGACCCGCGGCCTCAAGAAAGTCGCGCTGCTGTGCGACGACACGAACTACGGTCAGAACGGCTGCAAGAAGATGACGGAGGCGCTGGCGGCGAAGGGAATCACGCCGGTCTCGGTCGGCAAGTTCAAGCTCAAGGACACCGACATGACACCGCAGCTCCAGGAGGCGCGCGCGAAGGGCGCCCAGGCGGTGCTCACGTATGGCATCGGCCCCGAGCTTGCGCAGATCGCCAACGGCATGAACAAGCTCGGTTACCAGGTCCCGATGATCGCGAGCTGGACGGCGTCGATGTCGAACTTCATCGACGCCGCGGCGGCGAACGGCAACGGCGTGCAGATGCCGCAGACGTTCATCCAGGATGCGGCGCTGCGGCCGGAAGCAAAGGCGTTCGTGCAGAACTTTCAGAAGAAGTACAGCGTCGACCGGATCCCGTCAGCCGTGAGCGCAGCGCAGGGCTACGACTCCATGCACCTGCTCGCGATGGCGATGGCGCAGGCCGGCACGACGGACGGGCCGAAGGTGAAAGCCGCGCTCGAGAACCTCACCACGCCATACAGCGGTGCGATCGCGACGTTCACGAAGCCGTACACGCCAACCGATCACGAAGCCATCCATCAGGAGCAGGTGGTGATGGGCGTCGTGCACGATGGACGAGTCGCCGGCTCGCTGCCGGCGCCCACGCCCGGTCGCGCCGTCCCGTCGCTGTCCGACACGGCGGCTCCAGCTGCCACCGCACCGGCGGCCGCCAAGAAGCCCTGACCGCACTTAACCCGTGAGCGACCTCGTCCAGCTGCTCCTGAGCGGGGTCGCGCTCGGGATGATCTACGCGCTGCTCGCCTTCGGCTACAGCGTCACCTTCTCGACCTCGCGCACGATCAACTTCGCGCAGGGCGAGTTCCTCATGATCGGCGCGCTCGTCGGGCTCACCGTCGAGTCGCGCTTCCATCTCCCCTACGTTGCCGCAGCACTCGGCGCCGCGGTCGCCGGCATCGGGCTGGGCCTGCTGCTCGAGTATGGCGCCATTCGTCGAGCCCTGCGCACCGGCTCGACCGCGACCTGGATTCTCGCCACCGTCGCGCTGGGGATCATCCTGCGCAACGCCGCCGAACGGATCTGGGGTACCGACGACCGCCCGTTTCCGGCGCCGCTCGGTGATACGCCGCTCATCGTCGGAGGCGTCCGCGTCCTGCCGCAGGAGCTGCTCGTCATCCTCGTCGCGGCGGTGATCATGGCGCTGCTCGAGCTGTTCCGCCGCCGCTCGGCGTACGGCAAAGCCGTCACGGCCGTCGCCGCCGACCGGGACGCCGCGTCGCTGATGGGGATCAACGTCAATGCGGTGATGACGCTGTCGTTCATCATCAGCTCCGTCCTCGCCGCCGTCGCCGGCGTCCTCGTCGCACCGCTCACGCTCGTGAGCCCCACGATGGGGACGCTGCTCGGCACCAAAGCGTACGCCGTCGCGATCATCGGCGGTCTGCAGTCGGGACTCGGGGGCGTGGTCGGCGGCCTGCTCATCGGACTGAGCGAGCAGCTCACCGCGCGCTACATCTCGACCGGATTCAAGGACACGCCGGGCTTCGTGCTGCTCATCCTCATCCTGCTCGTGAAGCCGAGTGGGTTGTTCGGCAAGCGCAGCATCCGGAAGGTATGAGATGAGACGCGCCCTGCGTCGCGCCCGCTGGCTCCTGCTGCTCGCGCCGCTCGCGATTCCGCTGATCACGACCAACGAGTACATCGTGCATTCGGTGCTCGTGAAGGCGTGCATCTACGCCATCGTCGTCGCGGGGCTCGATCTCGTCGTCGGATACAACGGCGACGTGAGCGTCGGCCACGCGGGCCTGTTCGCCGTCGGCGCATATACGGCGGCGATCCTGATGACGAAGGCCGGCGTCAGCTTCTGGATCGCGCTTCCCATCGCGACGGTGCTCGCCGCGCTCTTCGGCATCGGGCTCGGCATCCCCGCACTTCGGTTGCAGGGACCCTACCTCGCCGTCACCACGATCGCGTTCGGTCTCATCGTGCAGACCTTCGCGAACGAGGTCGTCGGTCTGACGGAGGGCTCGCAAGGAATCCAGAACATCCCGGCTCTGGCTCTACCCGGTGGCTATGACTTCGAGGGGAATCACCTGTTCTACCTCGTCTATCCGGCGATGGTGCTGGCGCTCATCGTGGCGCATCGCGTCGTGCGCAGCTATTGGGGGCGTGCTTTTCTCGCCCTCAAGGCCAACACGATCGCGGCCGAGTGCTCGGGGGTGAGCCGCATTCGCTACAAGGTGAGCGCGTTCGTGCTCAGCGCGGCCTTTGCCGGTCTCGCCGGGTCGCTGTTCATCCACATCGACAAGTACATCGGGCCGCCGACGTTCTCGTTGCAGCTGTCCATCCTGTTTCTCATCGCGCTCATCTTCGGCGGCATCCGCTCGATCGCCGGCAACGTGATCGGCGCACTGCTCGTCGTCGTGCTGCCGGACGTCTTCAACCGATTCGCCGATTATCAACTACTCGTCTTCGGTCTGCTGCTGCTCGGTACGCTCTATTTCCTGCCGGGTGGCGTCGCCAGTCTCGGCCGCCTCGTGCGTGCGCGCGTGCGCGTGCGAATGCGTGATCCGCAACGGGGTCCGACGGCCGACATCGCCACGACCGCGGAGCACGAGGTGCGCGACGGTTCGGCCGCCTCGCCGATCACGCCGCCCGCTCCGAGCGGCGTCGCCGATCCGCTCCTCGTCACCGAAAAGCTCACGATCGCCTTCGGCGGCCTGGTGGCGGTGAACCAGCTCGATCTGCGCGTGCGGCGCGCCGAGGTGCGGGCGCTCATCGGCCCGAACGGATCGGGAAAGAGCACGACGGTGAATCTCCTTTCCGGCGTCTATCGGCCGACGTCGGGCCACGTGCGCTTCGATGGACGGCTGCTCGACCGCATGAAGCCCAACGACGTCTCTCGCGCCGGCATCGCACGCACCTTCCAGAATCCCGCGCTGTTCGGGGAGATGACGGTGCTGGAGAACGTGCTCGTGGGTCTGCACCACACCTTCCGTGCCGGCCTGCTCGGCGTCGTGCTGCGCACGCGCCGGTCCCGGCGTGAGGAGCACGACGCCGTGGCCCGTGCCCGGGCGCTGCTGCGCTTCGTCGGACTCGAGTCGCTCGCCGACGCCCGCGCGGACTCGATTGCGTACGGACAGCAGCGCCGTCTGGAGATCGCGCGCGCGCTCGCGCAGGATCCCAAGCTCATCCTGCTCGACGAGCCGGCGGCTGGTCTCACCTCGGGCGAGATCGAGGAGCTCCAGCGCATGGTGGCCGCGATCCATGACGCCGGAGTCGCCGTGCTGCTCATCGAGCATCACATGGATTTCGTGATGGCGGTGTCGCAGCGCGTCACGGTCCTCGACTTCGGGCAGCAGATCGCCGAAGGAACACCCGACGAGGTGCAGCACGACGAGCGAGTGATCCGCGCCTATCTCGGCACCACCGAGACGCTGGCCGCTGGCGGAGATGGAGGACGGTCCTGATGCTGGTGCTCGAGAACCTCGTCGTGCACTACGGCGCCATCCAGGCGCTGAGCGGAGTGTCGTTGGAAGTGCCCCAGGGCAAGGTGGTCTGCGTCATCGGCTCCAACGGCGCCGGCAAGACGACGACGCTGCGTGCGGTGTCCGGCCTGCTGCGTCCGACGTCGGGTGCGATCATGCTCGACGGTCAGCCGCTCGCCGGCCGGCCGGCGCACGAGATCGCGCGGCGCGGCGTCGCTCACGTCCCCGAGGGACGCCACGTCTTTCCCGACCAATCGGTCGAGGACAATCTCTTTCTCGGCGCCTTCACCCGGCGACGCGAGGGCCGCGCCGCCATCGAAGGCTCCGCGCGCGAGGTATACGAGCTGTTTCCACGTCTTGCCGAGCGGCGGACGCAGCAGGCAGGTACGCTGTCCGGTGGCGAGCAGCAGATGCTCGCCATCGGCCGCGCGCTCATGCTGCGCCCCAAGCTCGTGCTCCTCGACGAGCCTTCGATGGGTCTCGCGCCGATCGTGATCGACGAGGTGTTCCGCCGCTTGCTCGATCTCAAGCGGAGCGGGCTCACGATGCTGCTCGTCGAGCAGCTTGCCTATCGGGCGCTCGGCGTCGCCGACTACGCCTACGTGATCGAGCACGGAAAGATCCAGCTCGAGGGACCGGCCGCTTCCCTGCGGGACGACCCACGGGTGCGCGCGGCGTATCTCGGCGAAGGGGCGGGCTGAGGGAGCAGAGCAAGGGCGAGTACACGAGCTCCTGGTAGCGCCAAGACCGACACGCCGGCCGCACGATGCGGCCGTTCGAGCCACCACCTCAGCGTCCCGACAGAGACAAAGGGCTTTCCTCTGTTCTCCGTGTTCTCCGTGGTGCAAATGCTCTCGAAGAGCGATTTTACCACGGAGAACACAGAGAACACGGAGGACTGCAGCGGCTTTGGGGCCGCTCGTGGCCGGCCCGGCCGGCATCCCGAACGGCATGGACGACAGCCCTCGCCGAGCTACCCGCTCCAAACGGGGCCCCGCACTCGCGGGATCAGTATGCCAGCCTCGGTACCAGTGCTACCAGGTACTCATGTACTCGTAGTTGTAGTTATCGTTCAAGTGATGCCCGCCCCATCCTGCCAATGAGCTCCGAGTCAGCCGTCGTCGTGGCGGAAGCGCTCGTGCGCGCCTTCGACGGTCGCCGTGTCGTCGATGGGGTGAGTCTCGCGATCGGTGAAGGGGAGTGCCTCGCCCTGTTTGGGCCCAATGGCGCCGGGAAGACGACGTTGCTCCGGCTGCTCGCCGGTCTCCTCGCGCCGACCGCCGGCAGCTGCCGCGTCGGTGGGGTGCCGTTGCGATCGGGACGCGGGCGCGAAGCGCGCATGCACGTCGGATTGATCTCGCACGCGAGCATGCTGTACGCCGCCCTCACGGCGCGCGAGAACGTCGAGTTCGCGGCGCGCATGTATGGGCTGCCACGGCCGGCCGACGCCGCTCGCCGCGCCCTCGCCGCCATGCGGGTCGCTGACCGCGCCGACACGCCGGTCCGCGCCTTGAGCCGCGGACTGCAGCAGCGCGTGTCCATCGCGCGCGCCATCGTGCACGAGCCGCGGCTGCTGCTCTGCGACGAGCCGTACACCGGTCTCGACGAGGCGGGGAGTGCCGCGCTCACCACCGCGCTCGCCGAGCGCCGGCAGCAGGGCGCAGCGCTCATGCTGGTCACGCACAACCTCGGCGAAGGCCTCGCTCTCGCGACCCATGCCGCCATCATGCGCCGCGGGCGTTTCGTGCGACACGAGCCGCGGATGGCCGTCGACGCGGATTCGTACGCGTCGGAGTACCGCGACCTGGTGACGGCCGATGTCTGAGACGAGCACCGTTCCGCCGATCGCTTTCGCCAAGCCGGAGCTGCCAGGGCTGCTACGGGCAGCCCGACTGGTGGCGCAGAAGGACCTCGCGATCGAGTTCCGCACCCGCACGGCGTACTTCTCGGCGCTGGTCTTCTCGCTGCTCGCTCTCGCGATCTTCTACTTCGCGTGGGATCCCACAGCCGTGGCGGCGATCGATCTGGCGCCCGGCGTGCTATGGGTGATCTTCACCTTCAGCGGGCTGCTGGGGCTTCAGCGCTCGTTCGGCGTCGAGCAGGCCGACCGCGCGATGGACGCATTGCTCGCCGCGCCGGTGGAGCGCGAGGCGATCTATCTCGGGAAGGCATTCGCCAACTTCGTGTTCGTCGCCGGCGTTCAGGCGATCACCTTGCCGGCGCTCGCCCTGTTCTACAACGTGCCGCTCGCCGGCGTATGGTTGCCGCTCGTGGGAATCGCTCTGCTGGCGGCGATCGGCATCGTCGCCGTTGGCACGCTGTTCAGCGCAATGGCGGTGAACACCCGCCTCGCCGAGCTGCTACTGCCCATGTTGTCGCTCCCGTTCTTCGTCCCCATCATCACCGCGGCCGCGCAGGCGACGGCGCGCCTCCTCGCCGGCCGGCCTGCCGCCGAGGCGTGGCCGTGGCTCCGTATCCTGCTCGGCTTCGACCTGGTCTTCGTGGTCGCGTGCGCGATCGCGTTTCCATACACCCTCGACGAATGACTGCTTCGGCCGTACGACTGCATGACGAGGCCGCGCATGCGCGGCCCGCTTCTCTGATCGACGGATGGCTCATCGCAGCCACGGTGGCGGTGGCCGCGGCGTACATTCGTGCCATCTGGTTCACGCCGGCCGAGGCCACCCAGGGCCTGGCGCAGAAGATCTACTATCTCCATCTGCCCGCGGCGCTCAACGCGTACATCGCGTTTGGTGTCGTCGCCGTGACGTCGGTGGTGTATCTCTGGCTGCGCGATCCGCGCGCCGATCGCGTCGCCGAGGCGTCGGCCGAGGTCGGGCTGCTCTTCACGACCGTCGTGCTGATCACGGGCCCCATCTGGGCCAGGCCGATCTGGGGCACTTGGTGGACGTGGGATGCGCGGCTCACGCTGACGCTCTTTCTCTGGTTCATCTACGCCGGCTATCTCGTGCTGCGCGGCGCCATCACGGAGCCGGACACGCGCGCCCGCTATTCCGCCGTGCTCGGCATCCTCGGCGCGCTGCTCATCCCGTTCATCCACATGAGCGTGTACCTGTTCCGCACCCTGCACCCGATGCCGATCGTGCTCAAGCCCGACCGGCCGTCGCTGCCACCGGAGATGCTGCGGACCCTGCTGATATCGTTCGTCGCGTTCGTGATCGTCTACGTCGCGCTGCTGCGCGCGCGATACCGGCTGGCCGAAGACCGTGCGCTGCTCGCGCGGCTGGAGAGCGGCTCGGACGGAGAGGATCGCTGATGGCGGATACTGCGTCCTACTACCATGCTGCCTACATCGTCGCGGCGATCCTCTACGTCGCATACGGTGCGAGCCTGATCGTACGCCGCCGCCAAGTGCGCGCGCGCCTTGCCGCGCTGCAGCGGAGCGAGTCGCGTTGACAGGTCCGGCGCGCGGGCATCCGGCAGGCGTCGTCTATCTCGTCGGCGCCGGCCCCGGTGATCCTGGTCTGCTCACGGTACGCGCCCGCGAGCTGCTCGCCACTGCCGACGCCATCGCCACCGATGCTCTCGCCAATCCCGCCATCGTCGCCGCCGCGCGCGCGGCCAATCCTGGCGTCGAGCTGCATCAGGTTGGAAAGCGCGGCGGCAGCGGCGATTCGGCGAGTCAGGAGGCGATCAACGAGCTGCTCATCCGCCTCGCACGCGATGGCCGGCGGGTCGTTCGCCTCAAGGGCGGCGACCCATTCGTGTTCGGACGCGGAAGCGAGGAAGCCCGGGCGCTGGCGGCGGCCGGCGTGCGATTCGAGGTCGTTCCAGGTGTCACGGCCGGCGTCGCGGCCGCGGCGTATGCCGGCATCCCGGTCACGCACCGCGGTGTCGCGACGTCCGTCACCTTCGTCACCGGACACGAAGATCCGGCCAAGGCGGAGACGCAGACGGATTGGGCAGCGCTCGCTCGGGCCGGCGGGACGATCGTGCTCTACATGGGCGTCAAGACGCTGCCGCGCATCGCGGCGGCGCTGGTGCGCGGCGGCATGTCTCCCGACACCCCCGCCGCGGCCGTGCAGTGGGGCACCTATCCGCGCCAGCGAACGGTCGTCGCCACCGTGACGACGCTCGCCGACGAGGCCGCGCGCGAAGGATTGAGCGCGCCGGTGATCACGGTGATCGGCGAGGTCGTCTCCCTGCGCGACGAGATCGCCTGGTTCGATCGCCTGCCGCTCTTCGGACGCAGGATCGTCGTCACCCGCGCCTCGGCACAGGCGACCGGGTTGCGCGACGCACTTGCCGCCGCCGGCGCGGAGGTGCTCGAGCTCCCTGCGCTTCGCGTCGAGCCGCTGAACGACGAGCCGTTGCGCGATGCGCTCACGCGCCTCGATGATTACGACTGGCTCGTCGTCACCAGCCAGAACGCCGCGGGCATCATCTGGGAGGCCCTACGCGCGCTCGGCCGCGACGCGCGCGCGCTTGCCCGCGTGCGCGTCGCATGTGTGGGCCGGAGCACCGCCGAGACCCTCCTTGCCCACGGCGTCGCCGCCGACGTCGTCCCCGAGCGCTTCGTCGCGGAAGCGGTGCTCGAATCGCTGGAGTCGCGGAGCGACGTGCGCGGCACGAGAGCGCTCTATCTCGCCGCGGAAGGCGCGCGCGACGTACTGCCCGCCGGTCTTCGCGCGCTGGGCTGCACGGTCGACGTCGTGCCATTGTATCGCACCGTGAGCGACGGATGCGGCGCCAACGCGGTGCGCGACGCGCTCGAGCGCGGTGATGTCGACGCGGTCACCTTCGCGTCCGCCTCCGCGGTCCGCGGCTACGTTGACGCCGTGGGTGGCGACCTCGCGCGTCGCGCGCCCGCGGTATCGATCGGTCCCGTCACGAGCGACGCCGTTCGCGCAGCCGGCATCACCCTTGTTGCGGAGGCGGAGCAGGCGTCGATTCCGTCGCTCGTCGGAGCCGTGATCGCGGAGCTTGCGGGCGAGAGCGTCGGTACCCAGGCACGCTCGCCCGAACGCCGGCGCTGACGCCGGCGGGCCCAGCGGATACCTTTGTCGCGTGGCCCCGTCCGTCCGATCCGGTCCCTCGACGCTGAAGATCGGCACGCGCTCATCCGAGCTCGCGCTGCATCAGGCGCGTCTCGTGGCCGCGGCGCTCACGGCGCGCGGCGTCGAATCGGAGCTCGTCACCTATCGCACCACCGGCGACAAACGCCTCGATGAGCCGCTCAGCTCCATCGGCGCCAAAGGGCTCTTCACCAAGGAGCTCGAGCACGATCTGCTACGAGGTAAGACGCAGATCGCCGTGCACTCGCTCAAGGATCTCCCGACCGAGTCGCCCGACGGGCTGATCGTCGCGGCGGTGTTGGAGCGCGAGGACCCGCGGGATGCGCTCGTCGTCAACGGCCGCATCCTTGCTCAGTCACTCGACGATCTGCCGCGCGGCTCACGCGTCGGCACGTCGAGCCTTCGGCGGCGCGCGCAGCTGCTCGCGCTCCGCCCCGACCTCGAAGTCGCCGAACTGCGGGGCAACGTGCCCACCCGGATCAAGAAAATCGACGAGGGCCGCGTGCACGCCGCCATCCTCGCCGCCGCGGGATTGCACCGGCTCGGCGCCCGGCAACACATCAGCTGCTATCTCGACGTGCCCGCCTGGCTGCCGGCGGCGGGGCAGGGCGCCATCGCGGTACAGGTCCGCTCCGACGACACGGCAACTCGCGCGCTCGCGGAGGCGATGAACGACGTTCCGACGATGCGCGCCGTGAGCGCTGAACGCGCCTTCCTCGCCGCGCTCGAAGGAGGATGTCAGGTCCCGATCGGCGCGGTCGCCATTCCGTCCTCCTCATCCGATAGCGCCGTGCTGCATGGTCTCATCGCCGACATCAGCGGCACGCGTGTCGTCCGCGGGCACATCCGGCTCGACGCGAACGATCCCGAGCTGAGCGGCATTCGTCTCGCGAACCAGCTGCGCGGCGAGGGCGCCACCGAGATCCTCGAGGGACTCCGTCGGGCGCAGCACCTGCCCGCGCCGCAGCCCGAGTGACGGCGTCCTAATTTCCGCCATCGTGCCTTCCTTTCCCCAATACCGCCCGCGACGTCTCCGGCGTACCGCCGCGCTCCGCAGCCTGGTGCGCGAGACGGTGCTCCTGCCGTCGCAGCTCGTGCTGCCCCTCTTTGCTCGCGCGGGCGCGGGCGTCCGTCAGCCCGTCTCGTCCATGCCTGGCGTTGCGCAGACCTCGGTCGACGAGCTGTTGCGCGACGCGCACGCCGCCGCCGAGGCCGGCGTCGGTGGCGTGCTCCTGTTCGGGATCCCGGAGCACAAGGATGCCGAGGGGTCGTCGGCATGGGACGACGACGGTCCGGTGCAGCAGGCGGTGCGCGGCCTCAAGCGCGAGCTTCCGCAGCTGGTGGTGATCACCGACGTCTGCATGTGCGAGTACACCTCGCACGGCCATTGCGGCGTGCTCGTCGACGGGCAGGTGGACAACGACGCCACCCTGAAGCTCCTGGCGCGCGAAGCGCTGTCCCATGCGCGCGCCGGAGCGGACGTCGTGGCGCCGAGCGACATGATGGACGGCCGCGTCGGCGCCATCCGTCGCGCGCTCGACGAGGAAGGCCACCAGGACACGGCGATCCTGAGCTACTCGGCCAAGTTCGCCGGCGCTTTCTACGGCCCGTTCCGCGAGGCAGCGGAGAGCACGCCGCAGTCGGGCGATCGGCGGGGCTATCAGATGGACGCCGGCAACGCGGACGAAGCGCTGCGCGAGACCTGGCAGGACATCGAAGAGGGGGCGGACATGGTGATGGTGAAGCCCGCCGGCCCCTTCCTGGACATCGTCGCCCGGGTGAAGGCGGAGACCGGCTATCCGCTCGCCGCGTACCAGGTGAGCGGCGAGTTCGCTATGATTCAGGCAGCCGCCGAGCGCGGCTGGATCGACCGGGAGCGAGTGATGATGGAGAGTCTGCTCGGCATTCGACGCGCCGGCGCGGACGTGATCATCACCTATTTCGCGACCGAGGCCGCGCGGCTTCTCGGGAAATAGTCTCGCCGGCGGAAGCGTCAGAACGGATCGAACGGATGACTCCGGAAGCTGCCGGGTCCGGCCTTTTTTCTGAGCAGTTCCGGCGTCTCCGTATTCCCGCTTTTCCTCATCAACGCAGCTTCGACCGACTATGAAGTACCGTGCCTTTCCAAACACCGACGTTTGCGTGAGCGAGGTCGGGTTCGGCACCTGGACCCTCTCCACCGGCTGGTGGGGGGAGAAGTCCGACGCCGAAGCCGTTGCCCTGCTTCGTCGCGCGCTCGACGTTCACGGCGTCACCTTCTTCGATGCCGCCGACGCCTACGGGAACGGACGGGCGGAGCGGCAGCTCGCCGATGCGTTCCGCGGGCGCCGCGACGAAGTCGTGATCGGAACCAAGGTCGGCTACGACATCTACGACGAGGACGCACAGCGGAACCGGCGGGGGCAACAGGAGCTTCCCATGCGGACCGACCGCGACTTTCTGCGCCGGGCCGTAGAGCAGTGTCTCGAGCGGCTCGAAACCGACTACATCGACGTCCTGCAGATCCACAACGCCAAGATGGAGCATGTGCGCGACCCCGAGCTCTGGGGCACCCTGCGCGAGCTGCAGCGGGAAGGCAAGATCAAGACGTGGGGCGCTGCCTTCGGGCCGGCGATCGGATGGCTGTACGAAGCGGTGGAGCTCGTCGAGCGCGAGCCGGACATCAACACGATCCAGATGATCTGGAATGTGCTCGAGCAGCACCCGGGCACCGCGATGATCGAGGCGGCGCGCCGCCACGCGCCGAACTGCTGCTTCAACGTCCGCGTCACCCACGCGAGCGGGATGCTCGAGGGGAAGTACACCGTCGACACCGTGTTTCCGGAGAACGATCACCGTCGGCACCGGCCGCGCTCGTGGCTCGTGAACGGCGTCGAGAAGGTGAAGACTCTGCAGTTCCTCACCCAGCGCATGACGCTGGGGCAGGCGGCGCTCAAGTGGCTGCTCGCCGAGCCACTCGTCGTGACGGCGCTGCCCAACGTGTACGACGCCGAGCAGCTCGCCGAGTTCGCCGCCGCGAGCGATCAGCCGGAGCTCTCGGCCGAGGCGATACAGCGCGTGCACGAGCTCGACGCCGTCAACTTCGGCGTCGACGAGGAGCCGATGAAATACAAAGGAGCCATGACGCGCAGCGCCGGAGCGAACGTCGACCTGCAGGACGCACGCAATCCCGTCTCGCGTCCGGCCACCGCGCCGGCGCGGCAGGGCGTCGCATGATCAACCTGTGGCACGATCTGCCGTCGGGCGCGCACGTTCCCGAGTCGGTGACGGCGGTGATCGAGATTCCGTCCGGCAGCCGGAACAAGTACGAGCTCGACAAGGCGACCGGGATGCTGAAGCTCGATCGCGTCCTGTTTTCGGCCGTGCATTATCCGGGCGACTACGGCTTCATCCCGCGCACGCTGCACGAGGACGGCGATCCGCTCGACGTGCTGGTGTTGGTGAAGGAACAGACCTTTCCCGGATGCCAGATCGACGTTCGGCCGATCGGCGTGCTCAAGATGCTCGACCGCGGTGAGCCCGACGACAAGATCCTCGGCGTGCCGCTCCACGATCCCTATCATCAGGAGTTCTTCGACATCGCCGACATCCCGCAGCACATGTTGAAGGAGGTCGAGCATTTCTTTCACACGTACAAGGATCTCGAGGGGAAGCGCGTCGAGATTCGCGGGTGGGGGAAGAGCGAGGAAGCGGCGCGGATCATTCTGGAATCGATCGCGCGATA
>DASXHF010000064.1:0-34690 GCA_036488775.1 Gemmatimonadaceae bacterium | reverse complement strand
CGGATTGCCTTGCTCAACAGCTCGCCCACGGACAGGATCGTCAGCTTCTCGAACCGCCGCTCCGGCGGACACAAGATCGTGTCGGTGACCACCACTTCCTTGATCGGCGCGTCGCTCAGCCGCTGCGCGGCGGGGCCGCTCAGCAGCGCGTGCGTGGCACAGACGTAGACGTCGTTCGCGCCGAGCTGCTTCAACGCGCGCGCCGCCTCGGTGACCGTTCCGGCCGTGTCGATCATGTCGTCGGAGAGGATGCAATCGCGTCCTTCTACCTCGCCGACCACGTTCACCACCTCGCTCACGTTCGCGCGCGGGCGCCGCTTGTCGATGATCGCCAGCGACGCGTCCAACCGCTTCGCGAACCCGCGTGCCATCTTGGCCGCTCCGACGTCGGGCGCCACGATGACGGTGTCCCTCAACTGCTTCCGCTTGAAGTACCCGCTCAGCACCGGCATGGCGTAGAGGTGATCGACCGGAATGTCGAAGAACCCCTGCAGCTGGTGCTGGTGAAAGTCGATCCCCAACACGCGATCGGCGCCGGCGCTCATGATCATGTTCGCCACGAGCTTGGCTCCGATCGCCACTCGCGGCTGGTCCTTGCGGTCCTGCCGCGAATATCCGTAATACGGCATCACGACCGTGATGCGTGCCGCGCTCGCCCGCCGCGCCGCGTCGATCAGGAGCAGCAGCTCCATGATGTTCTCGGCCGGCGCGTTGGTGCTCTGCACGATGAAGACGTCGTTCCCGCGCACGTTCTCGTCGATGCGGACGAAGATCTCGCCGTCCGCGAAGCGCGTACACGTCAGCTTCGCGAGCTCGGTGCCGAGGTGGCCAGCGATCTCCTGCGCCAGCGGCCGGTTACCCGTGCCCGACAGAAGCTTGAACCCATGCGCCGGAACCGCGAGCCCGTCCATGCAGAGCCTTGTAAAATAAGGGGGGAGACCGACTTGGTCAAACGGATGGCGTGCGCAGTTGCCCCTCTTGGATTCGAACCAAGATTCGTGGCTCCAAAGGCCACTGTCCTGCCATTGGACGAAGGGGCAGCAGGTCGCTCCGAGCCCTCAAACCTAGTCGAGAGCGACGACGGGCTCAACACGGTTCGCCGTGCCCGTCACCACCACCCGCAGCGGCCGTGCGCTGCCTTCGGCTTGCGCATCGTGGACGTGCGTACCCCCTCCACCCACTGCGGGCGCCTTGCCGGGCGCGACGCCGAACACCGTCGAGCCGGAGCCGGCGAGCATCACGGGCGCCAATCCCATCTCGTCGCGCATGGCCCGCACCATCAGCCCGATCGCCGGATGGCGCTCGGCCACGACCGGCTCGAAGTCGTTCGTGGCGAGCTCGCTGATCTCGTCCCAGTCGGACAGCCGCCCGGGTCGCAGCACGCGGCCGGTGTCCGCATCCGGCGGCGCATGCGCGCGCGCCGCAGCGAGCCAGCCATAGGCGGCCGCGGTATTCACGGGAAACGACGGCAGCATCAGCATGACGACGCGCGGTGGCGGCGGTTCCAACGCCAGCAGGCGGTCGCCGCGTCCCCAGGCCAACGCGTAGGCGTGCTCGCTGGTGAGAAAGGGAACGTCCGCACCCAGCGAGGAAGCGATGCGCAGCAGCGCGGGCTCGCCGATGGGATTGGCCGCCATCGCATCGAGCGCGCGCAGCACCGCGCCCGCGTCGGCACTTCCGCCGCCGAGTCCGCCGCCAATCGGTATCTGCTTCTCCAGCTCGATCGCGAAGCCGTCGCGTTGGCCCGTGGCCTCGCCGTAGGCGACGGCGGCACGCCACGCGAGATTCTCGTCGACCGGGCCGATGGCAGCGGCGTCGCCGGTGACGTCCAACGTCCGCGTCACCGCGCGTCGAACGCGAATGACATCCGCGAGAGTGAGACGAAGCAACAGCGTCTCGATCTGATGGTAGCCGCTCGTCTCGCGCGCGAGAATCCGCAGGCGAAGGTTCACCTTTGCCTGCGCCGCCACCCGCACCGCCGCCGCCCCGCGCGCGGCGTTCTCCGGCTGGCGCCTCATCGCATCACGTGCCGCCGGCATCGCCGACCGGGGTTTCGTGCTCCTCGGTCACCGCGCGCTCCGCGCCGCCCAGGTCGCCCATCGAGAGGCCGGCGCGCACGAAGTACCAGGCGCCGATGACCGTGATCGGAACGTACGACAGGAAATGGAATCCGATCGCCCACGTCACCGCGGCATCGGGCGCCACGCCGAAGATGCCGAGCCCGTACTTGCCGAACGTCTCGAATACGCCAAAAAAGCCGGGCGCCTGGGGAATCGCGACGCCGATCGCGATGATCCCCTGCAGGAAGAGCGCGGCACTGAACGGCGCCGTGATGCCGACGGCTCGAAAGGCGATCCAGAACGCGAACGCGTTGAGCAGCCAATGGACGAGCGTCCATGCGAACACCGCGGCGAACCGGCTCGGCGTCCGCAGCACGCTCAGGCCGTTCGAGAGCGAAACGAGCGCGTCACGCCCGCGGGCCTCGAAGCGCGGCGCGAGGCGCCGCGCGATCAACTCGTACGTCCGCAGCATGCGCGAAGGAAACAGCACCAGTGCATACAGCACGGCGAGCGCACCGACCGTCACGAGGACGCCGCCGAGCGCGTAGCTCGACGCCGAGTGGCCGAGCACCTGCGCGCCGCGCGGGAAGGCCGGGTCGAGCATGGCGGCGAACATCAACAGCAGCACGACGACCGCGTCGAACATGCGGTCCACCGCGAGCGAGGCGAACGCCGCAGGGAACGGCACGCGCGGTTCGGAGCGCGACAGCGCGTAAGCGCGCGCGAGCTCGCCGGCGCGCGCGGGGACGACGTTGTTGATCATCATCCCGATCGCCGTCGCGCTCCAGAGCTTGGAGAAGGGAATACCGGGCGCGATGGGATCGAGAATCGGACGCCAGCGTCGTGCGCGAAGGGGGAAGATGCCCGTCGCCGCGACGGCGGAGAGGAGCAGCAGGCCGAGGTTGGCCCGTCGTACGTGAGCGAGGACCTGATCGAGCTGGATTCCCTTGAAGGCGAATATCAGGAACCCAACGCTCAGCACGATGCCGAGTGCGCCGCGCCAACCGAGTTTCATGCGTGCGATCCGTCAGTCCGTGAGGGCGAGGTCGATCAGGTCGAACAGCTCCCGCATCATGTCGGCGTCGAGCGGGGCGTTGGGCTGGCCGAGCTCGGTGCGCAGCTCCTGGGCGCGCTCGAGCGCCGCGCGGCCGCGATAGAGCAGGACTTCGATCGGCACGGGTGGGTGCTCGGGAAGGAGTACCGGAGAGCTGAGTGGAGTCTTCGGCAGCGTGTCGAGCGTGCGAATGCCCCGGTCGATCAGGTCGTTCAACGAGCCCGCACGCGCGCCGCTCGATGGCGTCGGTCGCGCGTCGTTGCGCCGGGCGCTGGGTGGTGCGCCGGCGAGCGCACCGACCGCCGCCGCAGCGGGACGGTCGCGCTGCTGTGGCAGCTCGGTCGGCGGCGCGATGGTCGACGTGGCGACGATCGGCGTCATCAGCGCGCTGGGCGCGTGGGCCACGGGCGCGGCGATCCGGTCGGAGAGCGAGCCGGTCGCGCCGCCGGGCTGCGCGAGGACGCCCGCCAGCTCGTCGAGCGAATCGAGCGCGCGGCTATCGAGCCGCACGGCCGCGTCGCTGTGGGCAGCCACGAATTCGGCGACCGCGTGCTCGCCGAAGCTCTCCGCGGCCTGACGCAGGGCACGGAGCGCCTGGCGGAGCGCGCGGCGGATGCGCTCGCGCGCCAGCTCGTCCCGCGGGGCGCGGGCATCGGCGACGAGCCCGCGCAGATGCTCTCCCTGGCTCACCACCTCGAGACGGAACCGCTCGGGCGGGGTCGTGGGCGGATTCTGCGCCGCCTCGACGAGCGTCGGACCGCCGTCGACGTAGAAGAGCTCGGCGATGGGCACGACCGCCTCCGTGCCAACCGCGCGCTCGTGCATGGTGTCGAGCGCCGCCGAAAAGCGCGCGAGGTCGGGGCTCGCGGGGTCGACCGGCCTGCCACTCCGAATCCCCGCGGCGACCGCGCGGAGCACGGTCGCCGCACTCGACAGGAGCGCGATGCGGTCCGGGGTCAGCGTGGGCTCGCCGAGCTCGAGCGGGTGCGCGGCCAGCTCCGACGCCTCGAGCACGTCGGAGAGCGGCGCATGGTCTCGCACGCTGGCGATGCCGCGCAACGCCCGCACGCGGCGGAGAACGTTGGCTGCGGCATCGCGGTCGGCTGGCCGCGTCGCAAGGAGCTCGAGTCCCGCACCGATGTTCGCCGCTTCGGTGGCGAGGTAGCTGTCGTGCCCGGTGGTGCTCGGCGACGCGATGGGCGTGGCGGGCCGGGTCGGAGCGTACCGGGCGAGCTCGGCGACGCGTGCGCGGGCGCGCGCCTCGTCGGTGGCGCCCCACGCGCGGACGTTCCGAAGGAGGATCTTCGCGTCGTCCACGGCGGCGACCACCGCGCCGCGGAGCGCGGCGTCCCATGGCAGCATCCCCTCGCGGAGCGCGCGGCCGACGCGCTCGACCCCGGCGGCCAGCTCGGCAAAAGCGGGCAGCTTGGCCATCGTCGCGCTCCCGCGCAGCGCGCGGGCCGCGCGCTGCACGGCGTCCGCATCCGGCCCTTGCGCGTCACCCCCGCGAAGCTGGATGTCGAGCTGGTCGATGTAGTCGCTGGCTTCCAGGACGAAGAAGTCGAGGAAGCCGCCGGACGGCGACGAAGGAGGGGGAAGCGGTGCGGTCATGCCGCGGAACACCGGTGCAAGAGGG
The DNA here is from genome assembly GCA_036488775.1 of Gemmatimonadaceae bacterium. Classification (GTDB taxonomy): domain Bacteria; phylum Gemmatimonadota; class Gemmatimonadetes; order Gemmatimonadales; family Gemmatimonadaceae; genus AG11. The sequence goes on along the minus strand of DASXHF010000064.1, from coordinate 29,940 downwards.
TGGGCAGCGCGTGCACGAAGTTAGGCGCCGCGCCGCGCCGCGTCCATCGCGGCGCGCAGCTCCCGAATGGCCGTCGCGAGGCCGACGAACACGGCGCGCGAGATGACATGGTGTCCGATGTTGAGCTCCTCGATCTCGGGAATCGCGGCTACCGGGCCGACGTTCGACGTCGTGAGCCCGTGGCCCGCGTGGACCGCGAGCCCGAGCGACGCGGCGAGGCGCGCGCCGTCACGCAGGGCGTCGAGCGCGGCGCCCGGCCCGGAATGATGCGCATATCGACCGGTGTGCAGCTCGATCGCGTCGGCACCAAGATCGCGCGAGCGGGTAACACTTTCTCGATCCGGGTCGATGAAGAGCGACGTGCGAATGCCGGCGGCGCGCAGCCGGGCCAGCGCGCGACCCAGCGCCTGTCCCCCCGCCGCCACGGCGAGACCGCCTTCGGTCGTCACTTCCTCGCGGCGCTCCGGCACCAGGGTCACCTGGTGGGGGCGAAGCCGCTCGGCCAGCGCCACCATCTCGGGGGTGCAGGCCATCTCGAAGTTGAACGCCGTGGTGACCGTGGCCGCGATCCGCTCGATGTCGGCGTCCTGGATGTGGCGGCGGTCTTCGCGCAGGTGGGCGGTGATGCCGTCCGCGCCCGCCTGCTCGGAGATTGTGACGCCGCTCACCGGATCCGGCTCGTCGCCGCGGCGGGCTTGGCGAAGTGTCGCGATGTGGTCGATGTTGATGTACAGTCTTTGTCGCGTCGTCGTCATGGGCATCGTTGCCGAAAAAAGGCGAATCGCTTTACCTTCGCATCCACTCTCGAGGAGATCACGAGTGAGAAAGCTGCTGATTGCCCTGTTGTTCGCCGCGGCGTGCACGTCGCGCACCACGACCGTCCAGCCCGCGCCGGCGTCGAGCGGGCCGCGTCCGGCGCTCGACGCATTTCTCGCGTCGGTGCGGTCGCAGGATCTGCAGGCGATGTCCGCCGTGTGGGGCGACAAGGAGGGCCCGGTCCGCGACAGCAAGCGGATGAAGCGCGACGAGATGGAGAAGCGCGAGCTGCTGTTGATGTGCTACTTCGGCCACGACCGGTATCGCGTCCTCGGTGACACGCCCGGCACGGACGGAGAGCGCGTGCTGCAGGTGGAGCTCACGAAGGGAACTCTCCGGCGGACGACGAATTTCTATCTGGTGAACGGCGGCGACCGCTGGTACGTGCGGAGCGCCGACATCGAGCCCGTGAAGGATCTTTGCCAGAGCAGGAGGTAGCATGGCGGGCGGCGGCTACAGCTCCGTGAGCTCGACGAGGACGCCCGCCGTGGCCGTCGGATGGAGAAACGCGATCCGTTTTCCCTCCGCGCCGACGCGTGGCGTCTCGTCGATCAGGCGGATGCCCGCCGCGCGGCAGCGGGCGAGCGTCGCGTCCAGGTCGTCGACGGCGAAACAGATGTGATGAATGCCCGGTCCACGCTTGGTCACGAAGCGCCCGATCGGGCTGTCGGCGGAACGGCCTTCGAGAAGCTCCACCAGCGACTCGCCGGCGGCGAGCCCCGCGATCCGGGCGCCGTCGGCGTCGTCGAGGGGAACCTCGGGAAGGCCGAGGATGTCGCGGTAGAACGGCAGGATCTCGTCGAGCGCGCGAACGGCGATGCCCACGTGGGCGATGCGCGTTGGGCGGTGAGGTTGGTTGGTCATCAGGAGCGCGTTGGTGAAGGCACCGACGCTGAATTCTAATTCAGAGGCGGGGCAACGACGCCCTGCCGGGAGCACGGACGACGATGTCGAACGCGGTAGCGGTAACGGACGCGGACTTCGAGCTGCAGGTGGAGAAGGCCGACGGACTGACGGTGGTGGATTTCTGGGCGACGTGGTGCGGCCCGTGTCGCATGATCGCTCCGATCCTCGACCAGCTGTCGGTGGACTATCATGGGCAGGTGAAGGTGACGAAGCTCGACGTCGACGCCAACATCAAGACGGCCACGAAGTTCAACGTGCGATCGATTCCGATGCTGCTCTTCTTCAAGGGCGGCAAGGTGGTGGACCAGATCGTCGGCGCGGTGCCGCGCCAGGCGATCGAGGCGAAGCTCAAGCAGCACTGCGCGTAACGGCCGGGCGCAACGGCGCGATCGCCGTTGCACCAGTCCGGCGCGGCTCGCACATTTCGGCCGGGACGACGACCGTCGTCCCGGCCCTTTCATTTCGCTGATGCCAGCCAACGTCGCCGGCCTCCGGTATCCGTGCACGCGCGTCCTCTTGCCGCGCACCCGGTTGGCTTATGTGAACCTGAAGAGTCTGCTCGCCGACGCCAAGCGCGATCGCAGCGCACGCGTGTCGGGTTACGTGGCGGTCTGGCTGCCCGAGGAGTTCCTCGTGCTGTATCTCCAGCGCGGCGAGCTGGTGAACGCCTGCCAGCACGACGGGCACGCGTTCCATCCCCTTGCGATCGGTGCCGCGCTCGAGAAGGTCCCGACCGACCCGGAGTACGGGGAGATCTGCTTTCACGAGGCCGACGCCGACCAGCTGGCGTGCATGTACACCTCTCAGACTGTCGCGCCCGATCCGTGGCCGACCGAGCTGCGCCCGACGGACCCGACGTCGCTCTTTCCCTACCTCATGGGAACGACCTTCGACGGGCTGGTCGAGATCGCGCCGGAGGGCCACGTCAACTACCTCCTCTTCCGCGCTGGTGCGGTGCAGACGGCGTATCTGGCCGGCATGCAGGGTGGGTCGATGGTCGATCGCGTGGCGAAGTTGTTCGAGTCCGAGCGCCGCGCGCTGCACATGGCAGTGCGGCGGTGGCAGGGTGTCGCAGTGGTCCCGGTTCAGGCGCCGACCGCGCTCGTGCAGGCGTACCGCGATCTCACCACGTCCCTGGTGCTGCGTCTGGTGGCCGACGGCCGTGAGAGCGCGCCGCAGATCGCCGAGCATGCTCGACAGACGCTGCTCACGGCCCATCCGGCGCTCGACGGCATCTCGTTCAGCGGCCGCCCGCCGAAGGCGGTCGTGGCCGACGCGGCGGCGCTCACCGACGGCGTGGCCGCGCTGATCAACGAGCTGCTCTGGACGGCGAGCGATCAGGAAGGCACCGGTCCAACGGAGATGCTGAAGGAGCTGATGCACGAGCGGCGTCACCTCTTTCAGAGCGCTGGGCTCATCGACCGGATCGCCTGGAAGGTGACGTGACCGAGCCCGTGCGACCGGTGGCAGGGGGCACGCTCTACGTGGTGAGCACCCCCATCGGCAACATGGGGGATTTTTCTTTTCGTGCGGTGGAGACGCTGAAGCAGGTGTCGGCCGTGCTCGCCGAGGACACGCGGCACACGCGACATCTCCTCGCGCGCTACGACGTCGAGACGCCGCTGCTCGCGTATCACGAGCACAACGAGGCGCGGACGACGCCGGCGCTGGTGGCGCGCCTGGTCGGCGGCGAGAACTTTGCGCTGGTGTCGGATGCGGGGACGCCGCTGCTGTCGGATCCGGGTGCGCGTCTGGTGAAAGCGGCGGTCGACGCGGGCGTTCCGGTGACGCCCATTCCGGGCGCCTCGGCGCTGCTGGCGGCGCTCGTCGCGTCCGGACTCGACGTCGGTCGCTTCACCTTTTACGGCTTTCTCGCGCGCAAGGGACGCGAGCGACGCGAGACGATCGAGGAGATTGCGGCGGTTCGTCACGCCGCGGTGGTATACGAAGCGCCGGCCCGCGTGGCGGATACCTTGGCCGAGCTCGCTCGCGCCGGCGCGGGCGACCGGGCAACGGTCGTGGCGCGGGAGCTGACGAAACAATTCGAGGAGCTGCGCCGCGGAACGCTGGCCGATCTCGCGGCGTATTACGACGAAGCACCCCCACGCGGAGAGGTCGTGATCGTCATCGCGGGAGCGTCGTCGCCGAGTGCGGCGACGGAGGACGAGCTGCGGGCGCGCGCCGCCGAGTTGCGGGCTGCGGGCCTTGGCGCGCGCGATGTTGCCGCGGCGCTCGTGTCGGAGCTCGGCGCACCGCGCAATCTCGCCTACCGGCTGTCTCACGAGTGATGCGCCACGTCGGACGGGTCCTGGCCACGCTCGCGGTGGGTGCCGCGCTCACGCTTGCGATTGGAGCGCGCGCCGCGCCGCGTCTCACGGTGGCGCGTCTGCAGTACGACGGCGGCGGCGATTGGTACGCGAACCCCTCGAGTCTGCCGAACCTGCTCGCCGCGATCCGCGAGCGGACGTCGTTCCCTGTCGAGCGTACCGAGGCACGGGTGACGCTGATGGACGACCGGCTGTGGGATTATCCGTTCCTGCACATGACCGGGCACGGCAACGTCAGGTTCAGCGACGAGGAGGTCGTCCGGCTGCGCGCGTATCTGCAGCGGGGCGGGTTCCTGCATGCCGACGACAACTACGGGCTCGACGAGTCGTTCCGGCGGGAGATGAAGCGCGTCTTTCCGGACCGCGAGCTCGTCGACGTGCCGCTCACGCATCCGATCTATCACGCCGTGTACGACTTTCCGAAAGGGCTGCCGAAGATACACGAGCACGACGGGAAGCCGGCGCGCGGGTTCGGGATCTTTCTCGGCGATCGGCTCGCGGTGTACTACTCGTACTCGAGCGATCTCGGGAACGGCTGGGAAGATCCGGAGACGTATCATGACCCCGCCGCGCTGCACGAGGCGGCGCTGCGCATGGGCATCAACCTGTTCGTCTACGCGGTGACGAGCCGCCCGGTGCCGTGACGATCGGCGGACGGGTCGACCGGGAGCGGCGGCACGTCCGCCGGGTCGAGCTGCTCGCGGGTGGGCTGCTGGGCGCCGGCCTGTGCGCGCTCGCGCTCGGGCTCGCATCTGCACTGTTCGCCCAGTCACGATGGCTCGCGCTGCCGCGACCCGCGCCGCTCGTCGTCTGGGTGGCGATCGGCGCCGCGCTCATCGCGCTGGCCATGCATACGCGGCGGCGTCTCGCGCGCGGCGCCTCGCGGCCCGGCGTCGCTCAGGCGATCGAACGAGAGCAGGGGCTGCGTCGCGGCATGTTGCTGGGCGCGATGGAGCTGGAAGGGCAGGGAGCGCTGGCGTCGCGTGCGGCGTCGGCCGCGCAGGCGTCGCTTCCGGAGGACGCCGCGCTCGCGCCCACCCTTCGGCGTGCGGCGCGACGGCGCGGCGTGATCGCATCCGCCGTCGCGGCGGTCGGCGCGCTCGTGCTGCTCACCGCGACGCCGCTGTTCGGCAAAGACGGTTTGCTCGCCGTGCTGCGACCAATCGACGCCTGGCGCGGCGCGCTTCTCGAGCCCCTGCGCATCGGCGGCGCGCCGCGCGAGCTGCTCCGCGGCTCTCCGCTCGAGCTCTCGATCCACGGAGAGAAGGGGCGCCGCCGGATCTTCCTCGACGTACGACAGACAGGCGAGGCGTGGCGCGTCGACACGATCTATCCGGATCCCCGCGGCGGCACGCCGGCGTGGACGCTCAAGGCGTTGCGCGGGGACGTGCGGCTGGTCGCGAGCGACGGGCGCAGCAGCAGCGACGCCGTGGTCGTCCACGCAGTCGATCGACCGTTCGTCGGCGCGGTCGCGATTCACGCGACGTATCCGGCATATCTCGGCCGTCCTGCCGAATCGCTCCCGGTGGGCGAGTCGCTCCGGCTGCCGCGCGGCACCGTGCTGGCGATCAGCGGCCGCGCGTCGGTGCCGCTCGCGTCCGTGTCGCTCGCCGATGACCGGCAGACGTTCGCGCTCGCCGCGAACGGACACTCGTTCGCTGGCCGGCTCGTGGCGACGCAGTCGATGCGGCTGCGGTGGAATGCCGTGAGCGCCGGCAGCGTGCCGCCCGACTTGCCGCCCGCGCTCGACATCGACGTGCTTCCCGATTCCGCGCCCCACGTGGCGGTCACCGCGCCCACGGGCGACACGATCCTCGCGACGGACACCGCGGCGACGCTCGCGCTCGTCGCGTCGGACGATCACGGGCTCGCGAGCGTGGCGCTGCGTCTCATGCGTGGACCGGCGTCGAGCTCGATCCGACAGGCGGTGGCCGGCGCGGCGGGGACGAGCTGGGTCGGGCCGGCAACGGTCGACATCGCCGGCCTTCGCCTGCAGCCCGGGGAGTCGGTGCGCGTGCGCGCCGAGGCGGTCGACGCATCACCGTGGGCGCAGGTCGGCGTGAGCCGCGAGCTCGTCATCCGCCGCGCGACGACGGAGGAGCTGCGGGCTGGCGCGCGAGCGCTCGGCGATTCCGCGGTCAAGCAGGCGAACGCCGCGGCGGCGGCGCAGCGTTCGCTCGCGCAACGCACCGACGAAGCGGCGCGCGCGCAGGCGCGACAGGGCAAGAGCGCCGGCCAGGAGAGCGCCGCGTCCGCAGCCAGCGGCGCGCAGAAGAGCGGCATGACGTACGAGAATGCCGAAAAGGCGCGCGCGCTGGCGCAGGAGCAGCGCGCCATGACCGACCGGGTGCAGAAGCTGCGCGACGCGACGCGAAATCTCGAGCAGCAGCTGAAGGCCGCGGGGGCGCTCGACAGCTCGCTCGCGCGCCAGCTCTCGGAGGCCCAGGCGCTCCTGCGTCAGGCGCTCACGCCGCAGATGCTCGCACAGATGCAGAAGCTGGACAACGCCGCGGGGCAGCTCAGCGGCGACCAGTCGCGCGACGCGCTGCGCGACCTCGCGCAGATGCAGCAGCGGATGAAGGAGCAGCTCGAGCGGAGCGCGGAGATGCTCAAGCGCGCGGCGCACGAGGGTGCGATGCAGACGTTGGGCGACCAGGCCGCGGAGCTGGCGGCGAAGCAGAAGGCGCTCGCGGACTCGGCGTCGCATGGTGGCGCGGACTCCAAAGCCGGCGAGTCGCACGAGGCCGCCAAGCTCGCCGAACAATCGGCTCGACTGCGCGACGAGATGCAGGCGCTCCAGGAGCGGCTGGCCAAGGACCGCGCAGACGCCGGTGCCGCCCGCACTGAGCAGGCGAAGGACCACGCGAGCAAGTCCGAGACGGGAATGCGTCGCGCCGCAACCGACCCGCGTGCCGGCGAGCGGGCGCGTGACGCGGCAGGGGAGATGGAGAACGCCGCCAAGTCCATGCGTGACGCGCGCTCGGCGCAGGTGGGCGAATGGAAGAAGGAGCTCACCGCGGAGCTCGACCAGGCGGTGCAGGAGATGATGCAGCTCTCGCGTGAGGAACGGTCACTCGAGCAGAAGTCCCGCGCCGGCGCGTCGAACGAGGAGCGACGCAGCGCCCAGAGCGCGGTCGAGCAGGGCGTCGACAAGACGAACGAGCGGTTGCAAGGGGCGGGACGCAAGAGTGCCCTGCTCTCGCCGCGATCGCAGCGCGCGGTGGGCGAGGCGAAGGACAAGGTGTCGCAGGCGACGCAGAGCGTGTCGCAGCCGCAGGGAAACGCCTCGCAGCAGACGGGCGCGCTCGGCGAGGCAGCCGATGCGCTCACGCGCGCCGCGGCCGCGCTGGCGCGCGACCGCGAGCGCGCGAACAGTGCGCAGAGCGCGTCGGGCTTCGGCGAGATGCTCGAACAGATGCGAGACGCGGCGCAGAAGCAGGGACAGATCAACGCCCAGGCGCAGGGGCTGTTCGGCATGCCCAACGGGACCGGCGGCGGTGCTGGTCAGGCGCTGGCGCGCCAGCTCGCGCGCCAGCAACGCGGGGTCGCCGACCAACTCGACGAAGCGGGCGACGCGACCGGCGGTGACCGCGCCGCGCAGCTCGCTCGCGAGGCGCGTCAGCTCGCGGAGACGCTGGAGGGCGGGCGGCTCGATGCCGGCACGCTCGCGCGCCAGCAGCAGCTCTTCCGCCGCCTGCTCGACGCCGGCCGTTCACTCGAGAAGGACGAGCGCGACGATTCGGGGAAGCGCGAGGCGACGTCTGCCATTCCCGGCGAAACGTTCACGCCGGGCACGAGGGTCGACGCGAAGGCGGCGGTGCGCTTTCGGCCGCCGACGTGGGAGGAGCTCCGCGCGCTGACGCCCGAGGAGCGCCGCACGATCCTCGATTACTTCACGCGGCTCAACAGTGCACCGGCGCCGTAGCGCGCGCTGCCTGACGCAGGGCATGATCGCGGTGATTCTCCTTGCGCTCGCCCCCGTCGGGCTGCGCGCGCAGGAAGAACCTCCCGCGGTGGCTCGCGCGCTCGATCTCGAGACCGCCGGCAAGTACCGCGAAGCGGCTGCCGCCTATCGCGCCGCCTTGCTGGCGTCACCCACCGCCGATGCACTGCTCGGCCTCGAGCGGTCGTACGCCGAGCTGGGGATGAGCGACTCGTTGCTCGCGCCGCTCGACGCGCTCATTCGTCAGCATCCGCAGGAGCCGCTCTATCGGAGCGTCCAGCTGCGGACGCTGCAGATCCTCCGGCGCGACGATCAGCTGCGCACGGCGTTCGAGCGCTGGGTGCACGACGTGCCCGGCGATCCAGCGCCGTTCCGGGAGTACGCGCGCGTGCTCCTCCAGCTGGGACGCGCGTCGGCCGCCGACAGCGTGGTGCAGCGCGGACGTCGGGCGCTCGGCAGCACGCGCGACCTGGAGCTGGAGACGGCGCAGCTGCGGGCGGCGCAGGGGCAGTGGGAGCTGAGCGCGCTGTCGTGGCGCCGCGCACTGAGCGCGGCGCCGCATCTCGCCGGCGCAGCGGCCTACGCGCTGGCGCCCGCGTCGCGTACCTCGCGCGACACGGTGCGCGCCATTCTTCTCGCGCCGCCCGCGGAGGCCGGCGCGCGACGCGCCCTCGCCGACCTGGAGCTCGGGTGGGGACGTCCGCAGCAGGCCTGGGCGGCGCTCGCCGCGCTCCCACGCGATACCGCGAGCGCGACGGTGTGGCAGGATTTCGGCGAGCGTGCGTTGGCCGACGAACGGTTCGTGGTCGCGCGCGATGCGCTTGCGGCCGCCCTCGCGGTGCGCCGTACACCCGCGCTCGCGCTGAGCGCGGCCACCGCGGCGTTACGCGCGGGAAGCCCCGCCGACGTCTTCACGCTCGCGCCGCTCGCCGACGTCGAGAGCGACCCGACGCGTGCGGCGCGCGACTACGTCCCGTTGCAGGTCGAGGCGCTTTCGGCGCTCGCTCGCCCCGCTGACGCCGAGGCGTTGGTTGCGCGCTATGACCGCTACCTCGCGCCGGGACAGCGCACGCGTCTGGCCCGCACGCTCGCCGCGGCGTGGGTGCGGGCCGGTGATCTCGGCCGGGCACGAGCGGCATTGCGCGCGGCCGGGGGCGGTGCCGACTCGAGCGACGCCGCCGGATGGCTCGCTCTGTACGAAGGCCGGCTCGGGGACGCGCGCGCGCTGCTCAAGAGCGCGCGTGACGCGAGCCCCGAGCTCGCTCTCGCATTGGGGATCGTGGCCCGCACTCGCGGCGACAGTGCGCAGCGACTCGGCAGCGCCTTTCTGACCCTCGCGCGCGGCGACACCGCTGCCGCGGCGGACCGCTTCGTCGACGCGGCAGAAGAACATCCCGAAGCGGCGTCCGCCATCGTGCTGGCCGCCGCCCGACTGCACGCCGCGCATGGCGACGCCGACGCCGCGATCGCGCTCTGGCGGCGTCTCGTCGGCAGCTATCCGGATCAACCGGAGGCGGCCGAGGCAGAGCTCGAATGGGCGCGAACGCTCCGTCGGCGCGGTGACAACGCCGCGGCGACGGCGCATCTCGAACATCTCATTCTGAGCGCGCCGCAGAGCGCGCTCCTTCCACAGGCGCGGCGCGAGCTCGAGCTCGCGCGCGGCACCGTTCCCCCGTCGTGATGCAGCAGATGCTTCTTTTCGTTCGCCGCGCGGCGCTTGCCGCCGCGTGGCTCGTCGTCCCCTCGATGCTCTCGGCCCAACGCCTCCTCGTGCCGATGGACGACGGGCAGACCAACCACCTCAAGGCGTACGGCCTCACGTACAACGCCGTGAAGACCGGCACGCAAGCAGAATGGCTGCTCAACTATCGTGGCGGTGCATTTCTGCTCCCCGATCTCCCGGAGCTGCGCCGCCGCGCGGCGCTGGATGGGATCGCGCTCGAGCCGATGTCCGACGCCCAGCTGGCCGCCGTGCGGCGCGAGATGGCGGCGGGCAACATGGAGAGCGTGCCGCTCGAGAAGGCGCCGAAGATCGCCGTGTACACGCCGCCCGAGGCGCAGCCCTGGGACGATGCCGTGACGCTCGCCCTCAAGTATGCGGGCATCGACTTCACGCCGATCTACGACGATCAAGTCGAGCAGGGCGATCTCACGAAGTACGACTGGCTGCATCTGCACCATGAGGACTTCACGGGACAGTTCAACAAGTTCAACCTCGGCTATCGGGACGCGCCGTGGTTCCGCGATCTGGTGGCGAAGAACGCGGCCGCGGCGAAACGCCTCGGATTCGCGAGCGTTCCCGCGCTCAAGAAGGACGTGGCCGAGCACATCCGTCAGTTCGTCGAGCGCGGCGGATTTCTGTTCGCCATGTGCGGGGCGACCGAAACGCTCGAGCTGGCGATCGCCGGACACGACGTCGACTTCGCCACCGAGTTCGCCGGCGGCACGCCGATGGACCCCGATGCCGATGCGAAGATGCAGTGGAAGCGCACGTTCGCCTTCAAGGACGCGCACCTCGAGCGCTCGCCGTACGTGAACTCGATGAGCGACATCGACGGGCACCAGGTGAACGTCCCGGGACGCCGGCAGCCGCTCGGCACGTTCACGTTGTTCAACTTCTCGGCGAAGTTCGATCCGGTGCCGAGCATGCTCGTGCAGGATCACCGCGCGGTGCTGAACGATTTTTACGGGGTGACGACGTCGTTCACGAAGACGACGCTCAAGAGCGGCGACGTCGTGCTGGCGACGGAGGAAGGCGCCCCGTGGGTGAAGTACATCCACGGCGATTACGGGAAGGGAACGTGGACGTACCTCGGCGGGCATGATCCCGAAGATCCGCAGCACGCGATCGGCAACCCGCCGACGGATCTGTCGCTGCACAAGTCGAGTCCGGGATACCGGCTGATCCTGAACAACGTGCTGTTCCCGGCGGCGAAGAAGAAACCGTTGAAGACGTAGGGGACGGTGAATCGGTGAATCGGTGAATCGGTGAAACGGTGAATCGGCTGGTGACTCGGTGACTCGACACCGAATGGCTACGGCCAGCCTGGAGCTGTCTCGACGCATCTTCCACGCGGGTTGTGGCATGTGCCGTTGAGTCACTGAGTCACCAGCCGCCGTACCGATTCACCGATTCACTGATTCACCGGCTTCACCGGCTTCACCGGGTTCACCGCCCACCACGTTCCCCGGCGCCCACCCTTCGGGTTATCTTCAGTATCCCATGTCCCGGCCCGCTCCGAAGCCGCCCTCCAAGTCTCGCCTTGCGTCGCCAGCCGCCTCCGCCATGCGGGCGGCGATTCGGCTCGCCGGTGGACGCGAGGTCTGTTTCGTCTGCTCGCTGGACGACAAGGGGATCGTGCAGACTGCTCGCGTCGTCGCACGTGGTGACGTCGGGAGTGTGCTGGCGCTGCCTGGCTTCGCGCGGCGGGGCGAGATGCTGCTGCACAACCATCCGTCGGGGTTGCTCGAGCCGTCCGGTCCCGATTACGACGTCGCGGCCCGGATGCACGACGACGGGGTCGGGTTCGGTATCATCGACAACGAGGCGTCGGCGTTGTACGTCGTCGTCGAAGTGCCGCGGGCCGAGGAGCTGCATCAGCTCGACGCGAGCGCGATCGCCGACGACCTCGGTCCCGACGGCCCGATCGCGCGCCGGCACGCGCGCTACGAGGACCGCGCGAGTCAGCGCGAGATGGCCGCGACGATCGCCCGCGTCTACAACGAGGGAGGTATCGGTCTCATCGAGGCGGGGACGGGCGTCGGCAAGTCCCTCGGCTATCTGGTGCCCGCGCTTCGCTGGGCGGCGGCGAACGGCGAGCGCACGATCGTGTCGACCAACACGATCAATCTCCAGGAGCAGCTGGTCCGCAAGGATCTTCCCTTTCTCGAGCAGGCGCTCGACGATCAGAAGGTGCGGTTCGCGCTGCTGAAGGGGTGGCGCAACTACGTGTGCAAGGCGCGGCTCGACCAGGCGTCGAAGGGTGCGCGCGAGCTGTTCGACGACGGAATGGCCGCCGAGCTGGGCGAGCTGGCGAAGTGGGCCGAGCGGACGTCCGACGGCTCGCTCGCCGACCTTCCGACGCCGCCGCGGCCGGAGGTGTGGGACGAAGTCTCGGCCGAGGGAGACATCTGCACGCGGATGAAGTGCGAGCACTTCGATCAGTGCTTCGTGTTCAAGGCCCGGCGCGCGGCGGCGCAGGCGGACGTCATCGTCGTGAACCACCACCTCCTGCTCGCCGATCTCGCCGTGCGACGGGTGGCGCAGAACTGGGACGACGCCGCAGTGCTGCCAGCGTACGGACGGCTCGTGGTCGACGAGGGGCATCACCTCGAAGATGCGGCGGCGGCGCACCTCGGCTCGACCGTGACGCGGCGCAGTCTGCAGCGCCTCGTGAACCGGCTCGACCGGCGCGGCAAGGGACTGCTCCCCGCGCTGTCGATGCGGCTGTCGGCGAGCAAGGATCTCCTGAGCACGGCCAGCCTCGATCTCGTGCAGGTACGTCTCGCCCCGGCCGTGCACGGATTGCGAGACAAGAGCGGGCTACTGTTCGATCTGCTCGACACGTTCATCGAGCAGGCGGGTCAACCGGTGGTGCGGCTCACGAGCAGCTTCGCGTCGGATCCGATCTGGGACGCCGGACTTCGCCGTGCGCTCGAGGACGTCCTCGGCGAGATCGAGCTGTTGCACGAAGGGCTCGGGCTGGTGCGCGAGCGCATCGAAGGGAGCACGCGGCTCGACGAAGCCCTCACGCCGCTGTTGAACGAGATGCGCTCCGTCGCCAAGCGTCTGCAGGTGTCGGGCGACGGATTGCGCCGCGCGCTCGCGCCGCCGCCGGACGACGACAGCGTGCGGTGGATCGAGGTGCGCGGACGCGAGCGGATCGTCGCGGTGTCGTGCGTGCCGCTCGATCTGGCGCCGATCCTGCGCGAGGATCTGTTCCGGCGCCTCGACAGCGCGATCGTCACGAGCGCGACGCTGACCGCCTCGACGAGCAGCGTCACGCGCGGACCGGTGAATCGCGTCGCGGCGGATGCGCGACGGTTCGACTTCCTCGCCGCGCGACTCGGTCTGGACGATCCGGAGCTGCGGCCGATCACGGGAGTGTTCGACTCGCCATTCGCGTACGAATCGCAATCGCTGCTTGCGATCCCGAGCGACGTACCGGCCCCCAACGTCGATGCGGCCGGGCATCGGAACGGCGTGACGCGTATAGTCCTCGACGTCGCGGAGGCGTCGGACGGCGGACTGTTCGTGCTGTTCACGAGCCATCGCGAAGTGCAGCAGCTTGCGACGGAGCTGCGCGCGCGCGGCGTCGAGCGCCGCTGGCCGCTCCTGGTGCACGGTGACGACGGGCGGGACGCGCTGCTCTCGCGCTTTAGAAGCGCGGGCCGGGCGATCCTGCTCGGCACCGCGTCGTTCTGGGAAGGAGTCGACGTGCCGGGCGACGCGCTGCGCGGACTGGTGATCGCGAAGCTACCGTTCCGAGTGCCCACCGAGCCCGTCACGGCTGCCCAGTGTGAAGCGATCGTGGCGCGGGGCGGGGACGCCTTCACCGAGTACATGCTGCCGCATGCGTCGCTTCGGTTGAAGCAGGGGTTCGGCCGGCTGATCCGGACCAGCACCGATCGAGGGGTCGTCGTGATCGGTGACTCGCGGATCGTGACGAAAGGGTACGGAAAGGGGCTCATCGAGGCGCTCCCGCCGGCGCGCCGTTTCATTGGAAAGTGGGCGGGGGTCGTAGACGAGGTGCGGCGGTTTTATTCGGCTGCGGAGGAACGGGGTCAAATCGAGCCTTGATGCCGTTCCTGCCGATCTAGCCCGGACGAGGTAGGTCGCCGGCGCCGGGTAGCATTACCTTTCCTCGATGCCCACTCTCGCCCCCTCCAAGATCGTCTGTGTCGGCCGCAACTATGCGGCGCACGCCAGGGAGCTCGGCAATGACGTGCCGCGCGAGCCCCTCATCTTCCTCAAGCCGCCGTCGAGCCTGATCCGGTCGGGGGAACCCATCCGGCTCCCAACGGTGTCGAAGCAAGTCGAGTACGAAGGGGAGATCGGCGTCGTGGTGTCCAAGAGGTTGCGGCATGCCACGCCCGCCGAGGCCAAAGCGGCCGTCGGCGGCATCGTCGCCGCGAACGACGTCACGGCACGCGACCTTCAGAAGAGCGATGGACAGTGGACAAGGGCCAAGGGGTTCGACACGTTCTGCGCGGTCGGACCGGTGGCGGCCGCTCCGTCGGATCTCGCATCGCTCGCCGTGACGACGCGGGTGAATGGGGAGGTCCGTCAGCGGGGGAAGGCGTCGGACATGGTGTTCGACATCCCGTCCATCCTGGCCTACATCTCGAACGTGATGACGCTCGAGGTGAATGACCTCGTGCTGACGGGGACGCCCGACGGCGTGGGGACCCTTGCTCCCGGGGACGTGGTAGAAGTCGAGATTGCCGGCGCGAGCCGTGTCAGCAACCCTGTCACCCGGGACACCTAGTGCCTCCGTACGCCAAGCGGTTCGCCACGCTCCCGGATTACCCGCTCGCGCGCATCCCGCAGAAGAAGCGGGAGCTGCTCCAGCGCGGGGTCGACGTGATCGACCTCGGTGCAGGCGACGCCGATCTCGCGCCGCCCGCCGCCGCCCTCGCGCGCATCGCCGAGGCGGTCTACGAGCCGACGCTGCAGCGGTACGGGTTCGGACTTGGCTACGTGCCGTATCGTGAGGCCATCAGCGCGTGGATGAACGAGCGGTTCGGCGTGCGGTTCGATCCCATGACGGAGATCGTGCCGTTGATCGGGTCGAAGGAGGGAATCTCCCATCTTGCGCTCGCCTACCTGGAGCCCGGCACCGTCGGCATCATCCCCGAGCCTGGTTACAACGCGTATCAGGGGGGCACGCTGCTCTCTAACGGCGAGCCCTACCGCTACGCCCTACGCCCGCGGACGAATTTCCTCCTCGAGCTCGAGGAGATCCCGGACGACGTGCTGCGGCGCACCCGGCTGCTCTACCTGAACTACCCGAACAATCCCACGGCCGCGATCGCTCCGGTGGACTATCTGGAACGGGTCGTGCGCGTCTGTCGCGAGCGCGACATTCTGCTCGTGTACGACAACGCGTACAGCGAGATCGCGTTCGACGGGTACGTGCCGCCGAGCATCTTCGAGATCGAGGGGGCGCGGGAGGTGGCGATCGAGTTTCATTCGCTGTCCAAGACGTACAACATGACGGGATGGCGCTGCGGTTGGGCCGCGGCGCGGCCCGAGGTTGCGAACACCCTGGCCAAGGTGAAGTCGTTCGTCGACACGGGCCAGTTCATGGCGGTCCAGGCGGCCGGCGTCGCGGCGCTCGGCTGCTGGTCGGAATTCGTGCCGCAGAACGTCGCCGTGTTCAAGGCGCGGCGCGACGCGGCGGTGGCGGCGTTCCGCCAAGCGGGCTTCGAATGCGACGTGCCACGCGCGACGATGTATCTCTGGATCAAGCTGCCGGAGGGCGTGCCGTCGGCGCAGTTCACCGAACGTCTGCTCGAGGAGCAGGGCGTCGTGGTGATGTCGGGCGCGTCGTTCGGTGCGGGGGGGGAGGGCTTCTTCCGCATCTCGTTCGTCACATCGCCGGAGCGCATCACGGAAGCCGCCGCACGCGCCGGCCGTCTGTTGTCGACGATGGCCGGCGTAGGCGCGACCTGACATGCGGACGCGGCGTCTCTCCGGCTCGCTCCTTCTCTCGCTCGCCATTCACGTGGCAGCGGGGATCGCGCTGGTGAACGTCGTATTCCACTACGACTTCAGCCGCTGGCACGGCACGACGTCGGCGCCGGTCGCCGAACGGGTGACGTACATCGCGGTGGCGTCGCGAGGCGGCACGGTCGGCGGGACGACGCAGGGACCGCCGGCCAAGGCGACGACACCATCGCACGGTCTCGTCGCGCCGGTGCGGGTCCCTGATCGCATCGCGCCGCCGGCGGCGCCGACCGCGGGAACGCGCGGCGGCGTCGCGCACGGCACGGGTGCCGGAGGCGGCGAGGGTCCGACGACGGGAATCGTGCCGGGCGAGCCCGACCCGCGACTCTCGACGGACGCCCATCAGTTCATCCCGGTACCGAAGACGCACGCGCAGCGCGTCGACAGCGCGGTGCACGCGCTGATCTACGCCTACAACGACTCGGTCGCGAAGGCGGCCGCGGCGGCGGGACGCAAGCCCGGCGACTGGACGTTCGAGAAGGGCGGCCAGAAGTGGGGGATCGACGGCAACAAGATCTACCTCGGCAAGTTCGCCATCCCGAGCGCGGTGCTCGCCGCGCTCCCGCTGCGCATTCAGGGCAATCCGGGCGAGACGTTGAACGATCGCCTCGTGACGACACATCGCGGCGAAGTCCTGGAGCACGCCGCGTCGCAGTACCACGACGACGAGTTCAAGTCGGCGGTGAAGCGAATCCGGGAGCGCAAGGACCGCGAACGCCGGGAGCGCGACGCGCAGAAGACGGTCGCGGGAGCATCGTCGCAAGACTGAAAGCTGCCGACGGCGGTCGACTCAACTGACAGCGGTCGACTGAGCTGACAGCGGTCAGCTGACCAGTTCCGGCTCGCTCGACACCGACAGCGTCGGCTGCACCGTCTGCTCCATGAACGGGCGGAAGACACCGCACACGACGCCCAGGACCGCGAAGTCGTCGCGTGGGCCGACCTCGATCGCGCGATCGGCGTCGTTGGCCGGTTCGAGCACGATCGTCGCGCCGCGGTGGGTGAGCGTCTTGATCGTCGCCTCGTCGCCGAGTCTGGCGGCGACGATGTCGCCGTCCTTCGCGCGCGTCGACGGCGACACCAGCACGTAGTCGCCGTCGAAGATGCCCCGCTCGATCATCGAATCACCCTTGATCCGCAGGAAGAAGACGTCGTCGCTGGGCAGGAAGCGACGGTCCATCGTCAGGTAGCCGACGCGATGATCGGGGAGCAGCGCGGGCTCACCAGCGTGAACGCGTCCGTAGTATGGCACCGGCTGCGTGCTCGCCTGGCCCGCGTAGCCGACGATTCGCACGCCGCGCGACCGCGACTGATCCCGCTCGATGAATCCCTTGGCGGAGAGCGACGCCAGCAGGTCCGAGACCGTCTTGGTCGACTTGATGCGAAATCGCTTGGCGATCTCGCGAATGCTTGGCTGATAGGTGTTCTCCGCCAGGAAGTCGATCAGGTAGTGATACACCCGTCGCTCGAGGGGAGTGAGCGGCTCCGTCATACGTCCTCACCGGCATCACGATCGGTGTACGCCGGGCGTCGGTGGCAATTGACCCCGTCTATGGCTTTCGGGGGCAAATGTAGCCCCGGCGGAAAAAGAAGCAACTGCTGTTACGTTCGACGGCTCAGGACCGTGCGGGTGCGGCGAGATGTGCGACCGCCTGATCGATCCGTGCCAGCGAACGCTCGCGGCCCAGCATGGTCAGCACCTCGAAGATCCCGGGGCTCACACCGAGTCCGGTGAGCGCCACGCGCAGCGGCTGGAAGATCTTCCCCGCCTTGTCGCCGAAGCCGAGCCGCTCGGCAAGCGCGCGCAGTGCCTCCTCCATGGCCGCCGGCTCCCACGCCGGTAGCAGTGCGAGCGTCTCCTTGACCGAGCCGAGCAGCTCAGCCGTCGCCGGACGATCCTTCCACTGCTTCGCCTCGGCGTCGGCGTCGTACGCGATGTCTTCGCTGAAGAATGGCGTCGCCTGACGCACGATGTCGTCGATCGTGCGTGCGCGCACCTTGAGCAGATCGAGCAGCGCGAGCATCCAGTCGCGACGGCCAGCGATCTCGGCCTCCGTCGAGAGGCCCGCTCGCACCAGCGCGGGGACTACGCGGTCGAGCAGCTCGGCCGCGCCGATCAGGCTCAGGTGCTGCCCGTTCATCCACTCGAGCTTCTTGGGATCGAAGATCGCCGCCTTCTTCTGCAGTCCATCCGGCGAGAACAGCTCGACCATCTGATCGAGCGCCATGACCTCGACGTCGTTGCCTGGCGACCAGCCGAGCAGGGCGAGGAAGTTGAGCATCGCGCCGGGCAGGATGCCGAGATGCTGGTAGTCGCCCACGGCGGTCGCCCCGTGACGCTTGCTCAGCTTCTTCCCGTCGAGCCCATGAATCATCGGCAGATGCGCGAACTGCGGCAGCTCGGCGCCCAGGGCGCGGTACAGCATGATCTGCTTGGGCGTGTTCGAGATGTGGTCGTCGCCGCGCATCACGAGGGTGATGCGCATGGCGATGTCGTCGCTCACGACCGCCATGTTGTAGATCGGCGTCGCGTCGGTGCGGAGGATGATGAAGTCTTCGATGTCCTTGTTCGGGAAGGCGATCTCGCCGTGCACCAGGTCGTCCCATGACGTCGTCCCCTCGGGGACGCGGAAGCGGACGGTGTACGGCATCCCGGCCGCGACTCGCCGGGCGATCTCCGCCGGGTCCAGGCGATCGCACCGGCGGTCGTACTTGAAGCTCTCCTTGTTGGCCTCGGCGGCGGCGCGCCGCTCGGCCAGCTCGGCCTGAGTGCAGAAGCAGCGGTAGGCGGTCCCATTGGCGAGCAGGCGCTCCGCGTCGGCCCGATGGCGCTCGAGGTTGGCGCCCTGGTAGACGACGTCCTCATCCCAATCGAGGCCGAGCCAGGTGAGCCCGTCGAAGATCGCGCGGGTGCTCTCGTCGGTGGAGCGTGCCTTGTCGGTGTCCTCGATGCGCAGCAGAAACTGGCCGCCGTACTTCTTGACGTATAGCCAATTGAACAACGCCGTGCGTGCGCCTCCCACATGGAGGTAGCCGGTTGGCGACGGTGCGAAGCGAAGGCGAGGAACGACGGACGACGACATGGGTGGCGGCGAGGGAGCATGCGCGAAGGCCCGCCGCGTCTGCGGCGGGCCTTCGGAGCGGAGAGAGAGGGATTCGAACCCTCGATAGAGGTTGACCCCCTATGCCGGTTTAGCAAACCGGTGCCTTCAGCCTCTCGGCCATCTCTCCGGAGACGCCGCACGTGCAACGGCAGCGATGAATGTAACTCGCGGCGCGTGGACGCGGCAACCCGCGCTCACGCCGGCATGGAACGAACCGCACCGGTGCCACCCGCCCGCGCGCGCGGCTACGTGCCGGTCTCGCTGAAGACCGTCAGGATCGCGCCGGCCGCCGTGGACACCACCACCGTGACATGCTGAAGACCGGCGGTCGCGCCCAACGTGTAGATGGCCTGGGCTCTTCCACCCGCGTCGGTGACGGCGCCGGCGGAGGAGAACGCGCCGTTGGCGTCGCTGCTCCAGCTCACGTTGGCGTTCGCGACCGCGTTGCCGAATTTGTCGGCGATCCGTATCGCGAGCGGGGTGCTCAGCGCCGTTCCCGCCGGCGCCGACTGCGCGTCTCCGGTGACAATCGTGATGGTGTCGGGCGCGCCTGGCGTGACCGTCGCCGTGACCGTGATCGCCGGCAGGCCGGTCACCGTCACGGTGAGGGAATCGACGCCGGGCGCGGTGCCGAGTGTCCACAGCACTCCCGCGCTCCCGGTGGTATCGGTGAGAAGGGTGGGCACGTTGACGGCTCCCGACGACGCGACCGGCGCGAATGACACCGTGGCAAAGCTGACCGGCATGCCGCTCGGGTCGGTTACGCGAACGATGACGGGGATGGGAAGGGTATTGCCGGCGGCACCGGTCTGCGCACCGCCGCTGACTGCAATGGCCGCGGGCGTCAGCGAGGGCCCCGGTTCGACGGACGAACCGACGCTGCACGCGCCGAGCGCGACGATGACGCATGATGCCGCGGCCCGTGCGGCGCGGCGGGTGAACGACGGGTGTTGGCGCGGCAGCCGACTGAACGGATTGATGTGCGACACGGAAGTCGTCGTCTCAGCATGAAGAGTTGTCCGGCTGAACGATCGCGTGGCGCCCGAGCAGGCAGACGCGTGGCATGTCCGCGATGTCCCACTCGTGGCTACCTGCGCGTACCGGACGCGGAGAGAGCCGCACTCGTTCTACCTCGACGCACGCGCAAGCGTTTGACGAAGGAACGGGGGGACGCGTCGGCCGGGGCGGGCGATGGCCGACCGGGCCGGACCTTCCCGGAAGGTCTGGCCGGAGATACAGCGAGCGGGCAGGGTGGGATTCGAACCCACGAGACCCTTGCGGGTCTGCCGGTTTTCAAGACCGGAGCGTTCAACCACTCCGCCACCTGCCCAGCGGTCGCGCGACCTCGACAGGCCGGCCGACGTGCGAAAAGTCGCACCTGATCCGCCAGTTCGCCACGGCGACGCCAGAGTTCGAGCCGAGCGCAGTCGTGGCTGCGCCGTGCTCGGCGTCGAGTGCTATCCGCCTCGTCCAGTCCCTTCGTCTCTCCCACCCCGACCGGAATGGAAGATGCCGACTGCTTCGCCGACCCGGCCGGAGGAACATGTGCGCGCCGTCGTGGACCGCAGGTTGTGCCTGTCTGCTGCATTGTGCGTGGCCGGATTCGCCGCCGCCGGATGCAAAGGACGCGAGGGGAACCAGAACACCGGCCAGCCGGCGGGGAGTCGCGCGACGGGAATGAGCAACGCGCAGGCGGACAGCGCGATGCGCGTGGCGCTGGCGGACAGCGCCAACTGGCCTTCGTACGGGCGCGACTACACGAATCAGCGCTTCTCGCCGCTGACGCAGCTATCGGCGTCGAACGTGCGCGGCCTCACGCTCGCCTGGAAGTACAAGACCGGGATCCCGCGCGCATTCGAAGCGAGCCCGATCGTCGTGAACGGCACGATGTACATCTCGACGCCGCTCAATCACGTCGTGGCGCTCGACGCGGCGACCGGACAGAAGAAGTGGGAGTATGCGGCGCAGCTCGATACCACCGTACACTGTTGCGGGCCGGTGAACCGCGGCATCGCACTGTACGGAGGGCGCGTCTACATGGGCCAGCTCGACGGCAAGCTCGTTGCCCTCGACGCGGGCACCGGTGTGAAAGCGTGGGAGGTGAAGGTGGGTGCGCCGCACGAGGGCTACACGCTCAACGGCGCTGTCGTCGCCGTCGACGGTAAGGTGCTCGTCGGCGTGAGCGGAGGCGAATACGGCATCCGCGGCCACGTCACCGCGTACGACGCGGTCACGGGACAACAGGTGTGGCGCTTCTACACCATCCCGAGCCCCGAAGAAGGAGGCTGGTGGGGAAAGTGGAGCACCACCGACGCATTCGGCACGCGCGTGCACCGCGACCGGTCTCGCGAACGCGCCGACAGCGCGAAGTATCCCGACGCATGGAAGACGGGCGGCGGCGGCATGTGGCAGGCCGTCGCGGTGGATCGCGACCTCGGGCTGGTGATCTTCGCCGTCGGCAATCCCTCACCCGATCTCGATGGCTCGCAACGTCCCGGCGACAATCTGTACGCCAACTCCATCGTCGCGGTGGACCTCAAGACGGGCAAGTACAAGTGGCATCTGCAGGAAATCCCGCACGACGTCTGGGACCTCGACGCCACGAGTCCGGTCGTGCTGTTCGACACCAAGGGCTCGAGCGGTCAGAGCGTGAAGGCGGTCGGTCAGGCCGGCAAGACGGGCTGGGTGTACGTGCTCGACCGCGCAACCGGCAAACCGATCCGCCGCAGCGATGCCTTCGTGCCGCAGACCAACATGTTCGCCGAGCCGACGCCGGCCGGGACGCGCATGCTGCCCGGGGCGAACGGCGGCTCCGAGTGGTCGCCGACCGCGTACAGTCCGCAGACGGGCTACATGTACGTGCTCGGTCTGCACCAGCCGATGATGTACGTCCTCCAGCCGGGCGACACGCTCCAGAAGCCCGCGATGTGGATGGGCGGAGCATTCATTGGCTCGGGTGAGCCGCAGTACGGGCTGTTCAGCGCCGTGGACGTGAGCACCGGCAAGGTCGTCTGGCAGAAACACGTCGCCGATCCGATGATCGGCGGCGCGCTTGCCACGGCGGGAGGGCTCGTCTTCACCGGGACGGCCGACAAGCAGCTTCTCGCCTATGATGCGAAGTCGGGCGCGCAGCTCTGGAGCTACGCGGCGTCGGGGGGCGTCAACGCACCACCGATCAGCTACGCCGTGAACGGCAAGCAGTACGTGGCGGTCGCCGCGGGTGGCAACTATCAGATCAACTCGCCGCGCAGCGACGAGGTGCTGGCGTTCACGCTCAACGGGGCGGGCGCGGCGAGCGCGGCGCCCGCTCGGGTACAGGACACGAGCCGCAAGGGAGGACCGTGATGCCGCGCGTCCACATGTTGTTCGGCGCCCTCGCGTTGGGCGGTGTCGCCGCCTACCCGCTGATGCAGCAGCAGATGCCGCCGTCGTCCAGCCGTCTGAGCCGGCCGGGCGCGCCGAGTGCCCTGGCGCTCGACCGCTGGCAGCCGAAGCAGCTTCCAACGCTGCCGGCTGGAATGACGCTCGACATGATCCGGCTCGGTGACAGTGTCTTCCACTACGCCGGCGCGTGCGTGAGCTGCCACGGCCCGAACGCGATGGGACTTCCCGACAAGGGCTCCGCGCTGAGCCTTGGCCTCCACTTCGTTCCGATCGAGTGGAGCGCGATCGACTCACTGGTTACGACGGGGATCCCGGAGGCAGTGACACGCACGACGATCGCGATGCCCCCGCGCGGCGCGGGCTCGAACCTCACACCAGACCAGATCCGTCAGGTGTCGGCGTACGTCTGGGCCATCGCGCAGACCTACGACGAACCATGGCCGGGCGGCCACCGGAGTCACGGTGCCGAAGGGAAGCGGAACATCGGCGAGTAGCCGTCGTCGCCCCGGGCGATGCGGAGCGCGGCGATGCCGCGCTCCGGATGACGCATGTGACTGCTGCCCGGAGGACTCCGCATGAAACCGATCCCGCTGATCGCCACCACCGCGTTCGTGCTCGCCATCGCGAGCGACACAGTCTCGGCCCAAACCGCCGGAGCGACGCACGAAGGGTTCCTCCGGCCCCCGGTGTTCCTGCTCATGCCGGGCGCGTTGACGACGTGCGTCATCTCCTGCGAGGCCGGGAGCTCGCGCACCGACTTCAACGCGCGCTTTCAGACGGTGATCCCCACCTCGTCGTCATGGCTCTCCTTCGTGGCCGGCGCGCAGTGGGGATGGGCGTCGGCGAGCGCGCACGGTCCGATCATATTCTTCGGCGGCATCATTCCCATCGTGCCGTTGAACAATGCGACGAACGGATGGTTGACGATCTCGTTCGATCCGCTGGGCGCGGCCGCTGGGCCCGGCGGCAAGGGGACGAATCTCGTGGCCGAGGGTGCGGCCGTGGCGAACATTGGCGCGAAGCTGATGCCGAACCGGCCCGTGCTGCGAAGCCTCGGTGCGTACTTTCTGGTCGACCAGCAGCTCACCAACGTCCCCACGGACGCGAACGGGCGGAAGGATCACTGGAATCCGACGCTCATCTACGGCTTGGCGCTTCAGATCGCGCCGTGAACCGTGAACGGTTCACGGTCCACCGTTCACGGGTTGGTCGCGGCCGGTCCGACGATTGGCACCGTCTCGATGTGTCCCTTGCCTCGCACGCGACGGAACAGCCACGCGCGCCATTCGTCGAAGATCTCGTAGACGGTCGGGATGACGAGCAGCGATAACACGGTGGAGGCGATGACGCCGCCGATCACCGCGCGGCCGAGCGGCGCGCGGAAGTCGGCGCCTTCGCCGCGTCCGAGCGCGACCGGCACCATCCCCGCGATCAGCGCCAGGGTGGTCATGATGATGGGACGAAGTCGTGTGCGTCCGGCCTGGATCAGCGCTTCGCGCAATGGGAGACCCTGACGTTCGCGCGCCCACTTGGCGAAGTCGATCAGCAGGATGGCGTTCTTCGCCACGATCCCCATCAGCATCATCACGCCGATGAGGCTCATGATGTTCAGGGTATCGCGCGTGATCAGCAACGCCAGGACGACGCCGATGAGCGACAACGGGAGCGAGACGAGAATGGCCAGCGGATCCAGGAACGAGCCGAATTGAATGACGAGGATCAGGTACATCAGCATCACCGCGACGCCGAGCGCGAGCACCATGCTGGTGAACACCTTGTTCTGATTCTCGATCTGGCCGCCCTGCACGATGTGATAGCCGGGCGGCAGCTGCACCTTGTTCACGCGTCGCATGACGTCCTGGTTCACGTTGCCGACCGACGCGCCGATCACGTTGGCGCCGACGGTGACGACGCGCTGGCGCTGGTAGTGATCGATCTGCGCGGGGCCGGTGCTCGCCGTGATCGTCGCGATCTGGCTCAGTGGGACGTAAGGAACGGCTCCGCCGGTCGACGTCGCGGACGGCGCGACCATCACGGGCAGCTGCCCCAGATCGCTCGCGTTCTCGCGGGCCGCGGCGGCGAGGCGGACGTGGACGTAACGCGACACTCCGCTCGGGTCGACCCAGGTGCCGGCGTCGACGCCGGCGAACGCGTAGCGAAGCGACAACGCGAGCTGGCCGAGGCTCACGCCGAGCGCGCCGGCGAGGCCGCGATTGACGAGGACGTTGAGCTCCGGCTTCTGCCCACGCGTCGACAGCCCGACGTCGACCGCGCCGGGCGTCACGCGCACGGAATCGGCGATCACCTCCGCCAGCTGCGCGAGCGCATTGGCGTCGGGTCCCTGGAGCTGGAGCTGAAGCGCCTTCTGGTTGCCGCCCAATCCACCGGCGGCGTAGATGTACGCCGTGGCGCCGGCGATGCGCGCGAGCTCCTTGCGCAGCAGCTGGC
Source organism: Gemmatimonadaceae bacterium (assembly GCA_036488775.1). Classification (GTDB taxonomy): domain Bacteria; phylum Gemmatimonadota; class Gemmatimonadetes; order Gemmatimonadales; family Gemmatimonadaceae; genus AG11. Next base: position 5,283 of record DASXHF010000064.1, on the reverse strand, counting down.
CGAACGCGTCCTGTGAGATGTGGCGCTGATTCTTGGGCACCAGCCGCACGTAGACGGTGGCGTTGTCCACGGCACCCGATCCGGACGCGCTGCCCGCGGTGGTATAGGTGTACGCGACTTCCGGGTGACGCCGGACCAGAGTCGCGATCTCTTCCGCCTTCAGCGTCGTGTAGTCGATCGTCGACGCGGGCGCGGTCTCCACGGCGATATTCAGCTCGCTGTTGTCGCTCAACGGCGCAAACCCGAAGCCGCCGAAGAGGACCTGGAATGCGATGGCGGCGACGAAGGACCCGGCGGCGATCGTCAGCATGAGCGCACGATGGTCGAGCGCCCATCCGATCGCCCGCGTGTAGCGGTTCGCCTGCCGTTCGAACCAGCCGTTGAAGCGGTCCAGCGCCCGCGCGACGGCATTGCGACGTTCGTGCGCTTCGAGCTGCGGATCGGGCCACACCGCCGACAGCATCGGATCCAGCGAGAAGGAGACGAACAGCGACACCAGCACCGCGGCGGCGATGGTGAGCGCGAACGGCTTGAAGAACTGGCCGGCGATCCCGGGCATGAACGCGACGGGCACGAAGACGGCGACGATGGAGAAGGTCGTCGCCGTGACCGCGAGCCCGATCTCGTCCGTCCCTTCGTGCGCCGCCGTCACGTGGTCTTTTCCCATTTCGACGTGCCGCACGATGTTCTCGCGCACGACGATCGCGTCGTCGATCAGGATGCCGATCGCGAGCGACAGCCCCATCAACGACATCACGTTCAGCGTGAACCCGAACGCGAGCAGCGGTGCGAACGAGGTGAGCACCGACACGGGAAGCGCGAGACCGGTGATGACGGTCGAACGCCAGGAGTTGAGGAACAGGAAGACGACGAGGACCGTCAGAACGGCGCCTTCGATCAGCGTCTCTTCAACGTTCCGCACGGAGTTCCGCACGCGGACGCCGGCGTCGCGCACCATCTCGATCCGGGTGCCGGCCGGGAGGGTCGACCGGAGCTGGTTGATGCGCGCCGTGACGCCATCGCTCACGGTGGTGGTCGCGTAGTCTCGCGACTTGACGATGTCGAGCCCGATGGCGGGCGTTCCGTTGAATCGCGCCGCCGACGTCGGCTGCGCCGCGCCGGCGCTGACGTCGGCCAGCTGACCGAGCGTGATGAGCGCGCCGTTCCGCGCCGCGACGACCATCGTGGCGAAGTCCTCCGGTCGCTCGAAGCGGCCCTGCAGCCGGATGGACTCCTGCTCCATCGGCGTGCTCACGCTGCCGACCGGCGCGGCGAGGTTCTGACTGCGCAGCGCGGTGACGAGCTGGTCGATCCCGATCCCCGACGCCGCGAGGTCGCCCGGCCGGACGTCGATGCTGATCTGCGCGCTGTCACCGCCCACGATGTTCACCTGCGCGACGCCCTCCACCCCGCGAAGCTCACCGCCGATCGTCTGGTCGGCGAGCGCGGTGAGCTGTGGCGTGGACAGGCTGGTCGAGGTGATCGCCAGCGAGACGATGGGCAGCGAGTTCGGATCGAAGCGCTGCACGACGGGCTCGAGCATCTCGGCGGGGAGCTGCGAACGCACCGCCGAGATGGCGTCACGCACGTCCTGCGTCGCCTGGTTCACGTCCTTCGAGAAGACGAACTGGATGATGATCTGCGCGAAGCCGTCCGTGGAGGTCGAGTTGATCTTATCGACGCCGCTGACGCCCGAGAGCTTGTCCTCCAGCCGGGTGACGACTTCGCGCTCGACGACGTCGGGTGCCGCGCCCGGATACGCGATGCCGAGAAAGACGATCGGCTGCTCGAGATCGGGGAACTCGTCCGTCTCCAGGCGCGTGAGCGACACCAGACCGAAGACGACGAGGGCGATCATCGTCACGACGGTGATGATGGGACGGCGGATCGCGAAATCGGAGATGAACATGTCTGGGGAGAGGCGCGAGGAGACGCGGGCCTACATGATCGAACAGGCCTCGTCGAACTCCAGTCGCGGGAGCCGCGGCAGCAGCTTGGACGGATCGCCGTAGCCCAGGTTGCACAGAAAGTTGGATCGGACGTGCCCTTCGGGAAAGAACTCCTGATCGCACCCCGCGCACTCCTTGCCGGCGCCGAAGAACTCCTCGTCGAGCTTGGCGTTGTCGAACCCGGAGAGCGGACCGACGTCGAGTCCGAGCGCGCGCGCGGCGAGCATCATGTACGCACCCTGCAGCGTCGAGTTGCGCCGCGCGGTCATCTCGACGAGCTGCGGATTGGTGACGAAGAGATCCGCCATCGTCGGGCTGTGAGGGAAGAGCTTCGGCAGCTTCTGGAAAAACAACAGGTCGTACGCGATGATGACCGTCACGGGCGCGGACATCGTCTTCTCGATGTTGCCGGGCGCCAACGTCGGCAGCAGACGCGCCTTGGACTCCTTCGAGCGCAGAAAGACGAACCGCGCCGGATTGGTGTTCGCACTCGTCGGTCCCCACTTCAGGACGTCGTAGAGCTGGCGCAGCATCTGTTCGCTTACGGGCTTGTCGCGCCACGCGTTGTGCGTACGCGCCGCGCGGAAGAGCTGATCGAGCGCGTTGTCGTCGAGGTTGGGCATGGGCAGGCCTCGGTTCGAGAAACCGCCCAGTAGGCGCAAGCGGCGTTCCGTGTCGGTGCGACGTGCGAAGAGGTACCCAAGTACTCGTATCCGGTACCAAGGGCGGGTAATGAGTCGTGGGTCTGGAACGCGTGTGGAGTCCGACCCACCGAATGGTGTTCGGGCAACTACGTCATGAGTCGTGAGGAGCCAGCGGAACAGTTCTCTGTCAACTCCGGCCACGCAGTCTCACCGTCCGACTTCACTTTCTCGGCGCCGGAATCGGCGCCCCCCGATGCGTATCCGACGGCGGCGCGAGCAATGGGCTCGGCTGCGCGACGGCGGGCTGCTGCTGCTCCATCTGAGCGAGCAAGTCGGTCAGCTTCACCGCCTGCGCCACTGCCTTCGCCTGCGCGAGCACGCGCGCCGCGTCGGTCGAGTCGCCCTGCGCCTGCAGCACCTCCGAGAGCATCAGACCGGTCGCCACGTAGAGATACGGGATGCCGACGGACGGCCGGTCGACCCAATCGTGTCGTCTGGCGATGGACTTGTAGCCCGTGAACACACTGTCCCAGAGCACCTTCGTGCGCGGGACGTCGACCCATCCCGCGCCTTGCACGAGCACGGTGTCCTTGCCAGGCACCGCGGGAGGGACGAACAGCTTCGTCGCGAGCCCCTGCGTCAGCAGGTCGCTGCCGAGGCCGAGCTCGTTGCCGTAGCCCGCCGACGTGCGGCTGAAGTAGATCGGCCGCTCGTTGTAGGAGTCCGCGATCATCCGCAGCACGAAGATGTCGGCGCGCTGCAGCACCCCCGGGATGGACAGCCGCTGTGGATCGATCACCGCCTTGAACGGGCCGCCTTGGAACGTCATCGGCCGGTCGAGCTGGAGATAGGGCGGCACGGAGTCGGCCTGGTCCAGCGTCATCTTGATCGGCGGCCCACTCGGCTTCGGCCAGACGTGATTGCGATAGATGGACGGGCCGTGCGCGGCGTCGTACTCGTACACCGGCCGGCGGATGAGCTGGCGCGTGTACCAGTCGGTGTTCAGGAGCGACGTGTTCGCCACGACGACGTCGCGCCGGACGCCTTCGACCTCCTGCGCATACCAGAGCGGGAAGGTGTCGTTGTCGCCGACGGTCACGAGCACGCCGTACGGCTCGACGGAGTTGAGCAGATCGCGCGCGAAGTCGGCCGTGTCGGTCTGTCCCGCGCGCGACGCCGTCGTCCAGTTGGTCAACAACGGGATGAGCGCCAACACGAGGATGGGTGCGGTGCGTTTGAGCGCCCGCTGCGTCGGCTGGACGTCGCCCTGTTTGATGAGGCGGCCCCATACACCGAGCACGCCACCCGAGCGCACGGCGACGCTGCGCGCGGGACTCGGCGCGGTCTCGACGAGCGCGGCGAGTGCTTCCCAGACGGTGACCAGTCCGAGCGCCGCCCACACGCCCCACGCCGAGAAGCTCCAGAGATAGAAGTAGTCGCGGTCGCGCACTTCGCGCGCAACGCCCACCGCCTCGGGATCCTGCGACGCGCCGTACTTGAAGTTCAGGTAGTAGATGAGCACGAGCGTCATCGTGAACATCAACGACCCGAAGTACCAGAAGCTTCGTCGGTCGCGCTGCCAATGCACGTAGCCGCCGAGCAGGCCAAGCGCGAGGAAGAGCGTGGCCAGCAGATTCTGCGTCACCGGCTGGTCGCCATGGGCGTCGCGCAGCCACTGCCACTTGAAATACAGCCACCACATTCCGACCTGCGCCGACAGCGGCGCCTGCCGGTCGCTGAGATCTGGCTTGCCGTACTGTCCGCGATTGAAATTGTACATGAATGCGTCGTACGTCCCTTTGCTGAACGTGCACGACGCGGTCAGCTCGGTGCGGCAGGCGGTCGGCTCACCCTCGTTCAGCGCGGGGAAGCGGCCGGCGCGGATCGGCTGCATGGCGAAGGGCGTGATGCCCAACACGAGCGCACCGATGCAGGCGAGCAGCAGCTTCCAGCGCAGCAGGGTGCGCCACCGCACGATCAGCACGGAGAGCCCGACGGCCGGCGCGGCGAGCATGCCCGCCATGTGATTCGCGTAGCCGAGGCCGAGCAGGTAGGCGACGAGAACGAGAATGCGGTCGGCGCGGCGGCCGTCCGGCTCGTCGCACCACCGCACCATCAGCCACGAGATGATGGCGATGCCCATGAGGGACACCGTGTACACCTTCTCGTTGACGACGCTCTGATTCCAGACGGTGAACGCGGTCGCGCCGATCACCGCGGCGAGGGTGCCGCCGACGATGCGATGCCAGCGTTGCGGGAACCACCCGACGAGCACGCGCTCGGTGATGAGGAACCACATTCCGGCCGAGACGGCGCTGCACAGCGCCGCAAGGACGTTCACGCGCACGGCGACCGAGGACGCGATCGGCAGGATGGCGAACACGCGTCCGATGAGGACGAAGAGCGGGTTGCCGGGTGGGTGAGGAAGGCCGAGGACCTGCGCCGCCGTGATGTACTCGCTCGTGTCCCACATCGCCGTGGATGGGGCGAGGGTGACGAGGTAGAGGACGAAGATCGCGGCCGAGACGATGGCGGCGGCGAGGTAGGACGGGCGGTAATCGCGTTCGGACGGCGCGGTCGACGTCGCCATGATGGTCACGGGGTGGCAGATAGCAGACGCCCCGCGGGGGCGGGGCGGAAGCGCAGCAACGTAAGATGGGGCTGGTCAATCGTTTGGTACAGGCCCGCCG
>DASXHF010000045.1:0-50368 GCA_036488775.1 Gemmatimonadaceae bacterium | reverse complement strand
GCGCTGCGCGAGCGCAAGCGCGTCGACGTCAATCACGACGTAGTGCAGACGGCGCGTGCGGTGGGGATCAGCTTTGGGGACTGAGGGTAGGACAACGCGGCCGACTGGGCCATGCCGTCTGATCAGAACCGGGACGGTGGTGTCTCTCGGGAGGGACAGCGAAGGTCGGGGCCGGTTGGCGCCGCTAGTGTAAATCGCCTTCAGCACTATACTTACGAAAGACAACCCAGACCGGCTTCCTGGCACTCCCTCTGCTTTACCGTACAGGACGCGCGAATGTCCGCGCACGGCCGGAGACTCACGATGACCCTTCGCACTACGTTCTTCGCGCTTGCGTGCACGGCCGCTCTGGCTGGAACGGCGCACGCTCAGCAGCGGGGCGACGGCGACGTGCCAAAGGCATTCCGGCCTCCACCGGGCATGTGTCGCATCTGGCTCGACCGGGTGCCGGCCAAACAGCAGCCTGCGCCGACGGACTGTCCCACCGCCGTTCGCAACCGACCGTCCAATGGCCGAGTGCTCTTCGGCGACGACTACGTCGAGGGACCCGACAAGGGCGACAAGAAGGAGATTCCCTTCCTCAAGAAGTTCGGCAACGACAAGAAGCCGTAGCGTGACGGCGCCTGCGTGCGCGCACGAATCTCGCCTGAACCACCGCGCATGCGCGACGTAAGAGACCAATACCTCCCTCCCGATCACGCCGCATTCGTCGGGGCGGAGCCGCCGACCGGACGCGTGATCGTGATTGCGCCGACGCGCGCCGCGTGCGAGACGATCGAGCTGGCGGTCGGCCTGCACATCGAGACCTATCTCGAGAAGCACTTCGGTGGCCGCGTGCGCGACCTCGCGCGGTCGCGCCGCGGATTCGGCATCGTCGCCGGCACGGGATCTGGGAAGACCCTCGCCATCCGGCCGATCGCCGAGGAGTTGCTCGGCACCACGGATCTTCGCGTCGGCGTCATCAATCGCGAGCGTGAGGCGACGCCGGAGACGCCGAGCTGGAACATCATCATCGTCACGACCGGCATCGCGCGGCGCTGGTTCCAGGACGGAGACATCCTGCCGCAGGACACGCTCATCATCGACGAGATTCATCAGACGTCGGCGGAGCTGGAGCTCTGTCTTGCACTCGGCAAGCGCGTGGGCTGCCGCTTCATCTGGCTCTCCGCCACCGTCGATCCGACGTTCTATCGGAACTATCTCGGCAGCGCCGAGGTGCTCGAAGTCTACGCGTTCGACCCGCAGAAGGCGGCGAAGGTGGAAGTCGTGCGCAAGAACGTCGACGAGTTTCTCGACGACCGTTTTCTGCAGCGCGTGCACAAGGAGAAGCGGGGGGTGGCGATCTTCGTTCCGACCCGGAAGGGTGTGGAACAGGCGGCGGAGAACGTGCGGACGCGCGCGCCACGCATCAATACGGCGTTCTACCACGGCGGTGAGCCGATCCGGGTCCTCCGTCCATTTCTCGAGGGCGAGGAGCGCAAGCCGTACTTCCTGGCAATGACGGCGGCGGGTCAGAGCGCGCTCAACGTGCAGGGGCTCGACACGGTGGTGATCGACGACACGCGATTCACGTCGATCGTCGAGCGGGGCAAGAACGTGCTCACCAAGCTGCACCTCGGCGCGAACGAGATTCTACAGATGGCGGGGCGCGTACACGGACGCGTCGCCGGCGGACGTGTGTTCATCCTCAGCGACCGCGACATCGACTTCTTCTCACTGAAGCCAACGGAACCGGAGTTCCAACTCGCCGGCGACTCGGAGCGGGTAGCGATCACCTGTGCCGACCTCGGCGTGCCGGTGGACGACCTCGAGCTACCGGTGCCGCTCGACCGGATCGCGTATCGGCGCGCGGTGCAGTTCCTCGAGGGGCGCGGCATCATCGAGCAGGGACGTCTCACACGCTATGGACGCGCGGTGGAGACGATGCCGGTGGAGCGCGAGTGGGCCGAGCTGCTCGTGAACGCCGACGACGAGCTCGTGCCGTACCTCGCGGTCATGAGCGGGATCGACAGTCTGCACCGGATGACGCGCGAAGAGCGCGACCTCGACGGGCTCGTGGTGCCGGGGAGTGATCATCTCACGGCGTACAACGTGTATGCTGAAGCCTACAGGTCGTGCGGTTTCGTGGGAGAAGTGTACGGTCTGCCGCGCCACCTCTTCCACGAGGAGGAGATCGAAGCGTGGGCAGAGCGCCGCGGCGTGCTGGTGAAGTCGATCGAGGACGCGGCGTTGGGGATGGCGAGCGTGTATCGCGGGCTCGGCATGGCGCTGCCGACGGAGATGCGAATGGCGCATGACGGCACGCGCCGGAAGTTCGCGGAGCTGCTCGCCGAGTACATGCCGTTCGATCTGGTGATCGACGAGCAGACGGCGTGGGGAGAGGAAGCGCGGGTCAGCAAGACAAGCGTCTGCGGCAGCTGGGGGCCGATAGCGGGTGAGCTGCGCTATTTCGCCGACCGGTTCGGCAACCCGCGCGCGTCGATCGAGGGCACGCAGCTGCCGATGGATCTCGTGCGCCGCTTCGCGACCGGCGACGAGGCGACGCTCGCGTACGACGCCGAGCGGCGCAAGGCGCCGCTCGTGCTCCGGCGTCGTGTCGAGTTCTTCGGCTTCGAGCTGGAACGCGAAGTGGAGGCGGTCGACGAATTTCCTGCCGGTCGCGAGGACGAGGCGCGCCGCGTGCTCGCCGACGCGCTGGCGCGAAGCGAGGCACGGCACTTCTCCGTGAAGCAGAACCAGAGCGTCATCGACGCGGTCCGGGAGGCGTGGCGCCGGTCGGGGGGAGCGCTGCCGAGGTTGAGCCAGGGCGACCTCGCCGGGTTGTACGAGCGTCGGCTGGAGCGGGAGCATGTCGCTTCCGTATCCGACTTCAAGCAGGCGAATCTCGACCTCGCTGATGAGCTGGAAACGCTGTCACCGCGACGCGAACGAGCGAAGTACGACGCGCTGCCCGATCGTGCGATGGTGCGGGACCGCGAAGTAGAGATCGATTACGACGTCGAGGAGGATGGCGATGCGCCGCAGGGCGTGGCGCGGCTTCGCATTCCCGAGAAGATCGCGCGCTCGCTCACACCGGCCGAAGTTCCGGTGCTGGACCGTCCGGTGCGCTACATCGTGCACCGTGGGCAGCGCGGCGCCGTCCGCGCGCGCACGCTCGAGGAGCTGCAGACGCTGCTGGATCAGCCCTGGACGGATGAAGAGATCGCGCGGTTCAACCGCAAGCGCGACGAGCAGCGCGAGGCCCAGCGCGGCCGGCGGCGTGGTCATGGCTCGCATGCCGGCAGCCGTGGCAGCGCAGGCCGCGGAGGCGCTGCGCCGGGCGGAAGATCGGGAGGCGGTCGCGGACAGGGCGGCCGCGGACGAGGAGGCGGCCGGCGGCGGGGCTAACGCCGTTCGGCGGCGACGGGTTCGACAGGTACGACCGCCTGCGGCGTACACGCGGGAACCTCGAACCAGTAGCGATCCTCCCGCAGGATCGCGAACCCGCGCGCCAGATAGTTCGGCAACGCTTGCGGCGCGTCGAGCGTGCACGTGTTGAGGATCACGCGTGTCGCGCCGAGCGCGAACGACTCCTCGGCGGCACGCGTCAGGAGCCAACCACCCAGACCGCGACCGATGAATGGTTGAACGAGACCGAAGTACATGATCTCGACGGTTGGATCGCCATGCTTCTGCAACTCGAAGTATCCGGCGGTCGTGCCGCCGGCGCTGAGCGACCAGACGTAGACGTTGCGTGAGGCGAGGTAGGCGTCGAGCTCGTCGTCGGTCCAGAGCAGGCGGTCGCGCCAAAGCCACGGTGCACCGACCAGCGTGTACAGGGCGCGGTATTCCGCCGCGCCGATCGGCCGGTGCAGGCGCAGCGAGACCGGTTCGTTCGGCGTGCGCGCCGGCCGGAGCGCGGCCGGCCCGCGCAACTCGAGATGCGTGCGGGTGACCTCGATGCGAGTGCGGCGGTCGAGCGACATGTCGTCAAGAATAATAGTGTCGCGACGAAGTGCGGTGAGCGCCGTCACGCTAGAGATGCAGCAGCTTCATGCGGTGTCGCGCGGCCTTTGCGCGATTGCCGCATGTCGCCATCTCGCACCAGCGCCGACGTCCATTCTTCGTCTCGTCCTGGAACACGCGCCCGCAGCGGGGGTCGGCACAGCGGCGGACGCGCGCGAGCTCCCCGAGGATCAACGCGTCGGCCGCGCTCTCGACGACGGGGATGAGCAGACCGGCGAATGCATCGCCCACGGGCACGAACGCGCGGGCGAAGCTTCCGTCGTTGCGGAGCTCGACACGCCGGGTGCCGGCGCTGCGGCCGAGCACCCGGTTGACCTCGGCCAGCGCGTCGACGCGCACGTCGGACACGGCGAGGCCGCGCTCGGCGAGCATGCGCAATACGGCGCGGATACGGCGTGCGTCGCCGAGCACGGCGAGCGCGCCGGCTGGCTGTTGAACGGCGCGGCGCTGCATCGACGAGGAGCGCTCGGCATCCAGCACGTGCGCCGCCTCGAGCCAACGGACGAACCGGTCGAAGTCGTGCAGCGCGTCCGTTCCACGCGCGCCCGTGTCCGTGTTCACGAAGTCGAGCCAGAGCCGCTCGGCGACAAAGGCGAACGCGTGCCGCTCCCGGTGCGCCGTGTGGGTGCGCGCGGAGAGCTCGAGCGACGAGAGGGTGGATGGCGCGGGTGACACGGCCCTAGCATATCCCGCACGCCGAACGGCGGCAACCAGTGCGGACGTGCGGCGATTGCGTACCTTCACACCGACCTCTGCCGGAGTCTTAAGTGTCTTCTCTCCCGTTCGCCCGTGTCGCGGTCGGTTCGACCAACCCCGTCAAGCTCGGAGCGGCGCGCACCGTCATCCATCGTCTCGCGCCGGCCGTGGAGGTGATCGGGATCGCCGTCGCGAGCGGGGTCCCCGATCAGCCCTGGGGTGACGACGAGACGATCCGAGGCGCGCTCACCCGCGCCCGCGCGGCGCGCGACGCGTCAGGTGCGCAGCTCGGTATCGGCATCGAGGGCGGTGTCGTCGCGCAGCCTGGCGGCAGCGTGCGCACGTGCGCGTGGGCGGCGGTAGTGTCGGCCGACGACAGACAAGGGGTCGGTGGATCGCTATCGCTGCAGCTTCCCGACGCCGTCGCCGCGCGCGTCCGCGACGGCGTGGAGCTAGGGCACGCCATGGACGCGCTCACCGGACAGCGGGACGTGAAGCGTGGTGCCGGTGCAGTCGGCATTCTCACCGCCGGACTCGTCACCCGCGAGCAAGCGTACGAGACGCTCGTCGCATACGCGCTGGTGCCATTCCTTGAGGAACTGCGGTCAACTGATGGAAGGGCGGTCAACCGATAGACCGGCGGTCAACTGATTCAGAAGCAGTCGACCGCAGTTCGATCAGTCGACCGCCGTCACTCAGTTGCCAGCGCATCTTCGCGATAGACCAGCCAACCCGTCGACTCTTCGGCGACGAGCTCGACCTCGGTGCCCATGGGAAGGGTCAGGTTCGGATTGTCGTGGCCCGCCGGAAAGTCCATCAGCACGGGCACGCCCAGGTCGCTCACGAGGTCGAGCACGAAGTCTTCGAACTCGTCCTCCTCCGACCGATCGAGCGACAAGTGTCCGAACACGATGCCGCGAACCTTACCGAGTAGGCCGGCGGCGCGGAGCTGCACGAGTCGCTCGTCGACGAACGACATCGGATCGCGCACCTCTTCGAGGAAGAGAATGGCGTCCGTCGTGTCGATCTCGTACGGCGTGCCGATGGTCTGCTGCACGAGTGCCAGGTTCCCGCCGACCAACCGGCCCACCGCGCGGCCCGGCCGCACGGCGCGTGCGGCGTCGCGCCCGAGCCGCGTCGCGGGACGAGGGGCGGTGAGCGCGGCGAGCAATGAGGCGGTCGTGACGTCGCGCGCGCTGGGGATCAGGTCGTCGACCGTCGGACCGTGAAAGGTGCGCAGTCCGGCGAGTCGCATGAGCCAGAGGTGCAGCACCGTGATGTCCGAGTATCCGACGAACGACTTGGGATTTGCGCGGAACTGCTCCGGGTCGAGGTAGGGGAGCATGCGCACGGCGCCGTACCCGCCGGAGCCGCCGATCACCGCCTTCACGCGCGGATCCACCCACATTCGGGTGAACGCCTCGGCGCGCCGTTCGTCCTCGGCACGAGTGTAGCGCCGCGTCGTCGAAAGCTCCGGGTCGATGATGACACCGTAGCCGGCGCGCTCGAGGGCGCGCACGCCGCGGGCCAGCCACCCCGCGCGCGGTGAGTACGACGAGGCCGCGACGCCGATCGTGTCGCCTTTCTGGAGCGGGGCGGGTCGAAGGAGCGGGGCGGGAAGGGAGAGGGAAGGCCCGGGCGCAGTCACCAGTCGCGCACCCGGCACACGAGGCGTCGATCGTTCCGTTGCATGCCGAGAAGGTAGGCACTCCGCCGTCCGGATGCATCCCTTGACCGCGTTCTCCGACCGCACCCCGTGCGCTAGATTGCAGGGCATGGCGGCCCCCACTCCCGATCAGCCCGCGACCTACTACCGCAAGGGCTTCGGCCTCAGGGCGGACGTGCAGACCGAGCTGTCGGACGACTACAGCGGACGGATCGTCGACACGCTGCGTGAGCACGACTATTCGCTCACCGTGGGCGACGTCACCGTCCTCCTCGCGCGCGAGTTCGGGTTCTGTTACGGGGTGGAACGCGCAGTCGAGTACGCGTACCAGACGCGCAAGAAATTCCCCGACCGACGCCTGCTCCTCGTCGGCGAGATCATCCATAATCCGCACGTCAACGACAAGCTGCGCGGCATGGGGATCGAGATCCTCGAGCCGGCAACCGACGGCCAGTTCGACTTCAGCACCGTGCGAGCCGAGGACGTCGTCATCATGCCGGCGTTCGGTGTCACCATCGCCGCGTTCGAGGCGCTGCGCGCGATCGGCTGCGTGCTGGTCGACACGACCTGCGGCTCGGTGCTGAACGTCTGGAAGCGCGTCGAGGCGTACGCGCGCGACGGCTACACGGCGCTCATCCACGGCAAGCACTACCACGAGGAGACGCGCGCGACCGCGTCTCAGGTGATGAAATATCCCGGCGGCCACTACCTCGTGGTGCGTCACATGGAGGAGGCACGGGAGGTCTGCGACTACATCGAGGGACGCAGCGATCGCGATGCATTCCTCGCCAGGTTCGCGAAGGCCGCCTCGCCCGGCTTCGACCCCGACGTGCACCTGCGCCGGGTCGGCGTCGCGAATCAGACGACGATGCTCGCCAAGGAGTCGCTCGCCATCGGTGAGGAAGTCGGGCGCGCGATCGCCCGCGCGCGGGGCGAGGCGGCTCGTGCCACGGACTTCCGGACCTTCGACACCATCTGCAGCGCCACCCAGGAACGGCAGGACGCCGTGCTCGCGCTGCTGGAGCAGCCACTCGACGCGATGATCGTGATCGGCGGCTTCAACTCGAGCAACACGATCTCGCTCGCCGCGCTGTGCGCGGAGCGCGTGCCGACATATCACATCGAGGACGCATCCGGGATCGATCCCGACGGCGGCACCGTGCACTTCCGGGTGGCCGGCGTGCGCCACGTCGAGCGGACGTCGGCCGGATGGATGCCGACCGACGGCCCGGTACGGATCGGCGTGACCGCCGGCGCGAGCACGCCGAACAACAAGATCGGCGAGACGGTGGTTCGTATTCTGGCGACGCGCGGACTCGTCCTCGCGTACGCCTGACGGACCGCGCTCTCCATTCGCGGACGACCTCCGGGATGACGCGATTCCCCTCCTCGTACGTCGCGATCGGCGACTCGATGTCGATCGACCTGTATCCGGCGCTCGACGCGGGTGAGATCGACGTCGCGGTGGCGCTCGAGCGCGATCCGCACGCCGGCGCTGTGGCGAGCATCGGCGCGGCATCGCTCCTCCACACGAACGACGACGCGCGCTGGCCCGAGGAGCAGGGGGCGGACCTCGTGTCGCGCTATCCGGGCATCACGTTCGCCAACCTCGCCTCGGACGGCGCCACGATCGGCGACGTGTTCGGCGAGCAGCTTCCGCAGCTCGACGAGAGCGACGACGAAACCCTGATCACGCTGACGATCGGGGGAAACGACCTGCTCAGCGCGTTCGCGAACAAGCCGCGACGCTCCCTCATGGAAGCGATCGGCCGCGACATCGGCGAGGCGTACGAGTTTCTGCTCGACGCGATCAGGCGCGCGCGACCCAATGCGCTCATCGTGCTCACGACGATCTACGATCCGTCGGACCGGATCGGGCGCATCCCCGGCGTGCTCGACGATGCCGGCAAGATGCCGCTCGATGTGCTCGACACGCTCAACGCGCGCATCCGCTCTCTCGCCGCCGGCACGCCGAACACGGCGCTCGCCGACGTCTATCTGCACTTCCTCGGTCACGGGGTGAGCGTCCCCGAATCGGATCGCTGGTATTGGCGCCGGTCGCCGATCGAGCCGAATGCCGCGGGCGCGAACGAGATTCGGCGCGTGTGGCGCGACGCAATCGATGCCGCGGAGCTCGAGGGATGACGGATTCTGCCACGCGCGCGCCTCATCCCGCGCTCGCGGCGTGGAGCGAGCTGCGCCGCTCCGGGTCGGCGCGCGCTGCGCTCGTCACGCTCGCGCGGGCGGACGGCGGCTCGTCGCGGCCGGTGGGCGCGCGCCTCGCCGTATCGGAAGATGGGCGCGCCTTTGGCAGCGTGACGATCGGCGGGTGCGCCGATGGCCGCGCGCGGATGGCGGCCGAGCGAATTCTGCGGAGCGGTGGCCGTGAGCTGCTCACGGTGCCGCTCGGCGAGGAGGATGCGGTGGCGCTCGGGCTTGGATGCGCCGGCGAGGTCGACCTGCTCGTCGAGGCGGTCGGCACCAGCACCGCTGACGCCGCAGCGCAGGCGTTCGATGCTGCGGCGGGCGCGATGGAGGCCGGCCGCCGCGCCGCACTCATCACGCCGATGGACGGAAGCGCGGGAAAGCTGCTCGTGCGTGAGGACGGCGCGCGCGCGGGCACAGCGGGCAGCGACACGCGCGATGCCGCGGCCGCCACGCTCGGCGCCGCCCTGCTGCACGACGGCGACGCCCGGAGCGGCGTGCACGAGGCGGCGGGGGAACGGTGGCTCGTCGAGCTGCTCACGCCCGCGTTCACGCTGCTCATCGTCGGCGCCACCGACATCGCCGTCGAGTTGTGCACGATGGCGGCGCGCCTAGGCTGGCGGGCGGTGCTCATCGACCCGCGCGACGAGCTGCTCGCCGAGTCGCGATTCGCTGTCGCGACCGAGCGCCATGCGGCGATTCCGGCCGAAGCCGTCGCTGGTCTGATGGGCGATGCGCGGACGGCGGTCGTGGTGGTCGCTCACGACTACAAGGTGGAGCTTCCCGTGTTGCGCGTCGCTTTGCGGAGCAACGCAGCCTACGTTGGATTGCTGGGCAGCCGCAGACGGGCCGCTGCCGTTCACGCGCTGCTGGCGGATGACGGCCTGACTCCCGAGCAGCTCGGACGGCTGCGCATGCCGATCGGACTCGCCATCGGTGCGCAGGGCGCGGCGGAGATCGCCGTGAGCATCGCCGCGGAGCTGATCGGGACCTTCCGCGGCCACGCTCCGCGTGAGCGCATGCCATGACGAGCGCCCCGCCCTATCTGGCCACGGTCGTCGAGCACTACCGGCGGCCTCACAACCAGCGCGCCATCGGCGCGCCGACGCACGTGCATGAAGGCGTGAACACGATCTGCGGCGACCGGATGCGGATCGAGCTCGAAGTACGTGGTGCGGAGGTCGTCGGCGTGAGCTTCGCGGCGAGCGCGTGCGCCATCGCGACCGCGTCGGCGTCGCTGCTCACCGATCGCATTCGCGGGCAGCGACTGGCGGAGGTCGACCGACTTTGCGACGGCGACGTCATCGCGGCACTCGGCGAGGGCGTTCCAGCCGCGCGCCACGCCTGCGCCACACTGCCGCTGCGCATCCTGCGCGTCGCGCTCTCCAAGGGCACGTGATCGGCGGCCTGCTGCTGGCCGCGGGGGAAAGCACGCGGTTCGGCGCAGACAAGCTGCTCGCGCCGCTGGACGGCCAGAGCGTGCTGCGACGAAGCGCATCGGCGCTCGCCGCGGAAGTGGACCGTCTCGTCGTCGTCGTCCCGGCCAGCGCCGATGCGCGGATCGCCGAGGTGCGCGCGCTCGGTATGGAGGCGCACGTCGTCGAGCACGCAGGCTTCCGCACCGGCATGGCCGGCTCGCTCCGCGCTGGCATCGACGCGCTCGAGGGAGACGTCGACGCGGTGGTCGTTGCGCTCGCCGACCAGCCTCTCGTGCGGCGCGACGTCATCCGCGCGTTGATCGAGCGATGGCGGACCACCGCAGCAAGCGCGGTTGCGCCGCGGTATCGTGACGGCCAGGGGAATCCGGTGCTGTTCGCCCGGACCGCCTTTCCCGCGCTGTCGCGCCTCCGTGGCGACGTCGGCGCCCGCGCGGCGCTGCAGTCCCTCGGCGGCGCGGTGTCGCTGGTGCCGATCGACGACGACATCCCGGCCGACGTGGACACCCCCGATGCATTGCGGGCGCTGGAGGAACGGCTGCGGCGCGATTCATGAACGATCCGACCGGGACCTCAACAGGAGCGACCGATGCCAGTGTGCGACATGTGCGGCAATGAGTACGACAAGACGTTCACCGTGACCATGAACGGGGCAACGAACACCTTCGACTCCTTCGAATGCGCGATCCACATGCTCGCACCTGTCTGCGCGCATTGCGGCTGCAAGATCGTCGGGCACGGAGTGGAGAGCCGTGGAACGTTCTTCTGCTGCGCGAACTGCGCGCACAAGGACGGCGTCATGGGCGTGGAAGACCGCGCGGCCTAGACGGCCCGCTTGCGGCACGGCGTGCGGACCAACAGCTTCGGGAGTCTCTCACCCGCACGACGATGCATCGCCGGATCACCGAGCTCGTGAACTACGTCGACGGACAGCGCGCCGCGCTGCTGGCCGCGGTGGCCGCGGTCCCCGACGCGCAGTGGATGGAGCGCCCGGGTACCGACCAATGGTCGGTCTCGGAGCTCTGCGAGCACCTCTACATGGTGGAGCGCAGCTGCGCGCGAGTGATCGGCAAGTGCGCCACCGAGGCGCGGGCGAGGAATCATCCGGCCGAGACCGAGACGACCTCCGTGCTCGGGACGATGGACGCCTTTCGCGTCGGCGACCGCAACCGGAAGCACGAGGTGCCCGATCGCGTCAAGCCGAGCGGCGGCTGGTCCCGTGAGCGGTCGCTCGAGGCGCTGCGTTCGTCCCGCGCGGAGCTGGGCGAGGCGATTCGCGTCGCGGACGGTTTGGCGCTCGGCACGGTCCGCTTCACGCATCTGCGCTTCGGCGAGCTGGATCTGTATCAGTGGATTCTGTTCATTGGACAGCACGAGGCTCGACACCTGTCGCAGGCGCACGAGATCATCGACCGCCTCGCGACTCCTCACGGATGAACCGTCCTGCGCGCAACGCGGACCGAACTCATCGCGCGCGCTCCGCATCGGCATCCCCCCGAGCTGATCGCCTTCCGTTCCCTCTTTCAGGAGATTTCCTCATGCGTCGCCACTCGTTTACCGCGCTCTCCATTCTGGTGCTCGCCGCGACTCCGCTCGCCGCGCAGATGTCCGGCATGAAGGAGCATGATCCTGACAAGAAGGCCGAAGGAGGCAAGCTGCCGGCGGGCTGGAGCGGTCGCACGGACAAGCCGACGGCCAAGCTCGAAGACGCCAAGTTCGTGACGATGGGGTCGGGCTATCACGTGACGTCCGGTCCGGCGGCGATCTACTGGAAGGACAGGGTAAGCGGTCCGTTCACGGCGTCCGCAACGCTCACGCAGACGAAGGCGCCGATGCATCCCGAGGCCTACGGCATCTTCTTCATGGGCAACCAGCTCGACACGCCGGCCCAGTCGTACGCATACCTCGTCGTGCGCGGCGACGGGAAATACATGGTCCGGCACCGCGCGGGAAGCGATCTTCACACGATCGTGGACTGGACCGAGAGCCCCGCGGTGCACAAGGCCGACGCGAGCGGGAAGGCGACCAATACCCTCACGGTCGACGCGAGCCGGCCGGATTCGGTGCGCCTCTCGGTCAACGGCACGCAGGTGGCCGCGATGCCCGGTGCCCACGTCGGCAGCACCGACGGGGCCGTGGGGCTGCGCGTCAACCACAACCTCGACGTGCACGTGAGCGACTTCACCGTGACACCGAAGCGGACCGCGACGGGGATCGTGCCCGCGCCCAACGCCGGAAAGAAACAGACGAAGGGCTGAGCGGGTCCCTGTCGCGATCGCGTGTCGGCCGGCTGCTCGCCGGCCGGCGCTTTCGCGCACCCCTGTCGACATGTCCCCACTTCTCGTCCTGGCCGCTGTCGGCCTTCTCGGTGATCCGCGCCGGCCGGCCCGTTCGGCATCCGCGGCTGACTCCATCACGACCGCGCAACAGCGATCGGTTCAGACGGTCTACAACGGGCGCGCCAACGAGGTCCGCGTGCGCCCGCCACGGATCGACGATGACGCGACGACGGTCGACGGTGTGCTCGACGAGCCGCAGTGGACGCATGCCGCGCTCCTGACCGGCTTCTCGCAGTTCTCGCCGGTCGACGGCGTGCCGGCGGAGGATTCCACCGAAGTGCTCGTGTGGTATTCGCCGACGGCCATCCACTTCGGGATCCGTGCCTTCGAGGCGCACGGGCCGCCGCGCGCCACGCTGGCGGATCGCGACAAGATCGACGCCGATGACAACGTGCAGCTCCTCATCGGCACCTTCAACGACGGCCGCCAGGCCACGGTGTTCGCCGTCAATCCGCTCGGTGTCCAGGCGGACGGCACGATCACCGAGGCGAACCAGAGCCGCTCGCAGGGATTCGGTGGCGTCACCCTCGCGCGAGACCCGGCAGATCTCAGCTCGGATTTCGTGTTCCAGTCCAAGGGACGGGTGACGCCGGAGGGCTACGTCGTCGAAGTGCGTATTCCGTTCAAGAGTCTCAAGTACCAGTCGGCCGACATGCAGACCTGGCGGATGAACGTCGTGCGCGTGGTGCAGCATTCGGGACACGAGGACAGCTGGACGCCGGCCCGCCGTGCCGGTCTGTCCTTTCTCGCGCAATCGGGCTCACTGGAGGAGCTCAGCCAACTGCAGCGCGGCCTCGTGCTCGACGTGAACCCGGAGATGACGCAGCGGACTGCGGGCTCGCCGCCGCAGCTCGGAGGATGGCAATACGCCGCCGGCCGGCCGGAGCTCGGCGGGAACGCGCGCTGGGGCGTCACGAACAACCTCACGGTCAGTGCGACCGCCAATCCCGACTTCTCGCAGATCGAGTCGGACGCCGGCCAGCTCGCCTTCGATCCACGCTCGGCGCTGTTCTTCCCCGAGAAACGTCCCTTCTTCCTCGAGGGGATCGAAAACTTCGCGACACCACACACCCTCATCTACACGCGCAGCGTAGTGCAGCCGGTCGGAGCCGTGAAGCTCACCGGAAAGGTGTCGGGGACGAATGTCGCGTTGCTCACCGCCGTGGACGACGCGTCGGCATCCTTCTCCCGAGCTGACCATCCGGTGTACACGCTGCTGCGCGTGCAGCGCGACGTCGGGGCGTCGTCCAAGCTCGGCATGGCGTACACCGATCGCGTGGACGGCGCGAGCTACAACCGCGTCGCCGACGTCGACGGGAGCTACCTCTTCGGCGACATCTACAGCTTCCAGGCGCAGTACGCGCAGAGCTTCACCAAGCAGCCCGACGGTCAGGTGCTCGACGCTCCGCTGTGGCACGCCGGGATCAACCGCAACGGGAAGCACCTCGCGTTCACCTATTCGCTGGACGGCATTCACGAGGACTTCCGCGCCGGCAGCGGATTCATCACGCGCGGCGGGATCGTCACCGGCAACGTCGACCAGCGGTACACCTGGTTCGGCGCGCCGGGCGCGGTGTTCGAGGCGGTGACGTTCAACCCCGCATACTTCTCGACGTGGCGGTATCAGAGCTTCGTCCATCAGGGCGATCAGATCGAGAAGAAGCTCCACTTCAATCTCACCGCGACGGTACGCGGGGGATGGAACTACGGCGTCGGCTACTTCGTCGAGACCTTCGGTTTCGATCCGGGACTCTATGCGAGCTACCGGCTTCTTCGCGCCATTGGAGACACGCTGCCGTTCACCGGGACGCCCCGTATCCCGAACAGCGAAGCGTTCATCTCTCTCAACACGCCGCAGGGCGCTCGGCTGTCGTTCAGCATGTTCTACATCTGGGGCCACGACGAGAACTTCTTCGAGTGGGCATCGACGAGCTTCCTCGTCTCCCAATACGGCCTCACCTACCGGCCGACGGACAAACTGCGGGTGAACGCGACGTACAACATGCAGAGCTTCAATCGCCGCACCGACGGGAGCATCGTCGGCAACAACCGCATCCCGCGGCTCAAGGTCGAATATCAGCTCGCCCGTCCGGTGTTCGTGCGGTTCGTCGGGGAGTACGACTCCTTCTACCGCGACGCGCTGCGCGACGAGAGCCGCACAGGGCTGCCGATCGTCACCTACGACGAATGCGCGAACTTCGCCTATCAGGTGACGGTGGCGTGCCAGCGAAGCTCCTTCCGAGGCGACTTCCTCTTCTCGTATCAGCCGAACCCGGGGACCGTGCTATTCCTCGGCTATGGTGCCGGCTACGCGGACACACGCCCGCACGCACAGCCGTTCGAGTTTCCGAGCAGCTTCGACTTCCGCGGCTACAACCGCACGGCCGATGCACTGTTCGTGAAGGCGAGCTACCTGTTCCGTCTCTGACCGCACCAGGATGACCGACATCACTCAGCGCGCTCCGGCTTCGGGCGACTCCGATGGGGAGGCGCACACCGAGGTCGCCCTTCCCCGGGCGCTCGGCCTGCGCGACCTGGTCCTGTTCAACCTCGTGGCTGTCGTCGGCCTTCGTTGGCTCGCCACGGCAGGGAAGGCCGGTCCGAGCGCGCTCGTCCTGTGGGCGCTCGCCGCGGTGCTCTTTTTCGTTCCGCAGGGCCTCGTGGTGATGGAGCTATCGTCTCGCTTTCCCCAGGAGGGCGGCATCTATCAGTGGACCAAACGCGCGCTCGGTGAGGGACACGGCTACCTCTGCGGATGGTGCTACTGGATCTGCAACGTCCTCTACTATCCGAACCTGCTCATTTCGGCGGCGGTCGTCGCCGCCTTCGTCGTCGGCAAAGGAGAGAGCACCATCGTGAGCAGTTGGACCTACGTGCTCACGGCGACACTGCTGTGCCTCTGGCTCGCTGTCCTGGTCAACGTCATCGGCGTCGGCACGGGGAAATGGCTACAGAACGCGGGTGGCATCGGCACCTACATCCCGGGCCTCGTCCTGATCGCGCTCGGCGTGTACGCGGCGATGAGCGGCCGTCCGTCCGCCAATCCGATCACGCGCGACAACATCGTGCCGGACCTGAGGCACGTCGAGGGTCTCAATCTTTGGGCATCGATCGCGTTCGCGTTCGCAGGGCTCGAGCTTTCCAGCGCGATGGGCGGTGAGGTGAGGGATCCTCGACGCACGCTACCGCGTGCCATCCTCATCTCCGCGCCGCTGATCGCCTTCGTCTACATCCTGGGGACGGGTGCGCTGTTGTGGCTCATGCCGACGAAGGAGGTCAACATCGTCTCGGGCTTCCTCCAAGCGACGGCGGCGGGGGCGCGCGACATCAGCCCGTCGCTCTGGTGGCTCGCGCCCTTCGCCGCGGCCGCGTACACGCTCGGCAACGTCGGTGGGGTCGGTGCGTGGCTAACCGGACCGGCGCGCGTCGCGTTCGCGATCGGACTCGATCGCTACTTCCCCCCGGCGTTCGGCCGAGTGCACCCGAAATGGAAGACACCGTACGTGGCGATCCTCGTGCAGGCCGGACTCGCGACGATCTTTCTGCTGCTCTCGGTGCTCGGCAAAGGAACGACCGTGGAGAGGGCCTATCTCATTCTGCTCGACACGCAGCTGCTCGTCTACTTCATCCCATACGTCTATCTGTTCATCTCGTTCCTGCTGCTCCGACGCACGGCGGTCGCGCCCGAGGCATTGCGCGTGCCCGGTGGGAAGGGCGGGGCGATGCTCGTCGGGGCGAGCGGGCTCGCCGTCACCCTGTTCGCGATGGGCGTGGCGATGATTCCGCCGGGCGAGGACACACGGCCCGTCCTGTTCCTCGTCAAGGTGGTTGGGGGCGCCCTCGGGTTCGTGGCGTTGGGGGGCGTGGTGTATTGGGCGGCCCAGCGAAGGAGCGCCCGAGGCGCGCGGTAGCGACGGGAGGGCGGCAGTCTGTGCCCCCCGTCACTGGATGAGTCCGCTACTTGGCGGATACTTGTGGGCGTGATGATCCGCACGCGGTAAGTGACGGTCTTGCCCCTCATTCCGCTGGCTCCGCAGTCGCCTACACGGCTGCGTAATGCACCGCCCGAACCTCCCCCCAATCGAGGAGACTCCAATGTCTCTCCGCATGTCTTCCCCTACCATGCTCGTTCTGGCGGCGCTCGCGAGCGGCGCAGTCTCAACGTCCGCTGCGTCACAGAGCCCGGTCTTTCACCCGAACAGCGAGAAATACAGCGACGCTGGCGCCAAGCCCGCCACGGGCCGATCCGGCTCCGCGGCGCTCGAGAGTCGCGCGCTGCTCGGCAAGGATGGCACGACCCTCCTGGAGGCGACGACCGGCAGCCTGGAGAGCGGCACCACGCGCGGCCAACTGCGCAAAATCCAATTGAAGCTGTTCATCAGCGATGCGCTTCAGTTCACCGACAACGTGAACGGGCTCAGCACCGGTTACTGGTCCACGGAGCTCCTGGGAATGGCTCGCAACCAGGTGATTCAGCTTCAAGGAAACATCGGCGGCATCGACGGCAATCGTACCGATGTCGTGACTGTCTCCACGGCGGTCAAGCGGCGCCCCGACCTCGCGGTCACCGCGGTGACCGTGCCGGCAAAGGCGTTTACCGGCGCGCACGTCAACGTCAATGCCACGATCACCGAAAAGAATGGCGACGTCGGCGCCCGGGCGACGTGCATGTTGAGCGTGGATGGAGCGTCGGTCCTCGATCAGGCGGCGGGGATCTGGGTGGATGCTGGCCACTCCGTCTCGTGCGCCTTTCAGACGAGCTTCAGCGCCGTCGGCATGCACCAGGTGCAGGTCTACGTGACCGGCGTGTCACCGACTGACTGGGACCCGACGAACAACAGCGCCAGCAGCTCGATCGAGATCGTGTCGCCCGAAGTGCCCATGAGCTATTCGGCGCAGTTCAACTCGAGCGACTACGACTATTTCACGCACACCAAGGCGACCAGCGCCGACGGCAGCTTCGTCGACGAGAGGACGGAGACCGGTACGCGTAAGAACCGCGCGTACTCGCTCAGCTCGTGGACGCGCACGAACGTGTTCGCGTTCCCGACGAAGGTCCGTACGTCGCTGGCCAGTGCGGGCAGCACGGTGTTCGACGTGACCAACGACGTGCCGCTCCAGCAGTCCTGGTCCGGCGGCAGCTGTGGCAGCCTCTATCAGGCGGGATTCTCGGTCAGCGTCTGCAACTACAACTCCGGCTCGTTCGTGCAGAGCGAGGTGGATCTCTCCTCGTATGACGGGCGGGTAACGTATTTCGGCAGCACCTACCGCAGCGTCGGGTGGGTGGGGTACGCCACCAACTACTCGGCCGATAACGTGAGTGGGCGCGGTGCGTATCCGGTCGGCCCGGACGTGAGTGCCGCGGTCGAGCTGACCGACGCGCGGGGCATGATCTTCGTGGCACGCCCGACGATCCCGCTGCAGGCCACGCCGATCAATGACAAGTGGTCGTCGTGCTCGCGCAATGGCCGAACCACGGTGACGACGTGTTCCGACGGGTCGCAGAACGGTGTGAGCACAACCGGCGCCGTCGCCGCGCCGTGACCTCGCGTCGATCCTGAGATGACGTGGGCCCGGGGAATCCCCGGGCCCACGTCGCATTCAGGGGCTGGCCGTCGGTGAGCCGGAGGGCGTCGCGAGTTGCGCGACGAGCTCCCGCGCATTGGTCGCACCGTAGTTGCCGTAGCAGTTGTTGAAGAACACCACGGTGCGGGTCGCCTTGGTCGCCGCGGACTCGATAGCGGGCACCCAGTCGGCGATCTCCTCGCGCGAATACAGGTAGCGATAGCGCTCCACCGTCGGGACCTTCGGTGCTTCCCACGTCGCGGAGCGGCGACCGTGAAGGCGGATCATGGCGAGATGCGGCGTGGTGACCGCGGCGATGCGCGGGACGCTGCTGTCGAGTCCCTGCGGCCCATCCACCATCACGTGCGTCAGTCCCAGATCGCGCAGCATGTCGACGGTCCAGCGCGTGGACTGGTCGCTCTTGAACCAGAGCCGGTTTCGGAGCTCGACCGTCGCGGGGATGCCGGCGAGCCGCGCCGCGGACTCGGCGAGAAGATCCTTGTTGGCCGGTGTCGGAAGGAACCAACGCGGATACTGGAGCAGGATCCCGCCGAGCTTTCCCTCGTCGCTCAGCGGAGTGAGCGCATCGATGAAGTGCGACCAGACGGCGTCGTACAGCTCCAGCGGAAGATCCTTCGCGTAGATCTTCTGCTTTGCGGCGAGCGCGGCAGGGAGCGCCTCGACCAACGGTTCGGGGAGTCGCGCCACCTCCGTGGGCTGGCCGGTCATGAGCGCGTGCGCCTTCACGTGAAAGCTGAATTGCGGCGGCGTGCGCTCGGCCCAGAGGCGGGCCGTTCCGCGCTCCGGCAGCGAGTAGTACGTCGCGTCGACCTCGACGACCGGGAATTGACTCGCGTAGAAACGCAGGCGCTCCTCGGCGCTGGACACGCCGCGCGGATAGAACACGTTGCCGCGGACCATCGTCGGATCGGTCCAGGAGGCCGTTCCGACCCGAATCTCGTGCGAGCCGGCCGGAAGTGGCGCGCCGAGGGCGTCAGTCGGCGTGGCGGCGCGCGCGCGATCCGCGCGCGCCTCGGCCTCCGAGAAGCCCGGATCGTGTGCCGGATCGAGATCGGGAGCAGGGGCGGGAGCGAAGGCTCTGGGCATCGTTCGTGGCGAACCCACGAACGATACCTGAGAAACCGCGCGGCGTCACGGCTCGCCGCTCGGTCGAACCGTCAGCGCAACATCGCCGCGTCGAAGCGGCGGTGGCCGCCCTTCTCACTCCGCTTGGCGACGTACATCGCCAGGTCGGCGTGACGGAGCACTTCGTCGACGTCGCCGCCGGCTGCCGAGGCGCTTCCGATGCTGGCCGAGATGCGAAGCTGGCGTCCGCCGAGGACGAAGGGGAAGGTCATCTGCTCGCGGATCCGCTCGACGAGGCGGTCGGCGGCGACGTCGTCCGTCGCGTCCTCCACCAGCACGGCGAACTCGTCGCCGCCGAGCCGAGCGACGGTGTCCGTCGTGCGCGCGCACGCACGCAGCCGCTCGGCGATCATCCTGAGCAGCCGGTCGCCCTCCGCATGGCCCATGCTGTCGTTGATCGGCTTGAAGTCGTCGAGGTCGATGAACAGCAGCGTGACTGTTCGCCCCTGGCGGTGCGCGAGATCGAGCGCGTGGCGCACGCGGTCGTAGAACAGCGCGCGATTCGCGAGTCCGGTGAGCGGATCGTGGAATGCTTGATGGGCGAGCGCGTCGAGCAACGCCTTTCGCTCGCCGACGTCACGCGCGTTGACGACGATGCCGCCGACCGCATCGTCGTCGAGACGGTTGCTGGCGATGGCCTCCACTTGCACGATGCTCTCGTCGGCACTGCGGACCCGCCACTCCACGGCGCCCGACACACCGGCGTGTCGCGACACCAGTCCGACGAACGACGAGACGATGACCGCGTCGTCCGGGTGCGCCAGCGCGGCGAGCTGCCGCCCGACGAGCTGCTCCGGCTCGTAGCCGATCAGCCGTGTGGCTGACGAGCTGGCGAACTGGATCACGCCGTCGGAGGTCACGACAAAGATGAGATCCGACGAGTGCTGCACGAGGGATCGGAAGCGCGCTTCGCTCGCTCGCACGGCCGATTCGGCGACGCGCGCGATGCTTCGACGGAAGGCCAGCAGCCAGCCGCCGAGCACCACGGCAGCTGCTACGGCAACGAGGATGAGGAACGGCGCGCCGAACTGCATCAAGTGAAGGGCCGCGCGCTCGGGACGGAGGGAAGCGATCATCGTGAGGCGGCGGACGTAGCGGCGCCTCGATGAAAGCTGCCCTGGCGCGATCGTTTGACGCAAGCGGTTTGCACGGTACCTTTTCGCTCGTGACAGAGCACGAACAAACCCCGCTGGCCGCGTTGCATCAGCAGGCCCAGCCCGGAGCGGCACCGGCCGTCCCCGACCTCAAGGACATGGGCTTCGGCTCCGTCCTTGGCGGCGCGAAGCAGCAACGGATCCTTCACCGCGACGGCACGTTCAGCTCGCGTCGCGTCGGCTACCCGCGCTGGTCGTTCGTGAACGGGTATCATGCGATGCTCACCATGACGTGGCGGCGCTTTCTCGGCATGGTGACGGTGACGTACGCCGCGGTGAACGCGCTGTTCGCGTTCGCATACCTCGCCTGTGGGGTCGACAGCCTGGGCGGATTGCCGCCCGACCGGATGGGTGGTCCGTTCCTCCGCGCGTTCTTCTTCAGCGTCGAGACGTTCGCCACGATCGGCTACGGCCACGTGTTCCCGATTGGAACGGCGGCGAACTGGCTGGTGAGCGTCGAGGCGCTCGTCGGCATCCTGGCGGCAGCGCTGCTCACCGGACTCGTGTTCGCGCGCTTCTCCCGGCCCACGGCGCGGCTGCTGTTCAGCCGTTCCGCGGTCGTCGCGCCGTATCAGGGACGGACCGGGTTCATGTTCCGCATCGCGAACGCGCGCAGCAATCAGCTCATGGAGCTCGAGGCGAAGGTGATGTACAGTCGGCTCGACGGCGCGGGGCGTCGGTACGATCAGCTCAAGCTCGAGCGTACGCGCGTCGTCTTCTTTCCGCTCAGCTGGACGATCGTGCACCCGATCGACGAGACGAGCCCGCTGTGGGGGCTCAGCCATCACGATCTCGTGCGGCAGGATGTGGAGCTCGACATCCTCATCGCCGGGATCGACGAGACCTTCGCGCAGCTCGTCCACGCGCGCACGAGCTACAAGCCCGACGAGATCGTGTTCGGGGCGCGCTTCTCCAACATCTATAACCCGACCGACCGCGACGGCACGACCAGCATCGACGTCTCGCGGTTGAGCGACATCGAGCCGGCGCCGATCGACGAGGACGGGATGCAGCACACACAGACCTTCCGTCATACCGGCCACTTCACCGGCTTCGTCGCCCCGCCGCCGGGACGATGACCGCGTGCGGGCGGCCGCCCCGCGCCGCCGGCGCTGGACCGGGACGACGAAATCCGATGAGCGCACTCACTCGGCGCCCGTCGCGCTACTACTTCTGCTCCCGGGGCTCGGGATTTGGCGGGTTGTCGATCGAGAATGGCGCGTGATGCACCGGATGGTCGCGATGTGACGCGTCGCGGCGCGCCTGCTGCTCGATCGCGTACTTCTCCCGGTCGCGCTCGAGGATGCCCGACTTCTCGCGCATCATGTCCTTGTCAGCCCCGCCCGATTCGGGCCGGTCTTCCCGCGTGCTCAGATCCGACTTGCCACCCATGGTCAGCTCCATTTGGTCGTGTTGCCAACACGTGAGGCAGTTTCCATTCCCGCTCGGGCGGGCCGGGACCTGGCCGGCCGGCGCGGACCCTCTCGCGCGCTTCCGGGTAAAGCGGCGGATCACGCCCTATATTTCACCCATGCGTCTGCCACGCTTCGTCACACCCGTGCTGGGTGTGCTTCTTCTGGCGTCCACTGCCGCCGCCCAGCGTCCGACGCCCCGCCCGACGGTCAAAGGCACGCCGGCAAAGGGTGGCACGGCCCCGCCGCCGCCGGCCGCGCCAGCGCCGCCGACGATGGCATACCTCCAGGGCGTCGCGGTCGACAGCGTGCACGGCGAGCCCCTTGCCGGCGCCCTGGTCCAGGTCGAAGGGACGGCCCGTTCAGCCATCACCGATTCGCTCGGCCGCTTCGTCATCGACAGCATCGTCCCGGGCCAGCATCGCGTGCTGCTTGATCATCCGATTCTGGACACACTCGGGATCGCGCTCGTGACGCCGCCGTTCACCTTCGTCGTGAACGAGATCACCCACACGATGATCGCCGTGCCATCGGGCGAGTACCTCGCCAACCTGTTCTGTCCGGCGGCCCGGCGCGCACTGGGACCTGGCGCGCTCGTCGGGCGGGTGCGCGAGCCCGACAGCGACTCGGCGGCGGTGGGCGCACGCGTTTCGCTCGTCTGGTACGATCCCGATCCGCCGGGGTTGCCGGCCAACCTTCGGGTCACCAAGAAGCCGCCTCGCGTTCGCGAGACCACCGTCGGCCCCGACGGCAGCTATCGCCTGTGTGGGCTGCCGACCAAGTACGACGCAAAGCTCCAGGCGCAGCGAAAGGACGGCGGCGCGACAGCCGAGGTGCCGGTGACGCAGGATGACGGCGTGTTGGCGTTGCGCAGCATGAGCGTCGCCGCGCTGCCGGCCGCGGTGGCCTCTGCCGACAGCAGCGGAAAGCCCGTGCCCCCTCGCAAAGGCACCGCGCGTGTGTTCGGACGGGTGGTCAACAAGAGCGGCGCGCCGATCGTTGGGGCGCGCATCGGTCTGATGGGACACAGCGCGGCCACGCTCACCAAGTCGAACGGAGACTTCGTGCTGGATTCCCTCCCGGCGGGAACGCAGGCCCTCGTCGTACGACAACTCGGATATCGTCCCACCGAGGTCGCGGTGGATCTGTCGTCGCGCGCCCCAGCGCGCGTGACTGTGCGGCTCGGCGACTACGTGCCGGAGCTCACGCCGGTCGAAGTCGTGTCGCAACGCGAGGAAGGGCTGCAGAAGGTCGGCTTCCTCGACCGCAAGCGCTCGGCGGCGGGCGGCTACTTCATCACGCCCGAGCAGATCGAGCGCCGAAACGCGCAGCGGTTCACCGATATCGTACGCACGACACCGGGCCTCCGCGCCACCGAGAGCAATGGTCAGGTGATGCTGACCTCGACGCGTGCCGCGACCGGCAATGGCTGCGTGACCGTGTGGGTGGACGGCGCGGCATGGCAGCAGCTCGACGCCGGCGACCTCGATACGTTCGTCCAGCCCAACGAGGTCGCGGCGATCGAGGTGTACAACGGCACCTCGGTGCCGCCTCAGTTCACGCAGCCGGGCCAGAGCTGCAGCGCCGTCGTGGTGTGGACCAAGACGCGGGTCGACCGCAGGAAGTGATGCAACCATTCATCGTCCATCATCCGTTCAACTTCTCGCTCGGCCCGATCAACCTCACCGGCTTCGGCCTCGCGATGATGGCCGCGTTCGGGATCGCGCATTGGGTCTCGCAGCAGGTGCTCGAACAGCGCGGCGACGATCCCGCCATCATGAACGACGTCACCTTCGCGGCGCTCATCGGCACGATCGTCGGCGCGAAGATCTATTACGCGGTGCTGCAGCACAGCGTGAGCGCGTTGTGGGGACGCGGCGGGTTCGTGTTCTGGGGTGGGTTCATCGGCGCGGTGCTGCTCTCCGCGATCGTCATCCGCTGGCGCAAGCACTCGTTCTTCCGCGTCGCCGATGCTGCCGCCGTCGGCATCGCCGCCGGGTATGCGATCGGCCGCACGGGATGCTGGGCGGTGGGCGACGACTACGGCCGCGTATGGAACAGCCGCTTCGCGGTCGCGTTCCCCGACGGCCTGCCGCCCACGACGGTGCAGGTGATGAACGAGGTCTATCACGCCGGTCTGCCGTCGAGCTATCCCGCCAGCTTCGTGGTGGGGGTATATCCGACGCAGCTGCTCGAGGTGGCGCTGGGTCTCGTGATGTTCGCCATCCTGTGGCGGCTCCGGCATCACCGTCATCGCGCCGGTTGGTTGTTTGGCCTCTATTGCGTGCTCGCCGGCCTCGAGCGCTTCGTGGTCGAGTTCTTCCGCGCCAAGAGCGACATGATCGGATCGGTGACGTCGGCGCAAGTCGTGGCGCTGCTGGTCGCGGTTGCCGGTGTCGTCCTGCTCACCTGGCGCCGCAGTCCCGCGCCGACGCTCGCCTCGGCACGCTGATCCACTCCGCACCCGGAGGTCTTCCATGCCCACCATCCCCGCCCGGTCCG
This sequence comes from Gemmatimonadaceae bacterium, assembly GCA_036488775.1. Taxonomy (GTDB): domain Bacteria; phylum Gemmatimonadota; class Gemmatimonadetes; order Gemmatimonadales; family Gemmatimonadaceae; genus AG11. The sequence goes on along the minus strand of DASXHF010000045.1, from coordinate 26,242 downwards.
CACGTCCCGACGCGACCGAATACGCGCCATTCTACGCGAGCTACGTCGCGAACGTCCCCGAAGAGGACGTGCTTGCCGCGCTTCGATCGAGCGGACGCGAGCTCGCGACGATGCTTTCGGCGGTGCCGGAGTCACGGGGTGGTCATCGCTACGGCGATGGGAAATGGAGCATCCGAGAAGTCGCGGGCCATCTGATCGACGCCGAGCGCATTTTCTCGTATCGGGCGCTTCGCGTGGCGCGCGGCGACACGACGCCGCTTCCCGCGTTCGACGAGAACGAGTACGTGCGGAACGCCGGCTCCGACACACGGACGCTGGCCGATCTCGCCGAGGAGCTGGCGCTGGTGCGTGAGGGGTCGCTGCGGCTCTTCACTTCGCTCCCATCCGAGGCGTGGACGCGGCGCGGCGTGGCGAGCGGAAAGGAGGTCACGGTGCGGGCGCTGGCGTACATCACCGCCGGCCACGCACGGCATCACGCCCGCATCCTCCGCGAGCGGTACGGGCTCTGAGCGTCCGCTCGACAATGCCTTCGTCCTCTTCGTTCGCGCTTCGTACCGCGACGGCGTCCGACGTTCCGGTGATCCTTCAGTGCATTCAGGCGCTCGCCGAATACGAGCGGCTCGCGCACGAGTGCGTGGCGACGGAAGCGCTCCTTCGCGAATGGCTGTTCGGTGATGACGCGGCCGCGGGGGTCGTGATAGCGGTTCGGGGCGAGGAGCCGGCCGGTTTCGCGCTGTGGTTCCGCACCTTTTCCACCTTTCTGGCGCGGCCAGGGATCTACCTGGAAGATCTGTTCGTCTTTCCGGCGTTTCGCGGGCAGGGACTCGGACGGCGGCTGCTCGAGCACCTCGCGCGAACCGCGGTCGAGCGAGGCTTCGGCCGGCTCGAGTGGTCAGTGCTCGACTGGAACACGGACGCCATCCGGTTCTACGAGTCGCTCGGCGCTCGACCGGTGAGCGATTGGACCAGGTACCGGGTTTCGGGTGACGCGCTGGCTTCGCTCGGGGTCGCCAGCAGGTAATCCGAGGCGCGCGACTTGCCGCACCGGATCCTGCAGATCATACTCGGGCTGACCGAGGCTGTTCGTCATCGACTGGAGGGCCGCCACCATGCGCCTCTGGGTCCAGACCTACGTCAACACGGCTGCTGCGCCGAGCGCCATGCTCAGCGTTGCGGCACACGTCGTCCTGCTCGGTGCTGCCGTGTACGGTAGCGGTCCTCGGCCCGATCGGCCGGGTGAGGAGCCTTCCGCTCGGGTTTTCTATATGCCACCCCCGGACCGTATTCCGCGGACCGAGAGCAATAGGGAGCACCTCCAGTTCATCGACGTCGGCGCGCGTGCGGTGGCCGTTCCTGCGACCTCCACCACGGGTACGCCGACCGGAACTCCCCGTCCCGAGCCCGAGATACGCGGCGGGGCGCTTGGCCTGGACACGAAGAGCGCCGCCGCGCAGTCGCCGGTCGAGTCGGTGGATTCGGTGTACTCGATGCTCTCGCTCGAGGAGAGCGCGGTGCGCAGCGAGGGCAGCGCCGCGCCGGTCTATCCGCGCGAGATGCTGGAGAAGGGGGTGGAGGGGGCGGTGCTGACGCGATACGTCATCGACACGACCGGCCGCGCCGACTCGGCGTCCCTCCAGGTGCTGAGCACGACAAGCGCCGCATTCACACAGGCGGTGCGCGAAGCGCTGCCAGGGATGCGATTCAGCCCGGCCGTCGTGCAGGGACACAAGGTCCGCCAACTCGTGGAGCAGAACTTCGAGTTCCGGCTGCTGGCGCCGCCCACTGTGCCTGCGGAGCACACCCGGGCCAAACCGGGGCCGTGACGGACGGCGAATTCGCCGGCTTCCGTCCCGCGGCGCTGACCTATCTCCGGTCACTCCGCCGCAACAACAACAAGGAATGGTTCGAGGCGCATCGCGATGCCTACGAGGGCGAAGTGCGCGCACCGCTCGCGGCGCTCGTCGAGGAGGTGGACGTACGGCTCGCCGAGCTCGCGCCAGAGATCGTCGGCGATCCCAAGCGTTCACTCTTTCGCATTCATCGCGACGTGCGCTTCTCGTCGGACAAGTCGCCGTACAAGACGAATGCGGCCTGCTGGTTCTACCACACGGACGCCGGCCGCGGGGTCGGCACCGCGACGACGGCCCATGGCGGTGCCGGGTTCTACGTCGACATCGATCCGAGCGGCAGCTCGATGGGCGGTGGGATCTGGATGCCGCCACGCCCGACCCTGTCCCGCATCCGCGAGCGCATCGACGAGGACCACGGCTCGCTCGCGCGCATCCTGCGCGCGCCGTCGCTCCGGAAGTTCGGCGGGTTGGCGGAGGCGGCGATGCTGGCGCGCATGCCGCGCGGGTACGCACCGACCCATCCCGCCGCAACGCTGCTCCGCCACCAGTCGTTCACGGTCGGGCGACCGATCACCGAGCGCGAACTGTTCAGCGGTCGTCTCGCCGATACGTTGGCGCGCGACTTCGAACGCATCCTGCCGCTCGTGCGATGGTTGAACGGCGCGCTTGGATTGCGGACGCTCGCGCGCCGCTGACGCCGCGCGTAGCTTCCGGCGCATGACGTTCGGCGCCGTCGGGACCGCCACCATCCGCCTCGCAACGCCCGCTGACGCGGCGCCGCTCGCGGGCTTCGCCGAATCGGCGTTCGTCGACACGTTCGGCAGCGACAACACGCCGGAGGACATGGCGGCGTACGTGGGCGCGGCGTTCGGCGAAGCCATTCAGCGCGACGAGATCGCCGATCCGCGACTCACCGTGCTTCTCGCCGAGCGGCTGGGCGAGCTGGCCGGCTACGCGGTGCTGCGCGAAGGCGACGCACCGGAAGCGGTGCGCGGCGAGCTGGAACGAGTTGCGTTGCCTGCCGGAGGGGCGATCGAGATCCTCCGGCTCTACGCGGGGCAGCGGTGGATCGGGGCCGGGATCGGGTCGGCGCTCATGCAGCGCTGCCTCGACGAAGCAGCCTCCCGCGGACGCGGCGTCGTCTGGCTCGGCGTGTGGGAGCGGAACGCGCGCGCCATCGCGTTCTATCGCCGGTGGGGATTCACCGACGTCGGCACTCAGCCGTTCCTGCTCGGTACGGATTTGCAGACCGATCGCATCATGGCACGACCCGTCGTCGCAACAGGTGCATGCGCCACACCGTGAAGATGCACGGCGTCATCGTCGGCCACTCGGACCTCGAACGTCGCGACGCGTCGGCGCGGCGCGCGTGGGGCCGCTTCCGGCCCGGTCTGGGCTACGATCTCGTGCAGCCGGTGTTCCGTCTGTTCAGCGAGGCCGTGCCGATGCCCGGCGGCGAGCCGCTCGACGAGGACAAGCTCGAGCGATACCACGCGGCGCGCGACAAGCTAGGGCTCGAGCTGCTCGACGCGGAAGGGCGACGAATCGAGACGACCGCCATCCACATCGCCGACTATACCAAAGAGCGCGGGACGGACGCGATCGAGCTCGAAGTGCTGATCGCGGAGGACCGCTACTGGAATCGGTGAAAGACGCGCGAGAGCGGGTGGGCCGCCTGCTGCCCGCGGCGCTGCTCGGTATCGTCGCCTTCACGCTGGTGCTCGAGATCACCGAGCCGCCCAGTCCGGGGCTGGATCCCGACGCGATGGCCTATCTCGGCGCCGCCGAGTCGCTGGCGACGAATCTCGAGTACCGCGTTCCGAGCGCGGATTGGACGAGCGCGGACAGCACGGTGCCGCTGGCCCACTTTCCGCCGGGCTATTCCACCGCGCTCGCGCTGCCGGTGCGGCTCGGCATGGCGTCCCTGCAAGCCGCGCGACTCGTGCAGGCCATTGCCGGCGCCGTCATGGTGGCGACGCTCGTGCTGCTCGTGGGCGGCGCGACGACGCCGCTCGCGGGCATTCTGACGGCCGTCGCGCTGTTCGTCACACCGGCGATGCACGACGTGTACGTATCGGTATTGAGCGAGCCGCTCTTTCTCGCCTGCGTCGTGCTCACGCTCGCCGCGATGACGCTCGCTCCCGATCGGCCACTGCGCATGGGGATCGCTGCGGCGCTCGCCGCGCTCACGCGATACGCAGGAATGTCGCTCGTCGGCGCGGTCGCACTCTGGCAGCTCGCACGTCCTGGACCGATCGCGCTGCGCGTTCGGCGCGCCCTCGTGGCGGTACTGCCGGCGGTCGTGTTGGAGGGCGCCTGGGTGATTCGCACCCACTACGTCGCCGGGTCGTCGGCCATCCGGCGCATCGGCGTCTACGGCGACCTCGCGCCGACGGTGCACGAAGCGCGGGATACGCTGCGCGACTGGATCGTTCCGGCCCTCGACTCGTGGCCGGTCGTGCCGGCGCGCGGCTACGCCGCTCTCGCCGTCGGAGTGCTTCTGCTGCTGGTGGCCGGCAGCGCCGGTCGGCGTGCGCGCGGATTGTCGCTCGCGCGTCGGGCCGACGACCGATTGGGGCACGTGCCTGTGGACGCATGGCGCCTGCTGCGCGCCAGCGCGTTGCTTCTCGTATGCTACCTCGCGATGATCGTGGTGTCCCGTTTCGTGGCCGACGCGCACATTCCGTTCGACGAGCGAATCCTGTCGCCCGCGATGGTGCTCGCGACGGCTATCGTCGCCACCGCGCTCGGCCTCTGGTGGCGCGGCTGGCGCGGCGCATACGGCATGACGGCGCGTCTCCTGCTCACCGCCGCGTTGCTTGCCTGGTGTGGCCTCAGCGCGGCGGTCACCTACGCGCAGGCGAGCTACGTGCGGAAATGGGGCTCCGATTTCGCCGCGTCCGAATGGCGCCGCAGTGCGCTGCTCGATTGGGCGCGCACGCAGGGCGCGCACACGCCACTGTACACCAACTGGCCCGCGGCCGTGTACTTCCATCTGCATCGAGCAGCGAACGAGCTTCCCGCGCCGGACGATCCGCGCGAGCTCGCCGAGCTCGCCGCCACGGTGCGCGCGCACGGCGGCCGCATCCTGGCGTTCAGCGTGCGAGCGCCGGACGTCGTCACGAAGGAGATGCTCGTGGCGCAGCCCGGCCTGCGGGTGATCGCGGCGCTGGAGGACGGTGTGGTGCTGGCGCCACGCTAGCCGCCGCTCGAGCGCGGATAGAACCATTCCCCGGCGGCCAGCGTATATGAACCGTCTCTACTCGAGGATCACATGCTCAACGCCGCATTGAAGGTCGTCGCCATGCTGTCTCTCGCGGGAGCGCCGGCCACGGCGGCAACCGCGCCGGCCTCGTCAGCCGCCCTCGACACGGTCGTGTTCGCCGGTGGCTGTTTCTGGGGAGTGCAGGGCGTCTTTCAACACGTGAACGGTGTCGTGAGCGCGACGTCGGGTTATGCCGGCGGCTCGATCGCTCGGCCCTCGTACGAGCTGGTGAGCACTGGTGCAACCGGTCACGCCGAGTCGGTGCGCGTCGTCTACGATCCGTCGAAGGTGTCGTACGATCAGCTGCTCGGCATCTTCTTCCGGGTTGCGCACGACCCGACCGAGCTGAACCGCCAGGGGCCCGATGTCGGTACACAATATCGCTCGGCGATCTTCTACACGAGCGACGCCCAGCGGCAGACCGCGCAGGCTTACATCGCGCAACTCGAGAAGAGCGGCGCGGTCAAGCGGAAGATCGTGACGCAGCTCGCCCCGCTACGCGGATTCAACGTTGCCGAGTCGTATCACCAGGACTACGCGACGCTGCATCCGGATCAGGCGTACATCAAGTACAACGACCTGCCGAAGATCGCGCAGCTGAAGCAGCAATATCCGCAGTTGTGGAGTGATCGGCTCGCCTCCCATTGAATGGAAGGCGGACTCCGCTGATCGACGGGCCGTTGGCCGGTGCGCTCCTTGCTCAATCCGACTCGTACCAATCAACAGGGGGCAGTCTGCATGTCGGAGCGGAACAGAGCGCACAACGGGCGAGACCTCGACGGTCACTACAAGGTACGGGCGGCTGACGTGGAGGATCTCGAGGCCGACCCGAGAGGGAGCGATTACATTCGCGACGACGTCCGCCTCGGCGGCGCGGTCGCGGATACCGGAGCGCATGCTGGCGAGAGCGCCGCGCATATCGGCGACCTCGTCGAAGACAACCGCCAGGATGTCGACCGGCTAGTCGGTCGGACGGATCGTCAAGGCAAGCGCTCGCGCTGACGCGTTCACGAGCCGAGATCGGACCTGCATCATGTGGTGCAGGTCCGATTTTCTTTTGGCCGGTTCGTCTGGACCAGCTCGTCGCATCGAACCTCCCATTTGTCTGACGGCGAACACGCCGCGAGGTCTCTAACTTCGAGCACGGACGCACCACGGCGATCGATCGGAGGAAGCATGGCGGACCTGGAGAGCTCTGTCGGCGTAAAGGGGCCTCACCTGATGAGCATCGCGAAGTTCGAGCGCTTCTTCCGGGAAGCGGCCGGCCTCGACGTGGACAAGGAAGACCTGCGGCGCTACTCGGACTTCGTCAACGACAAACTGTACGACATGCTGCTGCGCGCGCAGGCAGTTGCGCACGCGAACATTCGCGACGTGATCCAACCGCATGACCTGCCGATCGGGAACGGGCTTCAGGAGAACATCATCCGCTTCCGGCGTATGGATCACGAGATCGAGCTCAAGCCGATCCTCGATCACATGGCGAATCGTCCGCCGCTCGACAAGACGCTCAGCGACGAGACGGAGGCGGAGCTGCCCAACATCGTCGGCGGGCTCAGTGTCGCGGTCGCGCATACCTTCAAGATCATCGACCCGGATCTCAAGCATCCGCACGGCGAGCAGTGGGAGCGCGTCCAGCGCGACTTCGACGAGATTCTCTGACGCCATGGCGACCGCCGTCCTGCGCACGACGAAGCTTCCATCCGGCGACGCGGTGCCGGTGCTCGGACTTGGCACCTGGCATCTCGCCGAGGACCCGCGCAAGCGCCCGGAGGAGATCCAGGCGCTGCAGCTGGGGATCGACCTCGGCATGACGATGATCGACACCGCGGAGATGTACGCCGACGGCGGGGCCGAGGAGCTGGTCGGCGAGGCGATCGCGGGCCGTCGCGATGACGTGTTCCTCGTGAGCAAGGTGCTCCCGCATCATGCGTCGAAGCGTGGAACCCTCGCCGCGTGCGAGGAGAGCCTTCGCCGTCTCCGCACCGATCATCTCGACCTGTATCTGCTGCATTGGCGCGGATCGATACCGCTGGCGGAAACCGTCGACGCATTTCTCACGCTCGTGCACACCGGGAGGATCCGCCACTGGGGTGTGAGCAACTTCGACGTCGCGGACATGGAGGAGCTGTTGACCATTCCGGGTGGCGCGGACGTCGCGACGGATCAGGTGCTCTACAACCTGTCGCGTCGCGGGATCGAGCTCGATCTGCTTCCGTGGTGCCAGCAGCGAAAGATCCCGATCATGGCGTACTCGCCGATCGAACAGGCGCGGCTGCTGCGGCATCCGGTGATCGGCCGGATCGCGGTTCGCCACTCGGCATCAGCGGCGCAGATCGCCCTCGCGTGGGTTCTCCGACACGACCATGTCATCGCGATCCCCAAGGCGGGACGGCCCGAGCACGTGCGCGAGGACTTCGATGCGCTCGAAATCCGGCTCACGCGAGAGGATCTGCAGGAGCTGGACGAGGCGTTTCCACGGCCGCCTCGGAAAGTCCCGCTCGAGATGATCTGAGTCAGGGCGTTTAGGAGTTGTCCGGGCGCCAAAGCGGAGGAACGGATACGACCGGTGAAGACGGAAAAGGCCGGATCAGGCCCTTCGGGTTCTGACCAGGCCCTTCAGTGCCCATCTGGCTGCTTCCGTTCTCCGCTTCACGGCCGTCCACGACCACGCAGACCCCCAAAAGAAAGCTGGCTCTTGACAGACCGGCCTTAGTGTTGAAATATCAGCACGGCTGAATTTTCAGCAGATCTCCCGTGCCTTGTCCAGAGGACGGCGACCCATGCCCGCGACCTTCATGACGCCCAAGAAGTCAGCGACCCCCGCACCTTCCGAGCTCTCCAAACGCGAGCGCGAGGTGATGGACATCCTGCATCGCCGTGGCGAGGCGACCGTCGCCGAGATCATGGCCGACATGGCGGACCCTCCGACCTATTCTGCCGTCCGTTCGGTGCTCCGCATCCTTGGCGAGAAGGCGCTGATCCGCTACAAGGAGGACGGCCCTCGCTACGTCTACCAGCCGGCACAGGATACCGAGACCGCACGGACCGACGTCCTCGCCCATGTGGTGCGGACGTACTTCGCCGGTTCGGCCGAACAGGCGATGACCGCGCTGCTGCGCATGTCGGACGTCGACATGAGCGATGCGGAGATCGCACGGCTGCGTGCAACGATCCGACGGGCACGCCAGAGCGAGGACTGATCATGACACCCTCGACGATCTCCGGCTTTCACCTGCCCCTCCTGCTGCCGCTGGCCAAGGCGACGATCATCCTCGTCGCCGCGCTCGGCATCACCTTCGGCATGCAACGCGCGTCCGCCGGCGCGCGACACCTGGTGTGGCTCGTGACCCTGGTCGCGTTGGTGCTCGTGCCCGCACTCAATGCGTGGGCACCGCTACGACTCGCCATCCTGCCGGAGGTCGAGCGCGCGCCCGCGCCAACGGCATCCGCAACCATCTTGGCACCGATCCGCGACCGCGCGACGATAGGCCGTGCCACGTCCTCTCCGGCAGCGACAGCGGAACGCGGGCAGAGTGCCGTGCGCGCCGACCCGTCGACAAACGGTCCGAGCACGACCGATGCAGCACGCCCGCGTCCGAACACGGCGATGATTCTGATCGCGCTGTGGGCCGGTGTACTCATCGCGATCGGACTTTCGCTCGCCTACGCAGCGCTTGCGGTGCGGCGCATCGTGCGGCGCGCGCGTCCGATCACGGAACGTGCCTGGCTCGATGCGCTCTACGAGGTATCGGATCGCCTCGGTCTCGACGAGGTGCCACGCGTGCTCCGCAGCGACGAGGCGAAGATGCCGTTCGCGTGCGGCATACTCACGCCGACGATCGTGCTGCCGGTCGATTGCGACCGCTGGTCTGCCGACCGGCGCCGTGCGGTGCTGCTCCATGAGCTCGCACACATCCGCCGCCGCGATCTCATCGGGCATACGCTCGGTCGGCTGGTCTGCGCGGTGTACTGGTTCCATCCGCTCGTCTGGACGGCGGCAAAGCGGCTGCGCGCCGAGAGCGAACGTGCCTGCGACGATCTCGCGCTGGCGTGCGGAACGCGCGCGGCCGACTACGCGGAACATCTGCTCGACATCGTGACGTCCGTGCGCGGCGACGCCACGCCGGTCGTTGCGCTGGCGATGGCGCGCCGCAAGGAGTTCGAGGGGCGCATGCTCGCCATCCTCGACAAGGACGTACGGCATTCGACGCCGAGCCGGCGCCAGTCGGCTGCGTTGACGGTGACGCTCGCCGTAATCGCGGTCGTCGTCGGTGCGGCGGCACCGGCGCCGCGCGCCGTGCAAGCGCCTTGGACGCCTGCGCCCGCGCAAGTGACGCAGCCGCGGCTGAACGTCGCGTCGACGCCGAGTCGTGACGCTCGACCAGCCCCGGTGACAGTGCACGTTCGCGTCGACCCGACGCCCGCAATCGCCGCGTCGAGCTCTACCGAAATGTCAGCGGCGACGTCGACCCTGATGTCGGCCGCAGCCAAGTCGTCGGCGAACGTTGCGCCGGCGGCGACTGCACAGAGCGACAGCGATGATCGTCCGGCGCTCCTGGCGAAAGTGCTGCGCACTGATACGAGCGCGGTGCTGCGACGGGTCGCCGCGTGGGGGCTGCGCGACTACGCAGAGCAGTCAGTCGCGGCCGAGGCGCTGGCGAACGCCCTACGCCACGATGCGAATGCTTCCGTGCGGGAGATGGCAGCCTGGTCGCTGGCCGACTGCGGGAGCACATCGGCGGCGGCCGACGCCCTTACCGCGGCGCTGCGCGGCGATTCGAACGAGCAGGTGCGCGCGACCGCGGCATGGGCACTCGGTCACAGCGGTCGTGCCGTGTCCATCGACGCGCTCGTTGCCGCGCTCGGCGACGCGAACAAAGCCGTACGCCTTCGAACTGCCTGGGCTCTAGGCGCCGCCGAACCCCGCGAGGCGCCGCCTGCACTGGTGGCGCTACTGCACGACAAGGATGCGGATACTCGCACGCTCGCCGCGTGGTCGCTGTTCCGGATCAAGGATCCGCGGACCGCGCCGGCGCTCGAAACGGCGCTCAAGAGCGAGGCCGACAAGGATGTGCAGGTCGCCGAGATCCGCGCGGTCGCCGCGCTCGGCGAGCGCTCGGTGGACGCGCTTCGCGGCTTGCTCGAGTCCCCCGATCCGCGTGTGAAGGCGATGGCAGTGCGGGCGCTGGCGGGGGGGCATGCGGCCGGACCGTGGCCGTGGCCGTGGCCAGACCCTCGACCGTTTCCCTGAACGACACCAAAGTTGGGGGACGCTCGTAGGGCTCGACGTCCCCTCTCTTTGGGCGAGTGGTGCTGATTTTTCAACCCACACCCTTGACCCACTCTCCTCTGCGAGGGTCGGATGAACGGAGCATTCATGTTTCGTGTGATCGGAGTGATCGCGGCCGTGTCGCTGGCCGGCATGACGGAAGGCAGCCCCCTCGGCGCCAACTTGGCGAACGCGCCGGAGAGGGTGTCCTCGCTGGACGTGACGGCGCTGCTCGCCGCCGCGCGCGGCGCCCCGCCGCTCATCTGCGCCATCGCGGCGCGATCGGTGCGCGGCTATGGATGGGGGCGGTGGAGCGACGCACCGTCCACACCGCTGTCCAACGTGGTCGAGGCGAAGGACCTCGACACCGAGTCGCTCAGCCCCGCCGACGTCGACCGGCTGACCGCGGCGCTCGCGGAGAACGACCCGTGCGTTCGCGAGCTGTCCATCCGGCTGCTCGGCGGACAGAAAGATGCCCGCGTGACGGGCGCGCTGATCGCCCGGCTCGGCGCCGCTGAAGCGCCGGTGCGCGAGGTGGCCGCGTTCGGTCTGGGGCTGCTTCAAGCAAAGAGTGCCGCGGAGCCGCTCATCGCGGTCACGCGTGACGCAGCGGCGGGTGTCCGCGCCAACGCCGCGTGGGCGCTCGGTCGCCTCCAGAACGGCCGCGCGCTGGCGCCGCTCGTCGCGCTCTTCCGCGACGACGACGCGCGGGTGCGCGAGGCCGCGGTGATCAGTGCCGGACGGATGGACTCGACGAACATCGTGGCGACCCTGACCCGGGTGTTGACGCAGGATCCGGCGCCGAACGTGCGCCGCGCCGCGGCATGGGCGCTCGCGCAGCTCGACTCGCGCGAATCCGCGGAGGCGCTGGCCCAGCAGCTCGGACGCGACAGCGACGCGCGCGTGCGCGAGATGACCGCGTGGGCGCTCGGCAACGTTGGCGCGCACGCCGGCTCCGCCGAGCTCGCGAATGCGGCGCGCCGCGATGCCGACGATCACGTGCGCGAGACGGCGACGTGGGCGCTCGCGCACTCGAACGACCACTCCTCGGCCGACGTGCTCGGCGAGATCGCGGCGAGCGACAAGAGCTCCCGTGTCCGCGGCACCGCGGCGTGGGGGCTCGGACAGCTCCGCGGTGAGGGGGGCAAGGCGCCGGAGGGACTACGACGACTGCTGCGCGATGAGGACGAGGATGCGCGTCTCAAGGCCGCGTGGGCGCTCGGTCAGATCGGTGACCCCGCGGCGCTGAACGACATTCGCGATGCGCTGAAAACAGAACAGAGCGATCAGGTCCGGCGTGCGCTGGTCCGCGCGCTCATCAAATCGGGCGGCCGGTCAGAGGCGGCTCTCACCGACCTGCTCAGTTCGAACGATCCGCAGGTACGCGAGGCGGCCGTGCGCGGCCTCGCCGGCAACAACTCCTTCAACCCGTGGCCATGGCCCTGGCCACGTCCGAGGCCGATCCCATGACAACCGTTCGTACTCTCGCCGGCGCTGCTCTCCTGTTCGTGGCCGCAACGGCGTCGCCTGCCGCGACGCAGTCGACGACTCCAGTCTCTCTGCTGCAGCTCGCACAGGGGCCGTCGACGTCTCCGCGCGACAGCTGTCAACGACTCGCGACGGCGCGCGCGCACGACGCCGTCTCGGCGCGCCGGTGGAGCGACGCCGTGACGCTATGGGAGGACGCGCTCGCCATGAACGGCCGAGAGGCAGGTCACTGGCAGGCATACGGCGACGCCCTGTATCACACGGAGCGCTATCGCGAGTCGATCGCGGCGTTCGAGCGCGCGATGCTGTTGGGCGGTGCGGACGATGAAGGCGCGTGGAACGTCGCGCGCGCCTACGCGCGGCTCGACCGGCCGAAACAGGCGCTGCGCTGGCTCGGCAGCGCGTTGGCGCGCGGAGAGCGCAGCCGGCAGGCGGCACGCGAGGAGCCGGCATTCGGCCGACTACGCGGCGACCCGCGCTTTCGCGAGCTCACCGAGACGGGCGCCGCGTCGCGCCGCGCGCATCCGGGCGCGGCGCGACGCTTCGTCACCGTTGCCGCTGGATGACCGGCCCGTCGTCCACGTCGTGGGGCTGCGGCTGACGCGACTCACGCGGGCGCGTCGCGACCCAGAGCAGAAAAAGAGCGAGCGGCGGACCGGCGATCCAGAGCGCCGCTCGCAGCGGGCTGCCGGAATAGGCGTAGGTGACCGATCCGTGTCCGCCGGGCGTGCGATTGATGCGCCAGAATTCCAGGAGCGGTCGCCAGGCAGTATAAGCGATCAGAAGGATCCAGTACACGATCCAGCTCCCAAACAAATACGCGGCACGCCAACGGCGAACGGAGAGCACGTGATCCTCCTACGGTGCAGGTACTTCGACGTCAATATGAGACGTCATATAACCAGTACGGGTGCGCCGCGCGTGCCGCTGTCCGTATTCAACGCGGCAGGCGGACCGACCATTCGTAGCCGGCGTAGAACACGTGGGCGTCGAGCCCGGGGTTGAGCATCGCCGTGTACGCGTTCGACAGGTGGTGATACTTGTAGCCCAGTTGGATCCAACGGTCGCGGCCGCTCCGCACGAGCATGCCCCCGCCGTACTCGAGGGTGAAGTTCAGGCGGCGCGCTTCGGGCACGGGGAAGGGGCGCGTGAAGAGCAGACCGCCGGCCGCTGCCGCGCCGTACGCGCGCACGCGGCCTCCAACGGGCAGCCCCACCTCCAATCCGAATGGGGATACGCCGACGGCATAGGCCACGTCAGGGCCAGGCAAGGTGCCGTCCGGGTTGGTGGGGCCGTTGTACGACACCGGAACGCTGCGGCCGCGCACCGCTACCAGCGGAAGGAGCTGCGCGCCGTAGGCGATGCTCGCCTCTCCGACCCGCACGACCGCCGTCGACGCCTGAAGGCCGACGAAGACGTGATCGCGACCGGGCGTGACGCCGAGATTCGCGCTCACCGGCGAATTGTGCGCGACGCCGACGAAGACGCCGACGCGCCATTGCTGGGTGGCCGGTTCGAGCGCGCGAGCGCTGTCGCCCTGCGCCGCGGCGGATGTGACGCACAGCGGAACCATCACGGCCAGGAGGCGAACGCGGTTGGGCATGGACCAAGATGCTCATCGGTCCGCGACGCGGCCACAGTGCGAAATGTCCCGGCGGCCCTCCACAGTCGAGCGCGGATGTGATATCATCCACCGTTCGCGAACCCGATCCTTGAGAGCATGCCCGCCCCAGCAAGACTCTCCGACCTCGAGATTCAGCGCGCGCTCGGCTCACTGCCAGGGTGGGCCCGACGCGGCGATGTGCTCACCAAAGCCTATACCTTCCGCACCTTCGCGGATGGCATCGACTTCGTGCAACGCGTGGCCCGCGCGGCGGACCGGGCGGACCATCATCCGGACATCGACATCCGGTACACGAAAGTCGTGCTGACATTGTCGACGCATTCGGCGGGTGGGATCACGGACAACGACCTCGCGCTCGCTGCTACCATCGAGTCGCTGGGGGAAGGGTAGCCGTCGTATCGTGCCGTACGACTACATGCGCGCGACCGTCAAGAAATGATCTTGCAGCCGGTCTAGTCCGTCAGTCCGGCGAACAGATCGCTCGCGCCGGGTGGTGCGGGATGCCCCATCGCGACGAAGTAGTCCTCGGTGTCCACGAGGGCGAGCTGCTCGAACCGCGCGCGGTGGTCGTGCTGCGACCGGTGCGCATCGAATGCGGCGAGCTTGCGGTCGTGCCACCCGCGAACGGGAACGCGCACTTGAACCGGCTGCCCTTCGGTGACGAACTCCGCGCCATCCCTGGGCGGTGGCCACGTTACGTAGCATAGGCGGGCCGCACCGTGCGGCGCGAGCCCTGCGTGGATCTGCTCCGGAAACTCGGTCACGCTGCCAGCGAGCAGAAAAGCGGCAGTGGCGAGCCGCGAGATCGCGCGATGGTCGCGGTGGCGGGTCGGTGCGCCTTCCGGTCCGAACGTGAGGACGACCTCGGGCCGCTCGCGTCGCAGGAGGCCGACGATCTCGTTCAGCACGACGTCAGGATCGACGGACGGGAGGCTCCCGTCCGGATGTCCGCCCAGCTCGAGTGTGCGGACGCCGAGGACCTGGCAGGCCATGCTGAGCTCAGCGCGTCGCAGCATGCCCAACTCGGCACGAGACGACACGGGAATGCCGGACGATCGTCCGGCATCCCCGTCGGTGGCACAGTAGAGCGAACTGCGCACCCCTTGGCTCGCGTAGCGTGCCAGTGTCCCGCCGGTTGCGAAGGTCTCGTCGTCGGGGTGCGCGAAGATGGCGACGAGACCGCGCGCTGCGGCCACTCGTGCGTCAGCTGCGGCGGCGCCCGCCGCCGAGCAGCATGATCATGGCGATGAAGAGGTTGAGCAGGTCGAGATAGATGTTCACTGCGGCCGGCACGTAGTCGTCGGGTCCGTACTGTCCCGAGCGGACAATGCGCCAAGTGTCGAACACGAGCAGCCCGCTGAACACGAGCACGGTGCCCGCCGCGATCCACAGCGTCGCGAGCGCGCTCTGGAAGAAGAGGTTGATCAGGGCGGTCGCGATCAGCACCCAGAGCCCGACGATGAAGAAGGAGCCCCACGCACTGAAGTCGCGCTTGCTGACGACGGCGTAGAGGGAGAGCACGCCGAAGGTCGAGAGCGTCAGCACGCCGGCCTGGCCGACGATGCCGGGATTGCGCTGCTCCGCCATGAACAGGAAGGGCGAGAGCCAGATCCCTTCGACGAAGGTGAAGAGGAAGGTGAAGACGAGATTGCGGGGATAGTCGCGATGCGCTCGCATCGCCATCCACAGGGGCGCGAACATGGCGATCAGGGTGATGATCGGATGCAGCGCCACGGCCTGCATGAGCGCAGGCTGCGTCATCCCGAAGGCGACGCCGATGGCGGTGACGATGACGCTGATGAAGACGAGGCCGTACGTGCGGCGAACGAGTGTCGCGCGCTCCGCACCCGAGCGAACGAGAGTCCCGGGGATCGAGACGCCCATTTGAGTGGTCTCCGTTGGAGGGTAGGAGAAATATACCCCGGGGGCGCGGGTTGGAGCCATGACGCGGTGAATCGGTGAATCCGTAACGCGGTGAATCGGTGAATCCGTAAGGCGGTGAATCGGTTGGTGACTCGGTGACTCAACACCGAATGGCCACAACCGGTCGGGCCGCATCCCGAGGTACTCTCCACGCTGGTTGTGGCTTGCGCCGTGGAGTCACCGAGTCACCAGCCGCCGTACCGTTTCACCGATTCACCGATTCACCGCGTTACGGATTCACCGCCTCACGCCTCACCGCTTCCTCAGCTCCACGTTCCCATTCACCGTCGACAGCCGGATCCGCCGTCCGCCCTTGCCGAGCGTCGCGTGCAGTCGGCGGGGGTCGATGCGGCCGGAGATCGTCACCGGCCAGTCGGTCTGAAAGCGGCCGTTCACCGTGCTGAGGTCGATGTCGGCATCCACGTCGCCCGCGAACTCCGCCACGACGCTGCCGTTCACGCTGCTGAAGGTGAGATCGCGATCGCCACCGAAGCGGCCCATCGTCGCGTGTACGCTGCCGTTCACCGTGCTGGCCTGGACCGGTCCGCCGGAGCTCGCGGCGTCGATGCTGCCGTTCACGGTGGCGGCGTGGATCTCGTCGGTCGCGCCATCCACCCTCACCCCGCCATTCACCGTCCACGCGCCGACTCTGACCCCTTTCGGCACGCCGACGTCGAAGTCGACGACCACGTCGTTGTCGCGATTCCAGCCATGGTCATGGGACTCATAGCTCGTCTCGCTGCAGGTCGCATCCTCGGTCCAGAAGGCACAGACGAGCACGTCGCCATCCGACGCACGCCGGGTCTCGATGCGCACGTTCTTCGGATTGCCGCGGCGCCAGCTCTTGGTCGCGCGGATCTCCACCTTGTCAGTGCTGGACGCGTGCACCCGGAGCGCGCCGTTCACGTTGCGTACGCGGATCCATTGTCCGGGCGGGACGCGCTCGCTCAGCGTGAAGGCGGAGCGGTCGATCTGGCGATCCTGCGCGCCCGCGATGGCGGGCAGCGCGAGCAGCGCCGTGAGAGCGAGTGAACGGAACAGCGACATGGCTGACGTCCCTGGTTGGTATGGTTCAGCGACGGCGGCCGGCTGACGAGAGGGTGATGTCGCCGCTGAACGTTTCGACGACGATCCTGGCGCTGCCCTGCCCAAGCGTGAAGTTCAGTTTCTTGCCCTGATCGCGGCCGATGTCGTGGCCACCGGGGCGAAGCGTGATCGGGAAATCGCTCTCGATCCCGCCGTTGAACGTGGCGACGCTGAGCTGTGCACCGACGTCCGGCGGGAGCTGGAGCCGGACGCTGCCCGAATGCGTCGTGAACTCATAGCGGCCGCCGTCGGCGATCTGGCCGGCGAACTCCACGTCACCGCTCGTGGAATGCGTCCGGACCTGCCGCGCCACGACGTCGCGCAGGGTGAGATCGCCGCTCACCGTCTCGACTTCCACGTCGCCGCGCACGCGGCTCAGATCGATGTCGCCGCTCACCGTGCTGAGACGCGCGTCGCCCGTGACTCCTTGCACGGTCACCTCACCCGATAGGGTCTCCAGGTCGAGCCGGCCCACGTCACGCACGTCGATGTTCGCGCTCTGGGTATGGGTCTCGACCTCGCCGCGGACGTTGCGCACGCTCACCGAGCCGCTCCAACTCGTGGCCATCACTTTCGCGCCGGCCGGCACGCTGATCTCGAACCGGCCGTCGCTGCATCCGCGCCCCCCGGCCGGCTCGAGCGTCGCCCGGCCGCCACTGCTGCTGAAGCGGATCGCCCCGCTCTCGGTGCGCGCCTTCACGTGGATCTCGCTCCGGTCGGAGCCGGTGACGATCACCTCGCCGCCGGGACAGCTCACGTTCACGGTGCCGCGCGCATCGAACGCCACCGTCGTGTCGAGCGAACCGGCGCGCTCGCGCTCGCGGCGCTGCTGTTCCCGTTCCTGCTCGCGCTCCCGGCGTTCCTGCTCGCGCTCGCGCTGCTGCTGCTCGCGCTCGCGATCCCGGTCGAGCTGCTCCTGCTGTCGCTCGCGCTCGAGGCGCGCGCGATCGGCGGCGGTGCTCTGCGCCGATAGCTGCGTGGGAAGCGCCAGCGCGAGCGCGGTCACGGCAAGGATGAAATACCGGTGCATGACGATAGTCCTCATGTGCGCGACGGCAGCGTCGCGGCCGTACGCAGCAGCTCGACTTTCTTCTCGAGCGAGTGATTGAGTTGCGTGGCGAGGAAGCCGCTCGCCGGATCCTTGGCCAGCGCGGCGCGACTCTGCGCGATGGCGGAGTCGATGACGGCGATGCTCTGCTCGAGCACCGCGACCGTCGCCGGGTCGAGCCGCGACCGCCGCTCCTTCACGATCCGCCGCAGCTTGCCGATCTCCTGATCGTACACGGGCTCCGCGGCATCCATCAGCGGCAGCGCGTTCGTGCCGCGCGCGGTGCTCCGCTGGCCGGACGCCGGGTTCGCGACGTTGCGCACCAGACTGGCCGACGCACGCGCGGTGGACGCCGGCTCGGGGCTCGTCGAGACGAACTGGCCGTCGACGCCGTGCGGCGCGTCCGTCGGCGTCGCGGACGACACGGACGTACTCTCCGCCGGCCGCACCGCGACGGACCGCGCGACACTCGGCGCGAGCACAGCACGGGTCAATAGATGGGTGATGCCGGCCGTGGCGACGATCAACGCGGCCGCCGCCGCCGCGGGGCGCATCCAACGGCGCGGCAGACGACCGGTGCCGCGCCCGGCGTCCATCGGCACGACGACGCTGTCGTCGAGCCGCTCGGCAATACCGGCCCAGAGATCCCGCGATGGAGCGAGCGACGGCAGGCCGGCGGCGTCGTGCCGGATGGCGGCGAGATCCTCGAGGAGCGCGCCACACTCGGCGCACGTCGCCGCATGCGCCTCCATCGTCGCCCGCACCGGCTCGGAGGCGTCACCCTCGAGGTAGTCGGCGAGCCGCGCGGCGAAACCGTCGCAGTCGAATGGAAGAACGTGAGTGCTCATCGGTTCAGTGCCTCCCTCAGGAGGAGCCGCGCGCGGTGCAGCTGCGCCTTCGTGGCCCCCGTCGTGACGCCGAGCATCTCGGCGATCTCTTCGTGTTTATATCCCTCGACGTCGTGCAGCAGGAAGACGCGCCGTGCGCCCTTCGGCAGCTTCGCGATCGCGTGCTCCAGATCCATCCGGTCGCCCGGCGCCAGGGGACGCGCCGGCAGCGCGTCGATCCCGTCGCCGTCATTGTCATCGTCCTCCATCCTGGCGCGCTGCCGACCTTCGGTCTTCCGTGCATTCAATACCACGTTCACCGTCATGCGGTGCAGCCAGGTACCGAACGCGGACTCGCCGCGAAACAGGTGCAGCTTCTCCCAGACCCGGACGAAGACGTCCTGCGTGAGCTCCTCGGCCCGCGTCCGGTCGTTCACCATGCGAGCGCAGAGGGTGAAGACCCGGGTCACGTGCTGATGGTACAGTCGTTCGAAAGCACGACGATCCCCCGCGGCCGCGAGGACCACGTCCGGTTCGGCACCGTACGCTGCTGATGGGGTAGCGATCGTCGGTTCCGGTAAGGCCACTGCCGTCATCGGTCGTCTGGGTCTCCCTTCCCGCACTGGATGGGATACCCTGACCGCCCAGAAGGTTTGAAGCTCAGCCAGCCGGCGGCCGGAAGCGCGCCACGAGCGGGGGAAGGGCTTCGATGCGGTGGATCACCTCGTCTGCACCGGACCGCTCCATCTCCTCGCGGGTGAACGCCCCCCACGTGACGCCGACGGTGTACACGCCGGCAGCGCGGCCGGACTCGACGTCGTGCGGTGAGTCGCCTACGAAGATGGCATCCCGAGGCGTCGAGCGCAGGAGGGCAAGGGCGCGCTCGACGGGTTCCGGGTGCGGTTTGTGGCGTCTACAGCTGTCGCAGCCCACGACGACCGGAATGGCCTCGCTCAGTCCGACATGCTCGAGCGCGCGCTCGGCGAGCCAGTCGGACTTGCTGGTGACGAGGGCCATCGGATGGCCAGCGCTGGCGAACCTCCGGATCACGTCGACCACGCCGTCGTACGCACGGACGAGGCGGTCATGGTGTTCCAGCTGGAACTCGCGGTAGCGGCCCATCAGCCGGTCGACTTCGGCGTTGTCGGAGGTGAAGTCCCGAAAGGTGTCGTGGAGCGGGCGGCCGATGCGGGCACGCCACTCGTCATCCGTAGGGGCGCGGCCCTCGAAGCCGACGAACGCATGGCGTGCCGAGCGCAGGATCAACTCGATGGAGTCGACGAGCGTGCCATCGAGGTCGAACAGAAGAGCGGGGAGCATGGACGGAAGATACTACTGCTCGTGAGACGTGCACCGTGCACGTCTCACGTCTCACCAGCGGTCGTCAGTGCGCGCTTTCCCTCGCACGCAACGCCT
Source organism: Gemmatimonadaceae bacterium (assembly GCA_036488775.1). Lineage (GTDB taxonomy): Bacteria > Gemmatimonadota > Gemmatimonadetes > Gemmatimonadales > Gemmatimonadaceae > AG11. The sequence goes on along the minus strand of DASXHF010000045.1, from coordinate 6,443 downwards.
GAAGCTCCGCCTTGTGGGCGTCAAGGAACGTTGCGTTCTCGCTGAGCGTGGGTGTCGGCGGCGCGGCTTTGGGGTTTCCCATGAACCGCTCCGCCTGCGCGATCGCGATCGAGGCGACGAAGTAGTCCGGCACCGAGATCCCCGCGGAGTTGATCGCGTTGCTGACCGCCGGATAGTCCTCGAGGTGTTTTCGGCCGGCATCGTTGGCGCTGACGCTGGTGCCGGCGCCCGCGTCGTTGATCTGTTTGTCCAGCCACGCGCGCGCTTGCGGGTCGCGGGCGCGCAGCACGGCGAGGCTGTCGCTCGCCTGCACAAAGCGGCGGAAGTTGTCGTCGGTGAGCTTGTACTTGGTCGCCTTGACGACAGCGCGCGCGTCCGTCGGGGTCACCTGGGCCGCGCCCTCGGTCGGTGTCACGCTCGACGGATTGGCCGTGTCCGCGGCGGCGGCCATCCGCGTGGCGACGGTGCCACCGGCGGAGTCGGTGGTCGTACGATCGGAGCGACTGCACGCGGCGACGGCCGCGGCGGCGACAAAGGCGCTGATTCGATGGATTCGCATGGGAGCTCCCGGTTTCGGATGGGCCCGTCGGTCGCACGCGGCGTGCCGCAGTGGCGCCGCGTGCGACGGCTGGTGAACTTCACCGCCATGCCCGCACGCCCGTACATCCTTGCCGAGAGCACGTGGAAGACCGTCGACGCCACGCCGTACGACGTCGCCGTGCTACCCTGGGGCGCCACCGAGGCGCACAACTACCATCTGCCCTACGCGACCGACACGATCCAGTGCGACGCGCTCGCGGCCGAGGCGGCGCGGCGTGCCTGGGAGCGCGGCGCCAAGGTCGTCGTGCTGCCGACGGTTCCCTTCGGCGTGAACACCGGACAGCTGGACATCAAGCTGTGTCTCAACATGAACCCCGCGACCCAGGCCGCGCTGCTCGCCGATCTGGTGCACGCGCTCGAGGGGCAGGGGATCACGCGCCTGGTGATCTTCAACGGGCATGGTGGAAACGACTTCCGGCAGATGATCCGCGAGCTGCAGCCCAGGACGCGGGTGTTCCTCACGTCGATCAACTGGTACAAGGTCGGCGACCCGTCGTCGACGTTCACCGATCTCGGCGACCATGCGGGGGAGCTGGAGACGAGCGTCATGATGCACGTGGCGCCGGCGTTGGTGCGTCCGCTGTCCGAGGCAGGGGAGGGGCGCGAGCGGCGGTGGGCGATCACCGGCCTGCGCGAGGGGTGGGCGTGGGCGCCCCGGCGGTGGACGCAGGTCTCCGCCGATACCGGCACCGGCAATCCGATGCGGGCGACGGCGGAGAAGGGAGCGCGCTACTCGGAGGTCGTGACGAGCCGGGTGGCCGACTTCCTCGTCGAGCTGGCGAACGCCGATCTCACCGATCCCTACGTCGACGGATAGCCATGACCGCGCCACACGCTCCGCCCCCTCCGTCGTTCGTTCGTCCGGTCCTGGCGCTTCTCGCCGGACTCGGGATCTCGGTGCTGGTCGTCGGCCTCGGCTCGGTGCTCGTCGCGCTGGTGCTGCTGCGGCAGGGCGACGCGCGCACCCTCCAGGCGACGCCGGCGTACCTCGTCGCAACGCTCGTGTTGAGCGGCATCGGCGGCCTGGTTGGCGGATACGTCGCATCCCGGTTGACGGCGGATCGGTCGTTCTACACGGTGCTGCTGCTCGCCGCGGTGCTGTTCACGTCGGGCGCGGTGCCGGCGATTCGACAACGGGGCGCGAGCACGTTTCCGGACTGGTACACGTTCGGCATCGCCGGTCTCGCGCCGGCGAGCGTGGCGGTGGGCGGGCTGCTCGAGCGGCGCCGCCGACGCACCCGCTAGACGTGCGCATGGGAGCGGTGCAGCATTAAGCCATGCGTCGACCAGCCTTGTTCGCTCTACTCGTGATCGCGTGGCCGTTCGCCGCCCGCGCGCAGCGCTTCAACGGCGATTCGTCGCGCGTCTCCGTCGTGTACGGCGTCCACTACGGCGCGCCGCTGCGCCTCTCCCTCTCGCTCGGCGCTGCGCTCGGGACGAACCGGTCGCAGACGACCGGACTGCTCGGCGTGATCGAGCAGGGGCAGCAGGGGAGCGAGCTCTCCGCCGGCTGGTTCCGGACGATCGGCCGCTATGGCTCCGGGGTCTCCGTGCGTGCCGCGTTGCTGCGGACGGCGGGCGAGCCGTGGGACGCGAACCCCCACACCACGTACGCCGGCGGCGAGGTGCACTGGATGATTCTGTTCGGCGTCGGCGGGCGAGCGGGGTGGATGCATCGAGTGAGCAGCAACGCCGACGGCACCCACGACAACCTCGTCACGCTGGGCGTCTCGCTCGGTCAGTAGCAGATGAGCAGAATCGACTGGCCGCTCGCGATCCTGCTGGCGGTGATCTTCGTGGTCGCATCGGCGGCGCGATGGCGCTACTTCCGAGCGCGCTACCGCCGACAGCGCAAAGATTGACGCGTTGAAGCGCTAGTCTTCGGGATCGAGCACCGGACCGCTGGCCGGCGTCGGCGGTGCGGGCGGGGGCGGGGGCGCGTTGGGCCGACGCACCCAGCGCACGAGCCACACGACGAGCACGATCGGCAGCACGATCTTGATCGCCAACACGCCGAGCGTGAGCACCACGCCGAGCAGCGCGATCAGCGCGCCGCCGATCCCGACGACGAACAGCAGCGGCAGCCCGATCACGGCGAGGAGCAGCAGGATCGGAGCGGCGAGCACGCCGAGCACCAGCAGGAGCGGCAGGCCGATGAACTTGAGGATGCCGGCCAGCGGCAGGAGCACGACGAAGAGCGTGCCGAGCACGCCGCCCACCGTCCGGCCGACGAGGAATCGGAGAGCGAGTCCCTTGAGCAGCCACATAGACGGACCTGAGTGAAGGAGGAGGCGCGGTTGGGGTGTCGGGCCACCGTCCCGTACGACCTCGTGCGCCCGGGGGTTTCGCTCGTGACCGCCTTGGCACCGAGCCGTCTGAAAGGCATGAACCAGCTCGGTCGGCGCGCGTTCACCGCAGCGCTCTTCGTGTACGGTGTCTACGACCTGTCGCACCCCGGGCGCGGCGGCCCGCTCGACCTCGTCGATCTGCCAATCCACGAGACGGGGCACCTCGTGTTCATGGCGTTCGGCGAGTTCATCCACATCGCCGGCGGGACGCTGTTCCAGCTCATCATGCCGGCGCTGTTCCTGGTCTACTTCTGGCGGCGCGGCGACAAGCACGCGGCAAGCGTGATGCTCTGGTGGATCGCGCAGAACTGCGGCAACATCGCGGTCTATGCCGCCGATGCGCGGGCGCAGGAGCTGCCCCTGGTGGGCGGCGGGGAGCATGACTGGGCGAACATGCTCGGCACGCTCGGTCTGCTGGCGAAAGATCAGGAAGTGGCGCGCGGGATCCGCGGCATCGGTTGGGTGCTGCTGTTCGTGTCGACCGCATGGGGACTGGTCGCGGCCCAGCGTTCGGAGGAGGTCGAAGGGGAGCTCGCTCCGGACGCCTGACTGCCGAGCCGGCGACGGAGGCCGTACGTTGCGAAGCTCCACTCACACTCCGCCAACATGCCCGTCATCCTCCGCACCGCCGGCCTGCTCGTCCTCTCCAACGTCTTCATGACGTTTGCCTGGTACGCGCATCTGAAAAATCTCAGCGGACGCCCGTGGTACATCGCGGCGTTCGCGAGCTGGGGGATCGCACTGTTCGAGTACTTGCTGCAGGTGCCGGCCAACCGGATCGGCTACACCGCCTACTCGCTCGGCCAGCTCAAGATCCTGCAGGAGGCGATCACGCTGATCGTGTTCGTGCCATTCGCCGTGTACTACATGCGCCAGCCGCTCCGGCTCGACTTCCTGTGGGCGGCGCTGTGCATCTTCGCTGCGGTGTATTTCGTATTCCGCGGTCACACGGGGGTGTGAGGCCCGTGGCGCGTCGCGTCAGGCGTCGAGCGTGGGGAACGGGCGCGGACGGCTGCGGGCCTGCGTGCGCTTGACCAGCTCCACCGCCTTGGGGCTGATGTCGGCGAGCGCCGCTTCATGCTGCTGCAGCACCTCCGAGCTCGACGCGGCGCTCGGCGTGAGACGCTGCCGGCGCAGCCGCACGTAATTCAGGCGCAGCAGCCAGATGGCGCGCGCCGCGTCTTCCGGCGACATCGGCTGGAACATCGCCCAGCCGGACGTCGGGGCGAATGCGAGCGGTTCGGCGAGCTGCTCCTTCACCACACTCGCCTTGAGCGCCTTCGTGAGCGCGAGATGCACGGAGCAGTCCCCATGCACGTGGCCGATCTGGCGGCCGTACAGCCGGAACTCGACGCCGTCCGCCTCGCCCTGCGTCGTGGGGCTGGCGTGCGGCCTCAGCTCGACACCGGGCCACCGCCGCACCTCCTCGATCACGCTCAGGGCGAACTGTTCGCGGTCTCCACCAGACAGTATCAAGCCTCCCTCCCGGAGTCGGTCGATGGGCGACAGGTGACGCGGTGCCACTTGCGCCAGGGCAGAGTGGCATAGTTCGTACCTCGACCCACGCCACGGGGCTCGTCCACTCTTTCCCGACCACCGCCATGTGTTTGCGCGCCTTGCCGTTGCGGCTCGTTCTCCTCTCCTTCGCGCTAGCCGGACCGGCCCCGGCGCAGTGGATCCCGCAGTCGAGCCCGACGAACGCCGAGCTGCGAGGACTGAGCGTGGTGTCGCCCAGGGCAGCGTGGGCGAGCGGGCAGCATGGCACCGTCGTGAGGACGGCCGACGGCGGCGTGACCTGGACGCTCGACACGATCCCCGGCGCGTCGGCGCTCGACCTGCGCGCCATCGCCGCGACGTCGGCGACGACCGCACACGCAATCAGCATCGGCGACTCGTCGCGCATCTACCGGACGACCGACGGAGGACGCAGCTGGTCGATGGTCTGGTCGGCGACGCGCAAAGGCACGTTCCTGGATGCGATCCGATTCTGGGACGCGCAGCACGGGATCGCGATGAGCGACCCGGTGAACGGCGCCTTCCTGCTGCTCACGACGGACGACGGCGGCGCGACGTGGCAGGAGATCCCGGCCGAACACGTGCCGCCGGCGTTGGAGGGTGAGGGCGCGTTCGCGGCGAGCGGGAGCTGTCTCGCCGTGTACGGCAGCTCGGACGTCTGGCTCGCCAGCGGCGGCGCGCGCGTCGCCCGCGTCTATCACTCGGCGAACCGCGGGCAGAGCTGGCAGGTGTACGACACGCCGATCCGCGCCGGCGCGCCCTCGGCGGGGATCTTCTCGGTGGCGTTTCGCGATGCGCGGCATGGCGTGATCGCGGGCGGTGATTACCAGAAGCCGGCGCTGCGCGGCCGCAACGTCGCCCTCACCAGCGACGGCGGCGTCACGTGGACGCTCGTCGACAGCGCCGCGTCGCCGGCGGGCTATCGATCCGCGGTAGAATTCATACCTGGAACCAATGGCCGCGCGCTGGTGGCCGTGGGGCTCACGGGCACCGACGTCTCGAGGGACGGCGGGCGGACGTGGACGCAGGTGGACAGCGTCGCGTACAACAGCGTGCAGTACGCGACGCGGGCCGTCGGGTGGGCGGTCGGGCCGAAGGGACGGATCGCGAAGAGCGCGATCGTCAGTGTCCGAGCACGGGATGCGGGCGGTAGCCGGCGTCGAGCGCCATGATCTCTTCGTCGGTGAGCTGGAGCTCCACGGCCTGAATCGCGTCGTCGAGCTGCGGCAGCTTGGTGGCGCCGACGATCGGTGCGGTGACACCGGGACGTGAGAGCAGCCACGCCAGCGCGACCTGGGCCATCGGCACGCCGCGCCGGTCGGCGATGCGCTGCACCGCGTCGACGATCTCCCAATCGACCTGTCCTTCGTACATGTCGTTGCCAAAGGTGTCCGACTGGGCGCGGGTCGTCTCGCGCTGCTCGCTCTCGCTGCGCGGGCGGGTCAGGCGTCCGCGCGCGAGCGGTGACCAGGGGATGACGCCGACACCTTCGTGGATGCAGAGCGGGATCATCTCGCGCTCCTCCTCGCGGTAGAGGAGGTTGTAGTGGTTCTGCATGGAGACGAAGCGCGCCCATCCCTCGCGCTCGGAGGTGGAGAGCGCCTGCGCCATCTGCCAGGCGTAGCCCGAGCTGGCGCCGATGTAGCGGACCTTGCCCTGCTGCACCAGATGGTCGAGCGCGGCGAGGGTCTCGTCGATCGGATACGTCTCGTCGAAGCGGTGGATCTGGTACAGGTCGATCGTCTCGATGCCGAGTCGGCGGAGGCTTCCTTCGCAGCCCTGGACGATGTGCTTGCGTCCGAGCCCGCGCATGTTGGGTCCGTCGCCCATGGCGTTGTAGACCTTGGTGGCGATGACGATCTCGTCGAGGCGGGCGTATTCCTTGAGCGCGCGGCCGGTGATCTCCTCGCTCCTGCCGAGGGAGTACATGTCGGCGGTGTCGAAGAAGTTGATGCCGGCTTCGACGGCGCGCTTGAAGAA
>DASXHF010000038.1:0-9521 GCA_036488775.1 Gemmatimonadaceae bacterium | reverse complement strand
CTCGGCTGGGGCGTGCTTCCCGACAGCACGCCGCACGAGGCGCGCGAGCGGGACTACTTCTTCGTGCTCGGCTTCTGGGCGTGGGGATGCCTCGCCGGCTACGGCGCGCTCGCGCTCGCCCGGCGTCGAGGGGCGCCGTGGGTCGCTCTCGCCGCGTGCATCGTGCCGCTCGTCGGCAATTGGCGCGGCGCCGACCGGTCGCGCGGGCCCGAGTCGACGGCGGCGCGCGACGTCGCGCACGCGTTTCTCGACGCGGCACCACGGAACGCCGTCCTTTTCACCGGCGGGGACAACGACAGCTACCCGCTGTGGTATGCGCAGCAGGTGGAGGGGTGGCGGCGCGATGTCTTGCCCGTCACGCTCTCCTTGCTGCCGGCCGACTGGTACGCCAACGAGATCGCGCGGCGCACCGGTTGGCGGCTGCCTCTCGACGAGCCGGTGGCCGGCGCGCACTGGAGCTCCGAGCAGCGGGCGGCGCTCGTCGCACGTGCGGCGCGTGCGGCGGGCCGGCCGATCGCGGCCACCCCGCTCGTCACCGCCGCCGAGCGATCCTTGCTCGGCTCGGGCTGGCGGCTCGCCGGCTACGACTATGTATCGGACGCCGACGCGACGGGAGCGATCGAGCCCGCAGTCGTCGACCGGGCGGCGTTGCGATGGATCCGCGAGCCGGCCGCCTCGCCGAGTCGGTCCGACCCGAAGGTCGACGACGTGGCGAACGTGATGTTGCGGCTGCTGGACTGCCCGCGATTGGCGCTGGGGCCGGCGCGCGCCGGCGCGGGAGCCGACTCGCTTGAAGTGAAGTGCAACCTTCAGTAAATTCGCGTGTTATGCCTTTTCTGGACCTGCCGGATCGCCTCGCGGCGGTCCGGGAGACGATCGAGCGGGCGCGGGAGCGTGGGGGAAGGGGAGGCGGGATCGAACCGGCGGTTACGATCGTCGCGGTGACCAAGACCTACGGCCCCGATGCGCCGGCCGCCGCGTACGCGGCCGGCCTCCGCGACGTGGGCGAGAACCGGGTGCAGGAGGGGGTCGCGAAGATGGCACAGGTGAAGGTGCCCCTTCGCTGGCATCTCATCGGCCACCTGCAGCGCAACAAGGTGAAGCAGGTGGACGATTTTCACCTCGTGCATTCGATGGACAGCGCGCGTCTGGCCGACGCCCTCGCGGCACACGGCGTGGCGCGCGGCAGGCCAGTGGAGGCTCTGATGCAGATCAACGTGTCTGGCGAGGGAACGAAGGGCGGCTACGAACCCTCCGACGTGGCGAGGGAGGCGGAACGGTTGCGCGCCCTGCCGGGTTTGGTCGTGCGCGGCGTGATGACCATGGCGCCGTTCGACGCCGATGCGACGACGCTGCGCCGGGTGTTCGGCGGCGCGCGGCGCTGCGGAGAGCAGCTGCGCGCCGCCGGCCATCCGGCCTCGGAGCTGAGCATGGGCATGTCGGGCGACTACGAGATCGCGGTGGAGGAGGGCGCCACTCTGGTGCGCCTCGGCACCATCCTGTTCGGAGCGAGAGCCGCTTAATGGACGAGACCTTTCATCTCACGCCGCTCGACGTTCGCCGCTACGACTTCGGGCGCGCGATCCGCGGCTACGACCCGCAGCGCGTGGAGCAGTTCCGCGAGCAGGTCGCCACGGAGCTCGAGCGTCTCACGAAGCAGACGGTCGAGCTGGACTCCAAGGCCAAGGGGTTCCACGAGCAGCTACGCGCCTTTCGGGATCGCGACAAGGCGCTCAACGACGCCCTCGTGAGCGCGCAGCAGCTGCGCGAGGAGATCCGCGAGTCGTCGCAGCACGAGGCGGAGCTCATCGTGCGCGAAGCGCGCATCGTCGGTGAGCAGCAGGTCGAGGCCGCGCGGGCCGAGGTGCGCAAGCTCGAGACGCACCTGGTCGAGCTCGACCGCGCGCGCCGCGCGCATCTCGCGCAGCTTCGGCTCATGACCGAGCGGCAGCTCGCCGAGATCACCGCGGCCGAGCAGGCGCCGATGCCTCTCGCGTTCATCGCCCGGGAAGCGGCCAAGAGCGGGCCGGCGTTCCCACCCGCGCCTGCCGCGGCCGGGAGCCACGAGCAGGGATGACGACCGCCACGACGCCCGCGTCGACGGTGGACGCGAGCGCCCACACCCTCGAAACGGTGTCGGCGGCCGCGGCGGCCGTGCGCGCGAGGTTCGCCCGCGCGCCCGAGGTGGCGATCGTGCTGGGCACCGGACTCGGTGGTCTGGCCAAGGAGATCGACGTCGAGGCCACGATTCCGTATTCCGATATCCCGGGCTTCCCGCTCTCGACCGTCGAGAGTCACGCCGGCCGGCTTCTGTGCGGCATGCTCGGCGGCAAGACGGTGGTCGCAATGCAGGGCCGCTTTCACCGCTACGAAGGCTACTCGCTGCGGCAGGTGACCTTCCCCGTGCGCGTGCTCCGTGCACTCGGCGCGGAGACGCTCGTCGTCTCCAACGCGTGCGGCGGCATGAACCCGCTCTGGGCGCCCGGCGACGTCATGCTCATCGCCGATCACATCAACCTGCTCGGCGACAATCCGCTCATCGGCGAGAATGACGACCGACTCGGCGTGCGCTTTCCCGACATGTCGATGCCGTACGATCCCGCGCTCCGCGAGCTCGCTCGCTCGGTCGCGGCGAAGGAGCACATCCTGCTGCGCGAGGGCGTGTACGTCGCCATTCAAGGGCCGAGTCTCGAGACGCGCGCGGAATATCGCATGCTGCGCCTGCTCGGCGGCGACGTCGTCGGGATGAGCACCGTGCCCGAGGTCATCGTCGCGATCCATGCCGGGATGCGGGTGCTCGGCTTCTCGATCATCACCGACGCGTGCCTGCCCGATGCGCTCGAGCCGGTCGATCTGGCGACGATCATCGCGGCCGCGGGGCGTGCCGAGCCAAAGCTGACCGCGCTCGTGCGCGGTGTGGTGGAACGCCTGTGACCGTCGCCGACGTGACGAAACGGACCTTCGCCGTCATCCCGCCCGAGCAGCCGGCGGACGAGCTGGAGCAGCAGCTCCTCGAGCAATGGCGCGAGGAGAAGCTGTTCCGGCGCACGCTCGACGCCCGCGCCGGCGCGCCGTCGTACGTGTTCTTCGAGGGTCCGCCGACGGCGAACGGAAAGCCCGGCATCCATCATGTCTTCGCGCGGACGGTGAAGGATCTGTTCTGCCGGCATCGCTCGATGAAGGGCTACTTCGTCGATCGGAAGGCTGGTTGGGACACGCACGGCCTGCCGGTCGAGCTCGAGGTGGAGAAGCGGCTCGGCCTGAACGGCAAGCAGGACATCGAGAAGCTCGGTGTCGTCGAGTTCAATCGACTGTGCCGTGAGAGCGTGTTCACGTATCGCGCCGAGTGGGAGCGGCTGAGCGAGCGCATCGCCTACTGGCTCGACTACGAACATCCGTACGTGACGTACACGCCGGACTACATCGAGAGCGTGTGGTGGGCGCTCGCGACGCTGCACGGCCGCGGCTTGCTGTATCGCGGGCACAAGATCCTGCCGTACTGCTCGCGGTGCGAGACGGCGTTGTCCAGCCATGAGGTTGCGCAGGGTTACGAGGACGTCGACGATCCGAGCGTGTACATCGCGCTCGATCTGGGATCGGTCGGCGGCGAGGTGGTGGCGGACGCGCCCGACATGCCCGGTCGCACGGCGCGTCGAATCCTCGTATGGACGACCACGCCGTGGACGCTGGTGTCGAACGCGGCGCTCGCGGTGAACCCTGAGCTGACGTACGTCGAGTTGCGGAAGAGGGGGAGTCCCGATCAGCGCACGATCATTCTCGCCGAGGCGCGCGCGCGCGCCGTGCTCGGCGAGGATTACGCGACGCGCTGGACGCAGGTCGGTACGATGCAGGGCACGGAGCTGGTGGGTGCACGCTACCGCCGCCCGATCGATTGGCTGCCGTATCCCGCGGGCAGCGAGCACGAGATCGTGGTTGGCGAAGCCTTCGTGAGCGCCGACGACGGATCGGGCGTCGTGCACATGTCACCCGCGTTCGGCGCCGACGACTACGCCGCCGGCCGGCGGCACAATCTCGCGTTCCTCCAGCCCGTCGACACGCGGGGCCGGTTCCCCGCCGACCTCCCGCTCGTCGGCGGGAAGTTCGTCAAGGACGCCGATGCCGAGCTGACCGAGGAGTTGAAGCGCCGCGGGGTACTGTGGAAGGCGACCACGCAGACGCACTCGTATCCGCACTGCTGGCGCTGCGGGACGCCGCTGCTGTACTACGCGCGCACGTCATGGTTCGTGCGCACCTCGTCCTACAAGGACGAGATGCTGGCGCGCAACGCGAAGGTCAACTGGAATCCGCCGTCGACCGGGACCGGGCGCTTCGGCGAGTGGCTCGAGAACAACATCGATTGGGCGATCTCGCGCGACCGGTATTGGGGAACGCCGCTGCCGGTGTGGGTGTGCGACGCGGACGACGAGCACATCCAGTCGGTCGGCAGCTACGCGGCGCTTGCGGACCGGATCGGTCGGACGCTGCCGCGCGACTTCGATCCGCACAAACCATATGTCGACGAGCTGACCTGGGCCTGCACGGCCGCCGGATGCGCGGGGACGATGCGTCGCGCGCCCGAGGTGATCGACGCCTGGTTCGACTCGGGGTCGATGCCGTTCGCGCAGTGGCACTATCCGTTCGAGAACGCCGATCAGCTGGCGACGCACTTTCCGGCCGACTACATCGCCGAGGGGCTCGATCAGACGCGCGGGTGGTTCTACTCGCTGCTCGCGATCGCGACGGGGCTGGATGACGCCCTCCCGAACAACGCGAGGGGAACAGCGTCCCCGTACCGGAACGTGGTCGTGAACGACCTCGTGCTCGACGAGAAAGGACAGAAGATGTCCAAGAGCCGCGGCAACGTCGTCGAACCATGGGCGGTGATCGGCCGCCACGGTGTCGATGCGGTGCGGCTGTTCCTCGTGAGCACGAGCAAGGTCTGGGAGTCGCGCTCCTTCGACGAGTCGGTGATCCGCCAGGGCGCGGGGCGCTTCCTGCTCACGCTCAAGAACATCTACAGCGGGATGTTCGCGCGATACGCGAACTTCGGGTGGAGTCCGTCGCCGGCGGATCCTGCACCGGCGGCGCGGCCGCTGATGGACCGCTGGGTTCTGTCCCGGCTCGCGACCGTGGAGCGAACGGTCGACGAGCTGATGCTCGGCTACGACGCGACCGCGGCGGCTCGCACGATCATGGAGTTCGTCGACGACGACGTCGCGAACTGGTACGTGCGCCAGTCCCGTGCGCGCTTCTACGCCGTCGACAACGTCTTCGACGACGACACGAACGCCGCGTTCGCGACACTCCACGAGGTGCTCACCGTCGTGTGCCGGCTGCTCGCTCCGTTCGCGCCGTTCGTCACCGACCGCATCCATCGCGAGCTGGCTGGTGAATCGGTGCACCTCGCGCCGTACGTCCGGCGCGACGCGCCGGCGCCCGACGTCGCGTTGGAGAAGGTGATGGCCAGCGTGCGGACACTGGCCAAGCTCGGGCGGGGAGCGCGCGAACAGGCAAAGATCAACGTGCGGCAGCCGCTGGCGCGCATGGTGTGCGTCGCCCCGTCGCTCAGCGCGCAGCAGCTCGCGCCGCTCCTACCGGTGCTGGTGTCGGAGCTCAACATCAAGACGATCGAGGTGGCGACGAGCGGCGATGCCCTCGTCACGCTCGAGGCAAAGCCCAACTTCCGCGCGCTCGGAAAGAAGTTCGGCAAGAAGACCCCGCTCGCGGCGGAGGCGGTGTCGCGCTTCACGAGCGCGCATCTCCGGCAGTTCGAGGACGGAGGCGAGCTCCTCGTCACGGTGGACGGCGAAACGCACGGGTTGGAGCTTGACGACCTGACGATCATTCGGCGGGCCTCGGGCGATCTCGTGGTGCAGGAGGAGCACGGATTCTTCGCGGCGATCGATCCGGTGTTGACGCCGGCGCTGCGGCGGGAAGGGATGGCACGTGAGCTGATCAGCCGGGTACAGCGTATGCGAAAGGAGGCCGGCCTGGCGGTGAGCGATCGCATTCGCCTCCTTGTCTCCGTCGACGGCGCCGGCCGAGAGGCGGTGGACGAACATCGGACGTGGATCGCCGATGAGGTGCTCGCCACCGAGCTCGTGCTCGGACCGATCGGCGAGCGAACTGGGGACATTCTGGCTCGGCAGACCGTGGATCTCGACGACGGGGTTCGCGCTGACCTTGCCCTAACCAAGGACGAGTAGCGATGGCCACGTCAGACAGCGCAACCGCGAAAGCGGCGAAGGCGAAGCCGATGCCGAAGAAGCAGCTCCAGCACTTCGAGAAGCGGTTGCTCGAGGAGCGCAAGCGCGTGCTCAAGGAGCTCGGCCACTACGACGAGGCGTTTGGCGCCACCTCGCAGGAGTCCGACGGTGATCTGAGCAGCTATTCATTCCACATGGCCGATCAGGGCACCGACGCGATGGAACGCGAGAAGGCGTTCCTCTTCGCGAGCCAGGAGGGCCGGTTCCTGTGGCACATCGACGAGGCGCTGCGGCGGCTGTACCGGTCGCCGGAGACGTTCGGCAAGTGCCACAACTGCGGCAACGACATCGCCTTCGAGCGACTCGACGCGCTGCCGCACGCCCGCTACTGCATCCAGTGCAAGCAGCGCGAGGAAGATGCAAAGACGAAGTAACGCGATGCTGTTCTGGCCCGTGATCGTGCTCGTCACCGTGCTCGACGTGGTGACGAAGACGATCGCGGTCCGGACGCTCGCGCCGCCGCGCGTTCCGCACCCCGTGTTGGGCGAGGCCGTGCGGCTCACGCTCGTGTACAATCCAGGCGCCGCGTTCGGCTTGAACCTCGGGCCGCAGTCGCGCTGGATCTTCACGGCGCTCACGCTGGTGGCGCTCGTCATCCTCGGCCGGCTGTACGGCAGCACGCCGCGCGGTAATCTGACGCGCGTTGCGGCGCTGGCGTTCGTGTGCGCCGGTGCGTTCGGCAACCTCATCGACCGGCTGCGCTCCAGCCTCGGCGTCGTCGACTTCCTCGACGTCGGATTCGGCGACGCACGTTGGCCGACCTTCAACGTCGCCGACATGGCGGTGAGCGTCGGCGCGGTGCTCCTGGCGTACGTGTTGTGGCAGGAAGACCGCGCCGCCATGGGCACGGGCGACGCCCCGGGCTCGCCGCTCGCCGGCGTCGCGCCCGCCGATCGCGGGGACCTCGTCTGACGCCCCCACTGGACGTCCCCGCCCGCTCGACGACTCGTCTCTTTTGGAGCACGGCGCTCGCCGTGATCGTCGTCGACCTGACGAGCAAGGTGCTCGCCGAGCAGCTGCTCGCGCCACGGTACGTGCCGCATCCGGTGATCGGCAACTTCGTTCGGTTCACCCTCGCCTACAATCCGGGCGCCGCCTTCAGCATGTCGCTCGGCCAGTATTCGCGCCTGATCTTCGGCGCGTTTGCCGTGATCGCCCTCGTGGTACTGTGGCGGCTGTACAAGATGACGGGAGCCGGCGCGCGTGCGGGTGATCGCGTGCGAATCGTCGCGCTGGCGCTGGCGTTCGGCGGCGCGGCGGGCAACCTGCTCGACCGCTTCCGCTCGCCGCAGGGTGTGGTGGACTTCATCGACATCGGCCTCGGCGACGTGCGGTTCTGGACGTTCAACGTCGCCGACTCGGCGGTCACGATCGGCGCGCTGGCACTGGCCTGGTCGCTCTCGCGCGAAGAGCGCGACTCGGCGGCCATGCGGACGCGGGCGCAGCACGACGCGGATGCCGCGCCGGGAGCGCCGGGGCCCAAGGCGTGATCGAGCGGGACGGCGGCGGCCCGCCTCCGGCGGCCGCTGCGCGGCACGAGCTCGTGGCGCCGGACGATGCGCCACGGCTCGACCTGTTCGTCGCCGCGTCACTCGACCTCTCCCGAACGCAGGCCGCCACGCTGATCGCGAATGGCCACGTGGTCGTGAACGGCCAGCGCGAACGCGCCAGCCTTCGGCCGGCCGCGGGTGACCGCGTCGTCGTCGAGGTGCCGGCGGTCGCGGCCCGTCCCGTGGTTGCGGAAGAGATCCCCCTCGTCGTGGCGTACGAGGACGACGAGATCCTCGTCGTCGACAAGCCGGCGGGGATGGTCGTCCACCCGGCGCCCGGCAACTGGAGCGGCACCCTCGTGAACGCGCTGAAAGGGCGGAGCGGCGAACCGTCCGCGATCGGTGGGGACGATCGTGAAGGCATCGTCCACCGGCTGGACAAGGAGACGTCGGGACTTCTGCTCGTCGCCAAGACCGACCGCGCGCACCGTCTCCTTGGCGCCGCCATGCAGCGCCGCGAGATCGTCCGCCGATACGCCGCGCTGTCCTGGGGCCACCTCGACACCGACCGGCTGACCGTCGACCGGCCGATCGGGCGCGATCCGCGAGACCGAAAGCGCATGGCAATCGTCACTACGGGACGAGCTGCACGCACGGACTTCACGCGGCTCGCCCGGTTCGATGCGGTGGACCTGCTGCGCGCGCACCTTCACACGGGTCGCACGCATCAGATTCGCGTGCACCTCGCGTCGGTGGGGCATCCGGTGGTCGGAGACGACACTTATGGAGGGGGCGGGGGCCGGCGGCTGATCGTCATGCCGCCGAAGCGCCATTTCCTTCATGCGGCGTGGCTTCGATTCCGGCACCCTGCCACGGGGGCGCCGATGGAGCTGCGGTCGCTCCTGCCGCCCGAGCTGGTTCGGGCGCTCGCCAGTGCGGCGGGCGACGACGGGCCCTCCACCGGCGGCGATCCACTTGAGCATTTCGGCTTCTATCGAGACGACGGCGGCGGAACGCCCTGACGCGGCGGACACCGCGCGCACGCTGCTCTTCCGAGTCGCGGGGCGCGTGTACGGCTGCGACATCGACGTCGTTCGCGAGATCATCCCCTTTCGGCGCGCCACGCGGTTGCCTGGCGCGCCGTCGTACGTCCAGGGATTGATCAACCTGCGCGGCACGATCGTCACCGTCCTCGATCTCGGCCGGCGCATCGATCCCGCGCGTCCGTTGCTCGGCTCGGCGCCGACGACGGACCGCCGAGGCGCGCCCGACGGACAGAACGAGGAAGGAATGGGGGAGGGAAGTGCGGCGGATACCGGCTCGATCATCCTCGTCGAGCATGGGCCGCGGCTCGTCGGCGTGGCCGTGGACGAGGTGATGGACGTGCGCCCGCTCGAGGCGGAGCGCATCGAGACGCCGACGGGCGACACCCGGGGAGGGCTCGTGCGCGGGCTCGGAGAGCTGGAGGGCGACGTCGTCGTCCTCCTCGACATTCACATGCTGGTCACGCAGGTCCTGCTCTAAAAGGCATCAGGGGGCTAAACGAGTGAGTCATACAGTTCTCATCTGCGACGACGCGATCTTCATGCGCACGATGGTCGGCGACATCCTGCAACAGGCGGGATTCGAGATCGTCGGCGAGGCGGAGACGGGCGTTCAGGCGGTCGAGAAGTACAAGCAGCTCAAGCCGGATCTCGTCACGATGGACATCGTGATGCCGGACATGGGCGGCATCGACGCCGTTCGGGAGATCACGAAGTTCGAC
>DASXHF010000349.1:0-2409 GCA_036488775.1 Gemmatimonadaceae bacterium | reverse complement strand
TCCCGAGGATCTGCTCGACCCGTACCTGCCCGGCTCCACGGGCGAGGGCGCGCAGCCGAGCGACAGCGTGTTCGCCGCCGTGCTGGCACTCGGCATCACCGACTCGCTCGACGTCTCCACTCTGCAGACGATGGCGGCGCTCGGCGACACGACGCGCCGCACCGGCACCGACTCGCTCCGTACCCGCCTCGACTCCCTTCGGCTACGCCAGGACTCGGCGCGTGTGCGGCGCGACTCGCTCCGGCTCAAGGCGGAGCGCGACAGCGGCTTCGTCATCTTCGGCCTCGACGTCTTTCGCAACGCGACGACACAGTTCCAACCCAACGTCGCCGGACCGGTAGACGCCAGCTACCGGCTCGGTCCGGGTGATCGGCTCGTGCTCATCCTCACGGGCGACGTCCAGGCGAGCTATCAGCTCGACGTGACCCGCGAAGGATTCATCGTCGTGCCGCAGGTGGGCCAGATCTACGTCGCCAACCTGACGATTGGTCAGGCCGAAACGCTCCTGGCGACGCGACTGTCGCGGGTGTACTCGGGTGTGCGCGCCAACAACCAGGGCCCGACACGCTTTTCCCTGAGCGTCGCACGGCTGCGCGTCAACCAGGTGTTCGTCACCGGCGACGTGCAGCGTCCGGGCAGCTATCAGGTCTCGAGCGCCGGAACGGCACTCGCCGCGCTGTATGCGGCCGGCGGACCGACGGTGAATGGCTCGCTGCGCCACATCCTCATCCGTCGCGGTGGCGTCACGGTCGACACGCTCGACGTCTACGACTACCTCGTGCGCGGCGACGCGTCGCACGACGTCCGACTCGAGACGGGCGACATCGTGTTCGTCCCCGTGCACGGGCCACGCGTCCGCATGGTGGGCGAGATCGTCCGGCCCGCGACGTACGAGCTCAAAGGCGGCGAGACGCTGAATGAGCTGATCCAATACGCCGGCGGGTTCCAGGCGACCGCGTCGCAGGCTCGCGTCGTGATCGAGCGCATCGTCCCGCCGGCCGAGCGTACGGTCGCGGGGCACGATCGCATCACGATCGACGTGTCGTCGGCCGATCTGCTGAGCACGACGGGCCCGCTCGTGCCGCTCCGCAATGGCGACGTGGTGCGCAGCTTCCCGATCTCGACGCGTGTGCGCAACCGGATCATCGTCGCCGGTAACGTCTTCCAGCCTGGGGTCCAGGGACTGACCCCAGGGATGAAGCTGTCCGAGGCGCTGCGGCGGGCGGGCGGCGTGCAGCCGGACACCTATCTGGGTGAGGTGCTCATCACGCGCCTGCGCAGCGACTCGTCACGGATGCAGCTTCGCGCGACGCTCGCCGACACCTCCGGCGCGGTCGTCAACGACATCCCGCTTCAGGAAGACGATTCCATCCAGGTCTTCTCGCTCACGACGTTCCGGCCCAACCGCTACGTGGCGATCGGCGGCGCGGTGAAAAATGGCGGCCGGTTCCCCTATCGCGCCGGCATGACGCTGCGCGATCTCGTGCTGCTCGCCAACGGCGTGCAGGAGAGCGCCTACCTGCGCGAGGCGGAGATCGCGCGGCTGCCGGAGAATCGCGACGGCGGAGTGACGGCGACGACGATTCGCGTCCCACTCGACTCGACCTACCTGTTCGAGCGCAAGCCGAACGGCGAGTACGTCGGTCCTCCGGGCCTCGCGTTCCCCGCCTCCGGGACGCCTGAGATCTATCTCAAGCCATACGACAACGTCCTGATCCTGCGCCAGCCAAACTGGGAGCTGCAGCGCACGGTCACGATCCAGGGCGAGGTCCGATATCCGGGCTCCTATGCCCTCAAGTTCAAGTCGGAGCGGCTGACGGACATTCTGCGGCGCGCCGGTGGGTTGACGGAGGAGGCGTATGCGGACGGAATCGTGTTCGTCCGGCGGGAAGGGGGCATCGGACGGGTCGGGATCGATCTTTCTTCCGCCCTGCGTCGCTATGAGAGCAGCGACAACATCCTGCTGCGGGACGGCGACAACATCACCATACCGACGTACAGCTCCGTGGTGATGGTGCGAGGCGCGGTGAACCAACCGTCAACCGTTGCGTACGTGCGCGGCAAGGGAATCGACTACTACATCGGCGCGGCCGGGGGCGGCAACAAGAACGCCGACGAAGGCCGCGCGTACGTCGTGCAGCCCAGCGGCAAGCTGGAGTCGGTACGGCGGCGGCTACTCGTCGCGTCGTCGATGCCGCAACCACGGCCCGGCAGCGTGGTCACCGTGCCGGAAAAGGATCCGAACGACCGCCGGGACTACGTGGCGACGGCGGGTGCAATCGCATCGGTGCTCGCGTCGACGGTGGCGATCCTCGTCGCGCTGCGACACCCCTGAGCGGTCGGTCACGACGCACGCGACTCCGGTGAGCGCCGAGCGCGGCGCGCGCGTCGCCAGGCCGGACGCGCGCG
>DASXHF010000348.1:0-1673 GCA_036488775.1 Gemmatimonadaceae bacterium | reverse complement strand
CGACGGAACTCCACGCTCACGCGAGTGATGAAGCTCTGCCTCGCCTTTCCCGAGGCGAAGCTCGAGCACAAGCACGCCCATGTGGCGTTCGCGGTGCGCGGGAAGACGTTCGTCTACTACCTCGACGACCATCACGGCGACGGGATCGTCTCGGCCTGCTTCAAGGTGGGGCCGGGCGAGAATGCGGAGCTCGTCCGCGCGGAGCCGGACCGGTATTACATGCCGGCGTACATCGGGCCACGCGGCTGGGTCGCGCTACGGTTGGACGTGGGCGCGATCGATTGGGGCGAGGTGCTCGAGTTGGCGACGCAGAGTTATCGGCGCGTCGCGCCGAAGCGACTGGTGGAGCGAGCTTTCACTCGCGGGTCGAAGTAGCAACTCCGCGCCGGACCCCTACTCCACCCGAAGCCACGACTGCGACCGCCCGAACAGCGCGAAGCCGATGTAGCCGCGCACGACGAGCCGTTTCCCACCATCCTCGAGGTGCATCTTGGCGCGATAGACTCGGCCGGTCTCGGGATCGAGGATCGACCCGCCGCTCCATTCGTCGCCGTCGGGGCGCATCCCCGAGACGATCTGCATGCCGAGCACCCGTTGCCCTCGACGCTCGCCGTCGCATTGATCGCACACCGCCGCGCTGTCACTCGCGCTGAACAGCGCCGTGATCGTGCCGACGAACTGGCCGTCCACCTCGCGGATCTCGATGATCGCGCTGGGTTTTCCGTCGACGTCGCTGATCGCCTGCCACTTGCCGGCTGGCGAGGCCTGGGCGACGGCCACGCTCGGGAAGCAGAGAAGAAGCACCGCAGCGTAGGTCGCCCAACGGCCGCGAGCGAATGAAGTCATCAGAGTATGATTCGAGTGGACCTTCGTCGAAGCACCAACTCGTGAGTATCGCAAATTCCGCGGCCGCCGAGCCCGCGCGGGAAGGGTGGCGGGCCAAGGCGTTCGATTGGCTACGTCGATACGGCATCGCCGAGTGTGCCGGCATCACCTGTGCGCTGGCCGGCTCGTTCACCCTGCGTCGGCTGACCGGCAGCAACGTCGCTGCCGCGTACGGTGGTGCGTGGGGTGAGAGCATCGGCTACTCCAGCGTCATCATCCTCCGGGACTATCTGGCCGCGGCGCGGGCCGCGCACGCCGCCGGCCGTTCCGTCACCGCCCGCGACGCCGGCGGGGTTGCAACGGGACTCGTGACCGAGTTCGGGCCCGCGGCGATCCTGGACACCCTGGTCGTTCGGCCCTTCACGATGGGCGTCGGCATGCGGTGGATCGGGCCGGCACGTGGTCTGATCGCCGGGAAGCTCGCCGCCGACATCCTGTTTTACCTGCCGGTGATCTTCATGTACGAGCGGCGGAAGCGCCGGGCGAGACGAGCCGACCTTCATCAATGAAAGTCTTCCTCACCGGCGCCAACGGCTTCATCGGATCCGCCGTCGCGCGGCAGCTCGTCGCGTGTGGCCACGAGATCGTCTGTCTCTTGCGCGAGACGAGCCGATTGGATCGCATTCAGACCCTTCCATTCACCCGCGTGACCGGCGACGTGCGCGACGTGCACTCACTGCGCGACGGGATGCGCGGCTGCGATTGCACCATCCACCTCGCCGCACCGGGCGCGTGGGAGCAGGACGATCCATCGCAGCTGCGTGCAGTGGTGGAAGAGGGGACGCGAC
>DASXHF010000330.1:0-18191 GCA_036488775.1 Gemmatimonadaceae bacterium | reverse complement strand
CGGCTATCCCCCGCACGGTGGTAGGTTGCTCACGTGTTACGCACCCGTTCGCCGGTTGCTCTTGCGAGCCCCCGTGACTTGCATGTGTTAAGCACGCCGCCAGCGTTCGTCCTGAGCCAGGATCAAACTCTCCAAGAGATTTGACTTAGCTCGACCGAACGCGACCTTCAGACGTGTCCGAAGATCACGTCCGGAATCAGTATCGTGTGTTGATCTCTCGCCGCAGCGCACGAACGCCACGGCTCAAACGAGAGCCATCGCACAACATCACACACTCGATTGTCAAACAGCCGATCGCTTCCCGGTGTTCCGGGGAAGCGTAATGTAGTAGAGCGAAGAGCAAGATCAAGGGCGCGATCAGTCAGTCTCACGCCCCCGACATCGCTCGATTTCGCTCTCGAAATATAATCCGATTCGAGGGCGATTTGTACCCGCCGTACTTTGCGCGCTCCACTCGAGCTGGCCACACTGAAAAAGTGTGGATAGCGGATCATCCGGATTGAAATCGATCAGAACGGATGACGGTACGCGCGGAGGCTCGATCAACAAAGCGGGCGTGGCCGACAGCCACGCCCACTCGCCCTCGAACTGGGATTGAACGGACGAGACTATTCGTCGAACGGCCGGCCAGGACGGTCGTCTTCGTCGTCGTCCTCGTCCTCATACTCGTCGTCGAGATCGACTAGGTCGTCGTCCTCGTCGTCCAAGTCGTCGTCGTCCTCATCATCGTCGTCGTCGTCATCATCATCGTCGTCCTCATCATCGAGGTCGTCGTCCAGATCGAGGTCGTCCTCGTCCTCGTCGTCGTCGAGATCCTCGTCGTCGTCGAGATCCTCGTCCTCGAGATCGTCCTCATCGTCGTCGTCGCGTGGCGACAGCGAGAGCGAGTCGATGGCGGAGAAGACGCCCATCGGCCCCGACATCTCGAACAGGTCCGGCATTGCTGTGCTCTCCCGGCAGGAGGTGTGTGTGGAATCGACTGCTGCGCTACGGCCGACCCGATCGACTCAGGAGGCCGCCCGCTCGCGCTTGGCTTCGCGCGAAATCTTCTTGCGATCATTCTGCGCGAGCAGACGCTTGCGCAGCCGGATCGACTGCGGCGTCACCTCGATCAGTTCATCGTCCTCGATATACTCAAGCGCGCCTTCCAGCGTCAACTCCCGCGGCGGCTCCAGCCGAATGTTCTCGTCCGTGCCCGTGGTGCGCATGTTCGTCAGCTTCTTTTCCTTCGTCGGGTTCACGTCCATGTCGCCCGGCCGCGAGTTCTCCCCGACGATCATCCCCTCGTACACCGGCTCGCCAGGCGACACGAACAGCGTCGACCGCTCCTGGAGCGCCGCGAGCGCGAACGCGATGATCGTGCCGTTCTCCATCGACACGAGCGTCCCACGCGACCGGGTCGCCAGCGAACCCGCCCACGCCCCGTACTCGAGAAACCGATGGTGCATGATCCCCGTGCCCCGCGTGTCGGTGAGGAACTCGGAGCGATACCCGAACAACCCGCGCGCCGGAATGCGATACAACACGCGTACCAACCCCTGCCCCGGGTTCTTCATCTCGATCATCTCCCCGCGCCGGGGGCCGAGCTTCTCGATCACCGCGCCGAGATAATCCTCGGGCACGTCAATCGCCAGCTCCTCGTACGGCTCCAGCCGCTCGCCATCGAGCCCCTTCTTGAGGATCACGCGCGGACGCGACACCTGGAACTCGTACCCTTCGCGCCGCATCGTCTCCATGAGGATCGACAGATGCAGCTCGCCGCGGCCGCTCACGGTCCACGTGTCGGTGGACTCGGTGTCGTCGACCTTCAACGCGACGTTGCGCTCGAGCTCCTTGTACAGCCGGTCGCGCAGCTGCCGCGAGGTGACGAACTTCCCCTCCTTGCCGGCGAACGGGGAATTGTTGACGAGAAAGTCGACGCTGATCGTCGGCTCTTCCACCGCGATCCCTTCCAGGCGCTCGGGATGCGCGACGTCAGTCACCGTGAGGCCGATCTCGACTCCTTCCAACCCCGCCAGCGACACGATCTCGCCGGCCGGCGCGCTCGACACCTCGGTGCGCTCGAGGCCTTCGTAGATGTACAGCTTCGTGACGCGCGCCTGCTCCGCCTTCTGGTTCACGTCCATCGGCAGCAGCAGCACCTGATCGCCCACCTTCACCGTGCCGCGTTCGATGCGCCCGATGCCGAGCCGGCCCAGGTACGGCGAGAAGTCGATCGTCGAGATCAGCATCTGAAAGGGCCCATCCGCCTCACTCGGCGGCGGCGGCACGCTCTCGAGGATGGTGTCGAACAGCGGCGCGAGATCGACCGGGGTGATGTCGAGATCCTTCGTCGCGACTCCTTCACGCGCCGAGGCGTACACGACGGGCGCGTCGAGCTGGGCCTCGTCCGCCTCGAGCTCGATGAAGAGGTCGAGCACTTCATCGTGCACGCGGAGCGGATCGGCACCGGGCCGGTCGATCTTGTTGATGACGACGATCGGCGTGCGGCCGAGCTCCAGCGCCTTGCGCAGCACGAAGCGAGTCTGCGGCATCGGCCCATCGAAGGCATCGACGACGAGCAGCACGCCGTCCACCATGCGCAGGATGCGCTCGACCTCGCCGCCGAAGTCGGCGTGGCCCGGTGTGTCGACGACGTTGATCTTCGTGCCCTTCCAATGGATCGAGGTGTTCTTCGCGAGAATGGTGATCCCGCGCTCGCGCTCGAGCGGATTGGAGTCCATCACGCGCTCGGCGACGACCTGATTGTCGCGAAAGGCGCCCGACTGGCGGAGCATCTTGTCGACGAGGGTCGTCTTACCGTGATCGACGTGCGCGATGATGGCGATATTGCGAATCTGCATAGCCTGGAAATATACCCTCGCAGCGGAACGCCAAACAAGCTCGGGCATTCCCCCACTTGACCCGGGCGAAAAAAGAGGGCAGTGTGCCGATGTACGCCGACTCCAGCCTAGGAGGTGTCCGATGCACCAACAGCATGACCCCGCCCTCGAGCAGTATCCGCATGGCCGCGGCTACGGTCACGACTACATGCGAGGCGGGGAGGTTCTGGGAGGGTACGGGTACTCGGCCCGCGAGGAGTACGCGCTCCCCCGTGGGGAGCTCGCCGGCGGCGCGTCGGAACGGCACGACGCCGACCAAGCTGACGGCGCGGACGACGTGCGACGCTAGACGCGAGGGCGCCGCGCGTATCGCGCGCCCTTGCTTGGACCGGCGGTCGATAAATCGGAACGGGGCGCCCCGGAGGAGGGCACCCCGTTCATGTCTGCCGGCGGTCTGGCGTTGATGGCTCGGCGGCGCCGAGGGCCGTCGTCGCAGGTCAGCGTTTCGCGGGAGCCGGAGTGGCCGCCTTCGGCGGTTCCTTGGGCGGGGCGGCGTCTGACGGGTCGGCGAACGTGGTGTCCAGCCCGCGCGCTTTGAGGGCGGAGAGAAAGTTGGTCTTGTCGACCGCCTTCATGTAGGCCTCTTTCGGCTCGACCAGTCCGCCGTCGACCACCTCGAGGAGCGCGTCGTTCAACGTCACCATGCCGAGGCGCTTCGACGTTTGCATGACGGAGGGAATCTGGAAGGTCTTTCCCTCGCGAATGAGATTCGTCACGGCCGGAATCGAGAGCAGCACCTCGCGCGCCGCCACGCGGCCACCGCCGATCTTCTTGCACAGCGTCTGCGAGATGACGCCCTTGAGCGATTCGGCGAGCATGACGCGGATCTGCTCCTGCCGGTCGGCGGGAAACTGATCGATGATGCGGTCGATCGTGCCGGCGGCGGTCGTCGTGTGCAGCGTCCCGAACACGAGGTGGCCCGTCTCCGCCGTCTCGATGGCGATCGACACCGTCTCCAGGTCGCGCAACTCGCCGACGAGGATGATGTCGGGATCCTCGCGGAGCGCCGCGCGGAGCGCGCTCTTGAACGAGGTCGTGTGCACGCCGACCTGGCGTTGCGTGATGATGCAGCTCTTGTTCGGATGCACGAACTCGATCGGATCCTCGATCGTGAGCACGTGATCGTGCCGCGAGCGGTTCACCAGATCGATCAGCGAGCAGAGCGTGGTGGACTTCCCCGAGCCGGTCGGGCCGGTGACGAGCACCAGCCCCTTGGTGAGGTAGCAGAGCTTCTGCACCTCGGGAGAGATGTTCATCTGCTCGACGGTGACCACCGTGGCGGGAATCTGCCGGAAGACGGCAGCCGGCCCGCGGCGATCCTTGAGCGCGTTGGCGCGAAAGCGCGCGACCCCGGGGAGCTCGTAGGCGTAGTCCGTATCGTTGGACTTGGTGTACTCGCGCCGATTGCGCTCCGGCATGACGGAGAGGATCATCGCCTCCAGCGCGGGCGGCTCGAGCACGTCGCCCTCGAGCCGCTTCATCTCGCCGTGCAGCCGCACGATCGGCGGCTCACCACAGCGCAGATGCAGATCGGATGAGCCCTGCTCGACCATCGTGCGCAACAGGTGGTCGAGCGTGGCTCGGGCGCGGTCGCTCCCTTCGAACGAAGTGATGGCGTCGATGTCTTCGCGGTCGCCGTCCGCCGCGGGTGCCGTGGCAGAAACCGAGACTGGCGCGGCGGGTGCGGGTGCGGCGGCGGGTGCGGCTCCGTTTCGGGCAGCCGGGGCGGCGGCGGCCGTTGGGGCGGGGGGCCGCGCCGGCGCGGGCGTCGTGGGAACGGCGGCCTGCGCCGCAGGCGGCACCGAGGGCGGCGTGCCGTAGGAGGCGACCTCGGGGCGAGCCTGTCCGTTCAGCCGCTGACGCTCGCGTCCTTCGTCGAGGGTGAGCCGGGAGCGCCATTGCGTCCCCTCGCGGCGGGCCTCGATGCAGAAGGCCCCATCCTCGGAGACGTAGTCGAATCGTGTGGGCTTTCCACCGTCGAGCTGCGCGGCCGCGTCGGGCGGGGCGATCTCGCGCAGCAGCGCAAGCACTTGCTGCCCGGTGAGGGGCGTCTTGGTCATCGGACGCGTCGCGCCGGCAATCTCGAGCTCGGCGAGGGCGCCTTCGTCGAGCCGGAGCGCCGTGGCGTGCTGGCTCA
This sequence comes from Gemmatimonadaceae bacterium, assembly GCA_036488775.1. Classification (GTDB taxonomy): domain Bacteria; phylum Gemmatimonadota; class Gemmatimonadetes; order Gemmatimonadales; family Gemmatimonadaceae; genus AG11. The sequence goes on along the minus strand of DASXHF010000330.1, from coordinate 13,172 downwards.
CCATGACGGAGAGAAGTCGATCGAGATGAGCCATTGCGACTTACGAGAGCGGACGGACGTAGGCGATATGAATGCGGTTCACCAGGCGAAGCTGCTCGGTGGTGAACAGGGCGAGAAACGGCAGTGCGAGATCGTTGAGGACGTCCACCAGGCGCTGCCGGTTCACGCGGACCTCGGGAAAGATGGAGCCCACGTGTGAGCTGCCGTCGATGAGCGTGACTTCGACGTGCATGCCCACGAGGCCGCGCTCGATAGCGTCGTCGCCCTGGGGTAGCGGAGTGCCGACGATCGCGATGTGCGACTTCTGGAGCAGAAAGGCATCCCCCGACGGGAGGACGAGCGGGAGGAAGGGTTCGTCATCATTCAGCAGATCGAGCGGCTCGCTCTCGCTCTCGACGCGTGCGAGGGGCGGCACGAAGACATCGCCGTCGAGTCGTTGGCCGTTGGCGAGCACGATCTCGACCCGGCGCCGTACCTTCTCGATGCGATAGTCGCTCATCTGTCTCTGGAGTGTCGGCCGCAGGGCGCCGGGAGTTGAGCGGCGGGCAACACTGGGACGAGGCCAGTGGCTCGCCCGTCACGGCGCGATTACGTTCCGCTCGTGCTCGTCCGCATACTCGCCATCCTGGCGTTGCTCGCCTTGAATGGCTTCTTCGTGGCAGCGGAGTTCTCCGTCGTGCGCTCGCGCCGGTCGCGCCTCGAAGCGATGGCGCGCGCCGGGGACGCCAAAGCGCGCCTCGTGCTCCGTGCGCTCTCGCACATGGCGCGGCTGCTGTCGGCGAGCCAGTTCGGCATCACACTGGCGAGCATCGGCATCGGCGCGCTTGCGGAGGAGACGCTCGCGCACGCGTTCGCGCAGACGTTCGGTGCACTGCCGGTCGCCGTGCGCATCGGCTCGACTGCCGGACTCGGCACGATCTGCGCGTTGGCGGTCGTGACGTACGGCCACGTGGTGTTCGGCGAGCTCGCGCCGCGTGCGGCGGCGCTCAACCATCCGGAAGAGGTCGCGCGGTGGCTCGTGCCGGTGCTCATGGTCTTCGCGTGGTTGACGAAGCCGTTCACCTGGCTGCTCGCCAAGTCCGCCGACGCGGTGCTCCGCCTCTTTCGCCAGAAGCCGATGAGCGAGGAGGAAAACGTCCACTCGGCCGACGAGCTCCGCATCCTCGTGGAGCAGAGTCAGGAGGTCGGCGCGCTCGAGCGGCAAGACGCGGCGCTGATCGAGGGTGTATTCGAATTCTCGGAGAAGACCGCGCGCGAGGTGATGACGCCACGGACGGAGATCGACGCGCTGGACATCGAAGCGACGCTCGACGAAGCAGTGGACCTGGTCGTCAACACCCACCGGTCGCGCTATCCGGTGTACGAGGAATCGATCGACAACATCGTCGGCCTGGTGTTGGCGAAAGATCTCATTCCGCTGCTGCGCACCCAGCCGACGGCGTTCACGGTGCGCGGGCTGATGCGCCCGGTGCACGTCGTGCCGGGCTCACGCGAGGTGGAGGAGGTGCTGTCCGACTTCAAGCGATTGAAGGAGCACATGGCGGTCGTGCTCGACGAATACGGAGGCACGGCCGGCATCGTGACGATGGAGGATCTGCTCGAGGAGATCGTCGGCGAGATCCTCGACGAGTACGATGAGCCCGAGCAGCTCGACAAGCCGGCGCAGGGCGCGGACGTGCTGATCCCGGGCGGCATGAACATCAGCGAGCTGAATGAACGCTTCGGCCTCGACATCCCGGACGACGACTTCACGACGATCGGCGGCTACGTTTTCGGCGCGATCGGACGGCTACCGGTGCCTGGCGATCGCGTGACGGCGAGCCACGCGGTGTTCACGGTTCGATCGATGGATGGGCGGAGGATCGAGACGCTCGCGCTCGATCTGCATTCCGTCGGGGATCGGCGGGAGAGACAGCGAAACTGAGAATCGGGCGCCGCGCGCTTCGCGCGGCGGGTTAAGGTCCGGTCAGCGGATCGCCCGACCTGCAATCTCCGCCGCCATCACGATCGCCTCGATCATGCTCGACGCATCCGCGAGCCCTTTCCCCGCGATGTCGAGCGCGGTGCCGTGATCGGGTGAGGTGCGTGGGAATGGGAGACCGAGTGTCACGTTCACCGCCGAGCCGAACGCGGCGACTTTGATCGCCGTCATCCCGACGTCGTGGTAGGGCGCGATCACCGCGTCGAACGCGCCGCGCATCGCGCGCACGAACACCGTATCGGCCGGGAATGGACCGGCGATCGACGCCGCTCGAGCGGCGGGGGCGAGGAGCTCGTCGTCCTCCCGACCGAAACGCCCATGATCGCCCGCGTGCGGATTGAGCGCGCACAGCGCGATCCTCGGCTCGGCGATGCCGAACCACTCTCGCAGGCCGGCGCGCGTGACGTCCGCGGCGTCGACGATCGTCTGCGTCGTGAGCAGGCGCGGGACGTCGCGCAGCGCGATGTGCGTGGTCGCGAGCACGACACGCAATGGATGAGTCGATGCACCGGCCGGTCGCGTGGCGGCGAGCATCATCGCGACGTGACGTCCGGTGCGCGCGGCGAGCAGCTCGGTGTGGCCCGGAAAGTCGTAGCCCCCTTCGAGCAGCGCGTGCTTGTCGAGCGGTGCGGTGACGATGCCGTCTACGTCGCCCTGCAGCGCCATCTCGATGGCGCGGTCGACGGCACGGCCGGCGAGACGACCAGCGTCAGGGACTGACGGGTGGCCGACGGACCATTCGCCGACGGGCTCATCCACCGCGGCGGGTGTACCGGCCGGTCCAACGACGACGAGATCGGCTGCGGCGCGCACGCGCCCGGAGCCGGCCGCCGCCACGACGATCTCCGGCCCGATGCCTCGCGGATCACCGAGGGTGACGGCGAGCCGCGGCTTCGAGCGCGCCGTCCGGCTCATGCGTCGTCCGGCTCAGGGGGTGGTGGAGGGTGCAGCCGGCGGCGGCGGCGCGATGGCGAGCGCGTCATCCTTCACGGTGACGTACGTCTGCTTGCGCAGCGTGTCCATCAGCCGCTTGATCCCGCCCTCTTCGGCGAGCCGCGCACGGAACCGCTCCTTCACCTCGGCCAACGTCAGATCGCCGCCTTCCTCGACCGCGGCGATCTGGGCGACGACCATCTTTGCCGGGATCGAGCCGTTTCCGGGAATTTGAAAGACGACGAAATCCTTGGCCGCTTTGCCCGCGAACGCCTGCTGGTAGGGCGCGGGCAGCTGCGCCCGCGCGTACGGCGTGAGCAGGGTGGTTTCTTCACCGCCGGCGAAGTCGTGATGCTTCTTCGCGAGCGAGTCGAAGGGGGCGCCGGCGCGCCACGCTGCTGCCACACTGTCGGCCTCGAGCTTCGCGCGCGCGACGTCGGCCGAGTCGATCTTGGGCGAGATGAGAATGTGGCGCGCCTTGACCTCGCCAGGCTGCACCCGGTCGACGCGAATGATGTGATAGCCGAACGCCGTCTCGATGACGGGGCTCAGCTGACCCGGCGGCAGCGCGAACATCCACCGGTCGAACTCGGGGACCATGCGCCCACGACGATTCCAGCCGAGGTCTCCGCCGTTGTCCTTCGTGCCGGGATCCATCGACTCGCGTTTGGCGAGCTTCTCGAAGTCGCCGCCGGTGCGGAGCTCGACGAGGAGCGATTCAGCCTTGGCGCGCGCCCGGGCCTTGGCGGCCTCGGTCGCGTGCGGCGCGATGATGATCTGACGCCAGGCGACGCTCGCCTCACGCTTCGGCAGGGTCGCCTTGTTCCGATTGTAGGCGTCCTGGACTTCGGCGTCGGTGATGTTGGCCTGAACGACCTTGCCGTCCTCGCGCAGCTTGCGCACGGTCCTCGTGATCGTCTCACTGCGCCGCACCTGGTCGGCGCGGAAGCGCTTGAACTCCTCAGGGGTGCCCAACCCGGCCTTCGCCAGCTCGCCGCGATACTCCGCGTCGCTGCCGAAGCGGCCGCGGATGTCCTTCACCTGCTTGTCGACCGTGTTCGTGATGTCGGCATCCGGCACCTCGACCTTGAGATCCTTCGCCTTCCGGAGGAGCAGCTCCTCGTCGATCAGCTCGTTCACGACGCCAAGGAGGAAGGTATGGAAGCCAGCGCTGTCGGTCGGCACCGCGATCCCGTCCTGACGCTTCGCGATCAACCGCTCCTGCACGTCGGACAGGGTGATCGGAACGTCGCCGACGATCGCGACGACGCGGTCGAGGGGGATGGCGCTCGCCACCGCGGCGGCGGGCTGCGCCGCAGCCCGCGGCGGCGCAGCCGGTTTCTGCTGTGCGTTGGCGGCCGCCGCGCCGGCGGCGAGCAGGGCGGCGCAGAACGGGAGTCGGAGTCGAAGACGCATGACGTCGAGATACCCGCTGGCGGACCCTGAAGGTCCGAGAGGCTCGCTGGTGAAGGAGCTGGACATGCGCGCCCGCTACGGCTTGGGCGGCGACGGCGGAGTCGCCTGCGGAGCCGCACCGGCCGGCGCGCCAGGATTCATGGCGCCCGGAAGCGGAACCGCCGACTTGGGCCGTCCCGCCATCCGCGCCGAGTCGGCGCTCGCACGCAGCTTCGCCGCGCGCTCGACCGCGCGGTCGATGCCCGCCGGGTTCACCTTTGCATCGTACTTGTCGAGCAGCACCATCTGCAGCGGTGCGGGCACCGGAGCCGGCTGCGCCTGCCCTGCCATCACCTTGTCGAGGAACGCCTCGACGCGCGCGGCAGCGAGATGCTCGCGATCGGCCGGCGACTTGGCGCTGTCGGCGAGCGTCTTGGGATCGAGGCCGATCTGCTGCCAGCTGAGCGCGACGACCTGGGCGAAGTCGCGGTGCATGTTCGCCGTCTCCTCCGGCGTGAGCCCTGTCTTGGCGCTGTCGGCACGGCGCAGCAGCACTTCGCGCTGTGCGAGGTTGGAGACGTAGTGATTCACCAGCGAATCCGGCGCCTGCTGGATCTGCTGCGCCAGCTGGCCGGAGCGCGGCGTGGAGAGCAGCACAGCGGCGACGCGGCCCGCCGTGAGGTCGCCACCGGTGTAGGTGGCGAGCACCGTGTTGTCTTTGCGATGTCCGAGCGGATCCTTCGCCACCGCCTTCATGGTCGCGGCCGCGTCGCCCTTGAGCTTCGCGTTCGCCTGCGCTTCCGCCTGGGCGAGATAGGTGCTCTCGGCCACCTGACGGGCGCGGCCCGCCGCCTGTTGTGCGTACTGTGCCTTGGCCTGATCCCAGGTGCTCCGCTGCACGATGTGGTAGCCGAACTGCGTCTCGACGAGCGGCGAGATCTGGCCGGGCTTGAGCGCGGCGACCGCATCGCCGAACGGCTTGACCATCATCCCGCGCGGGAAGACGCCGAGGTCGCCGCCGCGCGCCGCGGTGTTGTCCTGACTGTACTTCTTCGCCATCTCGGCGAAGTTGGCGGGCGTCACCTGGGCGAGCACGCTCTGGGCCTTCTTGCGGATCGAGTCGCGCACGGCCGGCGTCGCGCCCTGCGGCACGAGGAAGAGGATGTGGCGCGCCGAATACAGGCCGCCGCTCGCGGCGTTGTACGACGCCTCGCTCGCGCTCGAGTCGACCGGCAGCTTCGCGGCCACCGATTCCATGAACCGTCCGAGCTTGGCGTTCTCCACCATGCCCGACGCGGCGGCGTCGATCGCCTTCACGTCGTTGAGCGAGTCACCGCGCGCCGCAGCGACCGCGAGCAGCTGATAGGGCACCCAGAGATCGCGCGCGACGACGGTCGCGACGTCCTTGTTGATCGGCATGCCCAGCTTGGAGTTGCCGAGCAGGTCGGAGAGACGGGTGACCGAGAGCTCCTGCGAGCCGGCGCGGGCGACGACGTCCACGTGGGCCGTGAGCGCGTCCTTGAGGCCGCCGCATGCGGCGACGGCCATCGCGGTGAGACCGAGGGCGAGGAGCGAAGAGCGTTTCATGAGGAGGACTGTCGTCGGGAGAAGGAGGCGAGCGTCACGCGACCGCACGCAGGGCGCGGACGAGCCCATCGAGGAGCTGGGCCCCGCCGAGCCGGGTGAGCTTGAGCGAGAGCGGATGCGCGCGTCGCACCTCCGCCTGGAACTGAACTTCGTGGAATGCCGCGGAGAGTCCCTTCATGCGCGGGATCGCGGAATCTCTAAAGGTAATGCGGGCCTCGTCGCCGCGCACCAGGATCCCCTCGATGCCCAGGTGGCCGCCCACGATCCGCAGCAACCCCATCGCCAGCATGGCGTCGGCGGGCGGTGGCAGTGGGCCGAATCGATCGCGCAGCTCCGCGCGCAGCGCCTCGATCTCGTCCGGCGACTCGAACCGAGCGAGCCGCTTGTACACGTCGAGCTTCGCCTCCTGGGCCTCGATGTAGTCGTCGGGCAGGTACGCCGGGATGTCCATCGAGACGTCCGCCGGCTGCGGCTTGGGCGCGCTGTCGCCGCGCATCAGCCGCTGCACCGTCTCGTCCAGCATGCGGAGATAGAGATCGAACCCGACCGCGTGTACGTAGCCGGACTGCTCGGCGCCGAGGAGGTTCCCCGCCCCGCGCATCTCCATGTCCTTGAGCGCGATCTTGTACCCCGCCCCCAGCTCCGTGTGGTGCTCGAGCACCTGGAGCCGGCGCTCGGCGTCGGCGTCGACGGAATCGGGTACCATCAGGTAGCAGTAGGCGCGGCGGTGCGAACGACCCACGCGGCCGCGCAGCTGGTAAAGCTGGGCCAGCCCCAGGTTGTCGGCGCGATTGACGAACATCGTGTTCGCATTCGGCACGTCCAATCCGCTCTCCACGATGAGCGTCGACACGAGCACGTCGATCTCGCCGTTCACGAACTGGTGCATGATCTGCTCGAGCTCCCGCTCCTTCATCTGACCGTGCGCGACGGCGATGCGCGCGCGCGGCACGATGCGGCGAAGATGGTCGGCGATGGCGACGATCGTCTCGATGCGGTTGTGGACGAAGAACACCTGGCCGCCGCGATCGAGCTCGCGCGCGATCCCCTCCTCGATCAGCCCTTCGTCCCACGGCTCGACGAAAGTGAGCACCGGCGAGCGGTCGCGCGGCGGCGTCTGCATCAGCGTCATGTCGCGCAAACCGGCGAGCGACAGGTGCAGCGTGCGCGGAATCGGCGTCGCCGTCAGCGTGAGCACGTCGGTCTCCAGCTTGAGCTGCTTGAGCCGCTCCTTGTGCTTCACGCCGAACCGGTGCTCCTCGTCGACGATGATCACGCCGAGATCGGCGAACACGACGTCGGGGCTGAGCAGCCGATGCGTGCCAATGACGATGTCGACCTTCTTCTCCGCGAGCTCGGCGAGCGTCTGCGCCTGCTCCTTCGCGTTCTGAAAGCGGCTCAACACCGCGATGCGCACGGGGAAGTCGGCCAGCCGTTCGGTGAAGGTGCGCGCATGCTGGTCGGCGAGGATGGTCGTCGGCACGAGCACGGCGACCTGCCGCCCGCTCTGCACGGCTTTGAACGCGGCGCGCACCGCGATCTCGGTCTTGCCGTAGCCGACGTCGCCGACGAGCAGGCGGTCCATGGGACGCGTGCTCTCCATGTCCTGCTTCACGTCGGTCGTCGCCTTGCGCTGATCGGGCGTGTCTTCGAACAGGAAGCTGCTCTCGAGCTGGCGCTGCCAGGCGGTGTCGGGCACGTGGGACGGTCTCGACGCGACCTTTCGTCTCGCATACAGGTCGAGCAGCTCGAGGGTCATCTCCTGAATCGCCGCTCTGGTGCGGTCGCGCTGGCTCGCCCATCGTTTCCCGCCGAGCTTGTGCAGCCGCGGCGGCGGCACGTCCTCGCTGACGTCGTCGGCCGAGCGGTACCGCTCGAGCTGGTCGATGCGATAGAGCGGGACGTTGAGGCGATCGCCCCCCTCGTACTCCACCACCGCGACCTCGATCGTGCTCTGCCCGACGAAGATGGTCTCGATGCCGCGATAGATCCCGACGCCGTGCTCCAGGTGCACGACGAAGTCGCCCGTCTTGAGCGCGAGCGAATCGACGCTGCCGCTCACGTACCGGCGCTGGCGGCGTACGCGCCGCTCGCGCCGGAAGATCTCGTGATCGGTGAGTACGCGCAGGCCCCGCTCGTAATCGCCGGGCGGCAGCACCCAGCCACCGCCCAGCGCGCCGACCGTCAGCGCCGCGGGCGACGGCTCCCACGCATCCTCGTTCAACAGCTCGTCGAGCCGCTCCGCCTGCCCCTCGTTGTCGCAGAGGATGATCGTCGGCACGCCGTCACGGACGAGCTTGCGGAGCTTCCGGATGTCGCGATCTATCGCCTCCGGGGCCTTCAGCGGAAATCCGATGTCGGCCTGTTCGGCGGTCGGATCGACGAGCCGCACGGTGCCGAACGACGCGAGTGTCGCCGCGGTGCGCTCGGGTGGCTCGAACAGCTGCTCGCGCGACTCGACCTCCTCGCCGCGCCGGCGCGCGAGGTCGATGTGATGCGCTGCCTCGTCCCAGGTGCGCTTGAGCTCCGGGAGGATGTGCGTGCCCACCGGATAGACGACGAGCGTGTCGGGGGGGAAGAGCGCCGACACGGACAACCGCTCGCCCGGCGCGGCGTCCTCGCTCACGTGCCCGTCGACCGGCAGCACGACGGCGAGATCCACCGCGCGCGTCGAGCGCTGGGAGCCGAGGTCGAAGTGCCGCAGATCCACGACCTCGTCGCCCCAGAACTCGAGTCGCACGGGGTCGCTCATGCCAAACGAGTAGACGTCGAGAATGCCGCCGCGCAGGCTGAACTGCGCGACGTCCTCGACCATCGGCACTCGCTCGAATCCGATTCGTTCCAGATGGTCAGCCAGCTCGCGCGGGCGCCGGACATCACCCTTGCGCAGCTCGAGGCGCAGGTCGGCGAGCGCGGCGGGCAGCCGCGTGCGCTCGAGCAGCGCCCGCGGCGTCGTCAGCAGCATCCTGATCTCGCCGCGCGACAGACGCTCCAGCGTCTCGACGCGCTCACCCGCGACTTCGACGTGGGGCTCGGCCTCGCCGAATCCCTCGCGTGGCGGGTAGAGTGCGACCGGCGTCTCGTCGAGCAGCGTACAGAGATCGGCGAGCAACCGTTCGGCCTGCGGCACGCCATCCGCGGCGACGACGATGAAGCGGGTCGGCAGCCGTCGCGCGAGCGCGGCGACGAGCGTGGCGTCGGCCGAGCCGGGAAGTCCGGTGACGCGTAGCTCGGCGCGCGGCGACGGAAGTGTGTTGATGAGCCGCGTGAACGCCGGCAGGCGTTCGACGGCGTCGAGCAGACTGGGGAGTGACACTAGGCAGCGGTGGTACGTGAGGCGCGGACCGCCGCGCTTTCAGCGGCGAGCAGCAGCAGGGCGAGCAGGAGAAGCGGCGTGAGTGCCGGCCGGCGCGTGGACGGGGCAAAGGTTTCGCGGACCCACGCATTCGCGGTGCCCGCGGCGCGCGCGCCGCGCGCGGCGAGGCGGTTTCCGAGCGCATCCGCGCTCCAGCGTGCGAGCTGGGACTCCTCCGGCGGCGCGTTGACGACAACGGCGCCGATGCGACGGCCGGCGCGAAGCACGAACCATACACCGCGCGCATCGGGCGCGTTCGCGGTCTCGCTCTGTACCGCGCGTCGCTCGCCCGACGGCGCTTCCAACGCATCAGCGCCGGCCGGGAGACGAATCCGCTGGCCCGGGACGGCGTCGATGGGAGCGCCGAGATCCCCGGCCGGTGCGCCAAGGCGCAGCGCGAGCACGTCGGCCAGCCAGGGGACGAACGCGGCGCGCAACGGCAGCGCCGTGGCCGCCGGATCGAGGCGCGATGCGACGAGCACGTAGGCCGGCCCCCCGACGATCCACGGCTCGCCGCCGGCCGTCGCGAGCGTGTCACCCACTCGATCGCCCACGGCATCGAGTCGGTACCGCTCCGCGATGGGCACGCCGTCGAGCCGATCGCCGCGCGCGACGGCGGGCGACCGGTCCAGCGCGGCAAACCGCCACGGGATGCCGAGCCGTTCGAGCGCTCGATTGGCGGCGCCGAGGCGCACGGGATCAGCAGGCGGAAGGATGAGTGCCGGAAGGTCGCCGATGACGTCGGCGGCGCCGACTCGCACCCCGCCGCCGGCGGTGACGCGGCCGTCGGCGACGAGCGTGCTCAACGCCGTGCCGACGAAGGCACCGGCGGACGGATCCGCCGTCACGGCCGGCGGCGCGCCGATCCACACGGCGAAGTGGCGTGCGTCGTCGGCCGCGAAGTCGTCCGGCTCGATCTCCACGCGTCCGGCGCGCCAGCCGCGCTCCGGTGGGGCGACGCGGAGCGAGACCGGGTCGCCGCGCGACGCCGTGCCGCGCGCGAGCGTACGATCGTCGAGCACGACGCGATAGCCCACCGAGTCGGGCGCGTCGACCCGCGCGGTCACCGCGCCGCGCGGCGTCCAGCGCGCCGGCTCGGCGGCGGCGGCGATGACGGCGCGATTGCGCGGCGGATCGCCAGCCGGCACGAACACCGACGCGAGCCCGCCGATGCGAGCGGCTCCGCGCCACGCGGTGCGCTGACCGTCCGTGGCCACCGCGATGACGCGGGTCGGCACCGGGGCCGTCTCCACCGCGGCGCCGGCACGTCGTACTGCAAGCGGCAGGTCGCCCGCGCCTTGTAAGGGCGAGATGCCATCCAGCTGCGCGAGCAGCGCGTCGCGCGAGCCGCCGCGAACGCGCCCGTCGGCGGTGACGAGCCACAAGCGATCGCCTGCCGTCGCGGCGCGAAGGAGGGTTCGCGTGGCCTCGCGCAACGCGTCGAACAGCGGCGCGCCGCCCGTCATCGCCGTGGTGGACAGCGAGTTGTCGAGCACGATCGCGACCGCCGTGGTGCCGTGTCCTCCCACACCGACGCCGCGCACGAACGGCCGCGCCGCCGCGAGCGCGATCGCCAACACCAACACCACGCGCAGAAGCATCAGCAGCAGGTTGCGCAGCCGGAGCGAGCGGCTGTGCTCCTGTTCGGCGCGCAGCAGATACCGCGCGGCGGGAAACTCGACCCGCGCCGCGATGTTGCGGCGGAGGAGGTGCAACAGCAGCGGCACCGCCGCTGCGGCGCCGAGGAGGAGATAGAGCGGTGCGAGAAAGCTCACGGGCGGTGTTGGCGCGCGTCGAAGGCGCGCCGCAGCGGAACGGCATACGGCTGATCGGTCATCACCAGCTCGTATCCCGCCCCCATGGCGGCGAGCGTGTCGCGCCATTCCTGGATCACGGTGGCGACCGTCGAATCGTACGCCGCGCGCACGTCGGCGCCGGCGGCCGGCACGGCCAGCTCCGTCTCCGGGTCGGCATAGCGCGCTTCGCCCGCGGTGGTGAAATGCCGCTCGGCCGGATCCATCACATGAAGCACCGTGACGTCGTGTCCCGCGGCGCGCAATCCGCGCAGCGCCGGCAGCGCCGCCTCTACGTCGACGAGGAGGTCGCTGACGAGGACGACCAGCCCGCGCCGATTGACGAGCCGCGCGGCCTGACCGAGCGCCATCGCGAGATCCGAATCTCGGCCTCCCGCGTCCTGCATGAGCGCGCCGACGAGCCGTCGCCACTGCGTGGTGCGGGCGCGCGGCGGGATGCTGGTCCGCACCGCGTCGTCGAAGCGAACGAGCCCGACGGCATCGCGCTGGCGGAGCAGCAGGAGCGCGAGCGCGGCGACGAGCTGCTCGGCAAAGGCGCGCTTGGTGACCCGTACGTCGGCGGGCGCGCCACGCCAGTCCATCGAGCGGCTCACGTCGAGGATGAGCGTCGCGCGGAGGTTGGTCTCCTCTTCGTATTGTTTCACGACCCAGCGGTCGGCGCGCGCCGCGATCTTCCAGTCGACGTAACGCAGGTCGTCGCCCGGCTGATACGGACGAAACTCAGCGAACTCCACCGAGAATCCCTTGCGGGGAGAGCGGTGGAGTCCGCTGAGAAAGCCGTCGACGATCCATCGGGCTACGACCTCGAGGTGCCCGAGCGACGCCAGCGCGGCCGGGTCGTACAGATCGGCGCGGGGAGCGTTGGACTCCATTCGTGCGTAACCTAGATCAGGGGCGCGCCGCACGGCACTCCGCATGCGACCGACGTCGACAGCAGTCGGGTGGGCTTGCGCGTATCGACAGTGTGTCCCAAGTTGTATACAACCACGGACGGAGTGTGCCGCATGCGGATCGGACTCGCGAAGTCTTGGCGCGTGATGGTGGCGCTGGTGGTAGTACTCCCCGGATGCGCGACAGTGGCGCCGCGCGCCGAGTCCCCGGCAGAGCGATACCTCCGCGTGCGCGATTCGGTGGAGGCCCTCACGGCCATGCAGAGCGCCGACGAGGCGCCGGAGATCCGGCTCTTCGTCCGGCCGAACTATGGCCTGCAGCCCACGTCGTACGTCGACGTCGACTTCCGCACCGAGGATGACAGCTACGCCTTCGTGTTGGCGGTCGACTACGACAACCGCGTCCGCGTCCTGTACCCTGAGACACCGGCGGCGATGGGACTGGTGTCGTCCCGCCAGAGACCGGAGATGCGTCCGTTCTTCGCCGGCTTCGGCGGGCTCCCGCAAAACCCGCGATATCGCTTCCTTCGCGGCGGAGTCATCGTTGCACTCGCATCGGCCCGTCCGCTGCAGCTCCAGCGCCTCGCCGACAGTCGTGGCGGGTGGGACGAGGGAGCGATTCTCCGCCTCCTCGACCGCAGCAACGTCCTGCAGGGTGCAGAGGAGCTGGGCCGCGCGCTGACGCTGCTCGACCAGGACTACAGCTACGACTACTCGACCTTCAAGACCCCGGCGATGCACGCAGCATCGCTCGTCAGTCGCGGCAGCATCTTCGCCGAGTGTGGAGCGCCGACGAGCAGCTCGTTCTACTACGGTGCGCTCCCCGATCCCAACGACTTCGGCGGTTTTCCGTTCCCGGCCCCGCTCATCCGGTACATCCAGATCGGCAGTACGCTGTACGCGCAGTATCTCATCGGCTCGGGTGGGTGTGGCGTCTACTCGGCGCCGGTGCCGGTCCGGCAGCTCCCAGTGCCTCCGCAGACGCGGCCCGACACGACGAAGCGCGACACCGCGACGGTGACTGCCTCATCGATGATACGTCTGCGCGAGAGTGCACGGGTAGCCGATTGGCGCGCGCGCGACGCCGGCTTCGCGCCGGACGCCAACGGACGCGACGGCGCGCGATTCCAGGCGCGTGCGCTGCGAGTCCGTCCCATGGGCGCCCCGATCGACGGGGCTGGATCGGCGCCGCATTGGCGCCCTGTGCGCGACGACCA